>NZ_JBILRO010000289.1:0-3848 GCF_044372605.1 Phenylobacterium sp.
CAAACTTTGACGCGTGTCCGCGAGATCGCACTTTCGCTGGATGACTTCGCCCTGGCGGGCCTGGCCTTCGCTGTGCCGCTCTACGGCTCTGCGGTGCTGTCGATCGCGGTATTGCGGGGCTGGTTGAGCGGTGGCGAGGCTTTCGACCTCTCCCGCGTCGACGAGGCTTTCCAGGAAGAGCAGTGGGGCATCGATACCGAAGCCGCCGAGCGCGTTGCCCGGCTTCGGGTGGAGGCCAGCATGGTGGATCAGTGGTTCAGGGGGCTGACGGCCTAACCCCGTGCCTCTACGGGCAGGATCCGAACCCGCGTGCTCGTCTGCGCCAGCGACCGTACCGCGGCCATAAACTCCCCCGACCCCGGCTCGGCAAAGTGGGCGTCCAGCGCGGGCCGGTCCGTCCATTCCTCGTAGAAGAACAGTCGCATCGGGTCTTCGCAGTCCACGTGCACGCTGTGGGTCAGGCATCCCGGTTCGGTGCGCGAGCGGGCCACGTGGGCCAGCGCCGCCTCAAGCAGGGCATCGAAGGTATCGGCCCTGGCCGTCACCGAACCCGTCACAATCAGCATGGTCATCTCCCCGGCTCACCCCGCGTGATCTTGCCTCGCCGGGCTGTCACGACTAGGGCTTCGCGTCAGTTACGTGAAGGGCGGGCGGCGACTTGAAGCACATCCTGGCAGAACTTGAGACGCGTCGCGAACAAGCGCGCATGGGCGGCGGCGAAAAGCGGATCGCCAGTCAGCACGCCAAGGGCAAGCTGACGGCGCGCGAGCGCATCGACCTGCTGCTCGACGAAGGCTCGTTCGAGGAATTCGACATGTTCGTCGAGCACCGGATCAATGAGTTCGGCATGGCCGACAACCGGGTCATGGGTGACGGCGTGGTCACCGGCTGGGGCCGTATCAATGGCCGGACGGTGTTTCTGTTCTCCAAGGATTTCACCGTGTTCGGCGGATCACTATCCAGCGCCCACGCCGAAAAGATCCTGAAGGTCCAGCGTCAGGCCATGAAGGTCGGCGCCCCTATCATCGGCCTGTTTGATGCGGGCGGCGCGCGCATCCAGGAAGGCGTGGCCGCGCTGGGCGGCTATGCCGACATCTTCCTCGAAAACACCCTGGCCTCGGGCGTGATCCCTCAGATCAGTGTGATCATGGGGCCATGCGCGGGTGGCGACGTCTATTCGCCGGCCATCACCGACTTCATCTTCATGGTGAAGGACACCTCCTACATGTACGTGACCGGCCCGGACGTGGTGAAGACCGTCACCCACGAGGATGTCAGCCACGAGGATCTGGGCGGCTACCGCGTCCACGCCATGAAGTCCGGCGTTGCTGATGGTGCGTTCGAGAATGACCTGGAAGCCCTGACCCAGGTCCGTCGTCTGGTCGACTTCCTGCCGCTGTCCAACCGGGAGAAACCGCCGGTCCGGGAAAGTTATGACGAGCCTGGCCGCGAGGAGCTCTCGCTCGACACCCTGGTGCCAGCCAACCCCAACAAGCCCTACGACATGAAGGAACTGATCCTGAAGGTCGTGGATGAGGCCGACTTCTTCGAGATCAGCCCGGACTTCGCCAAGAACATCGTGGTGGGGTTCGCCCGCATCGATGGCCGGCCTGTAGGCATCGTCGCCAATCAGCCGCAGGTTCTGGCAGGTGTTCTGGACATAGATTCCAGCCGCAAGGCCGCACGTTTCGTGCGGTTCTGCGACTGTTTCGAGATTCCGCTGATCACCTTCGTGGACGTCCCGGGCTTCATGCCGGGCACCAAGCAGGAGCAGGGCGGCCTGATCCGCCATGGCGCCAAGCTGCTGTTCGCTTTCGCCGAGGCGACCGTGCCCAAGATCACCATCATTACCCGCAAGGCCTATGGCGGCGCCTATGACGTGATGAGTTCCAAGCACATCCGCGGTGACATCAACTACGCCTGGCCCAGCGCCGAGATTGCCGTGATGGGCGCCAAGGGGGCGGTCGAGATCATCTTCCGCTCAGAGATCGGCGACGCCGACGCCATTGCGGCCCGGACCGCCGAATACCAGGCCCAGTTCGCCAACCCCTTCGTGGCCGCCTCACGCGGCTACATCGACGATGTGATCATGCCCCACTCGACGCGCCGGCGGATTTCCAATGCGCTCCGGAACCTGAAGGGCAAGACGCTGTCGAACCCCTGGAAGAAGCACGACAACATACCTCTGTAGGCGCGGCCACGGCGGCCTGCATATGCTTTAGGTCAAAGCGGCCGAGACCATAACCTGCGAGACTGGTCGAAGCTCGAGGCGGTCGAGCGCCTGGACTCTGTGTGTTGATGACGACGCTGGCGCATGAGCTCCTGGTCTCAACCGGTCTCGTTGCGACGACGGTGATCACACACCTGCTGGGCCTAGACCTGTTGATGTCGCTGGTCGGGTTGCACCTCAAGCGCTTCACCACCGCCTGGCTGCATCTGGATCGGCTGCTTGTGCCGTTGGGTATCGTGCTGGGTCTGTTTGTGCTGCACGGCGTCGAGATCTGGATCTACGCCTTCGCCTACCTGTTTCTTGGACTGCTGCCCACTGTCGAACAGGCGCTCTACTTCTCAGCCAATGCCTATTCCACCGTCGGCGAAGCGGGCCCCTTGCTGCCCGAAGGGTGGCGGGTCGTCGGGGTGCTTGAAGCGGTGAACGGGATGCTGCTGATAGGCTGGTCGACCGCCTTCCTGTTCAAGGTCCTCGACCACCTGCTGGGTTCCGACGGCCATGATCACCCGCTCCCGCGCGGCGCCATCGCGCGGACACGACGGAATCGCATTGTGCCAACAAGGGGCGAGGATAGCGCCGACTAGAGTGGCGGCGGCATCCGGGGCAGGCCCGGCCTGGGCGTCACCGCCTGGCCCTGAGCAAAGGCCGTACAGCGAGGGCCGCTGAACGCGCTGACGCCGAAGACCTCCACGCAGGCGCCGACGTCAGACGCATCGATGCGGCCCTTGTCCTGAAGCCAGGTGCACTGGGCGACGGCGCCGATCAGGTAGCTTGCGATGGGCGTGCCGGGATATTGCCGATCCGGGATCTGTGACTGGTTCACCCGCGTGTCGGTGAAGGCATTGCGGAATCCGATGGGCGTGAGCGTGATGGTGTGGGCGTATTCATGGGCGGTCGCGTTTACGGCGCAGGATCGCTCCACGAGGTCGGTCGAGCGGAACTGGTCCAGCAGAAGGCGTCCGAAGGTCATCTCCGCATAGCGCCCAAAGCCCACCCCTTCGCCCGCGCTGGCGTGGTAGCGCATGGGGTCCGGGCCGTCCTGCCGCCCGATGATCTGTACCATGGCCGGGGCGTAGCGTGATCCGAGCGGCTCCAGCGCGATCTCGCGGGCGAGGTCGGCGACGGTGGCGTCCTGCTTGTCCGGTCGGGCGTAGATCACTGGATAGCGATCGCCCAGCGACAGCAGGTTCCGGGTGAAAGCCGGAGATCGCAGCACGCCGAAGCTCTCGGTCAGCAGGGTCTCGACCAGGTCGCGCTCGGCCGCCGAGGCAGCGTCAATGATCGATTTGAACGGGCCTCGATCTGTCGCCGTGTCCTCGGCGATGTTCTCGCGGGCCACCCAGACAATCATGATCACGGCGGCGATCACCGCCCACAGGCCGGAGGACCATAGCGAAGTGCGCTGCGGCCCTTCCACGTGCGCGGCTAGGCCGTCTGCAGGCCGGCATTGTCTCCGCGCCCAAGCGGATCGCGCAGGGTTCCGCCGTCGGGCACGAACTCCAGCGAGATCGAGTTGATGCAGTACCGGAGGCGGGTAGGCGGCGGGCCATCGGGAAACACGTGGCCCTGGTGGCTGCCACAGCGGGCGCAGAGCGTTTCAATGCGGACCATGCCGTAG
>NZ_JBILRO010000061.1:0-14322 GCF_044372605.1 Phenylobacterium sp.
ACTTCACACCAGCTGCACCCGCCCCCTGGGGTGTGGGTCGCGAGCCGCAACGCATTTGACTACCCCACGACCCGATGAAATTTGAATTTGGCGGGAATGTAGTCTCAGGTGGATTGCTTGTCCGATCTGCCCCATGTGCGGAGGTTAGCCCCGTTCAAGAGTGCGGACTACGCTGGTGCCTCCAGCGAGTCGGCCTCGCAATTGCGCGGCAACAACCCTAACTGTGGGCGCTCATTCTAACAGGAGCGGCTCATGCCGCAGCATGCCGATTTCGGTTGGGTCCGCAGATGGTTTCCGGTCGACGAAGTCATTCCGGCTGTTGACGGCTTTCTGGCCGATGACGCAAATGCTCCGGGCCTGACGCTCGAGGACGTGTGCGACCAGCCGTGCCTGGTGCTACTGGGCGCACCGGGCACGGGCAAAAGCCGCGAGGCCGAGGCTGCCGTGCGCGCGCTTAGCGCAAGGGGCCAAGCCGCTGATTTGATCGCCGTGGGCCGCCGCGCCGACCCCCTCAGTACCCTCCTCGACCTACTATCCGCGGATCGTGCGACGGCTTGGACCAGGAATGGGGCGCCCTGGCACCTCTTCGTAGATGGCATCGACGAGACGTTCGGTGCCGCGGCGGGGTTCGAGGCAGCGTTGCGGACCTTCTTGGGCGCCCTCGCGGACACAGGTGGCGACCTGGCGAAAATGCGTCTGCGCGTCCTCTGCCGCACGGTCGAGTGGACCCCGTCGTTGGATCGCCTGCTTGCGGAGCACTGGGACGAACATGAAATCTTGAAGCTGCAGATCGCGCCGCTCGCCGAGGCGGACGTCAGGCGAGCGGTCGATGCGGTCAGCGGAGACGCGGGCGCAGCCCAGACGTTCCTACAGCGTGTTCGCGAGATCGGGGCACAGGCCTTGGCGAGTCGGCCCGTCTCGCTGCTCATGCTGGCGGAGATCCAGCGCGAGAAAGGTGAGCTTCCGGCCGAACAGGCCGAACTCTACCGTCTAGCCTTGGAGGCCTTGGCGGACGAGCCCAACGAGTCCCGCCGCCGCCGCCGCCGCCGTGGCGCACTGAATGCTGCAGAAACCCTGGCAGTCGCGGCGCGCATCGCATCGGCGACCGCCTTCTCGGGCAAGTCCAGGGTTTGGGCGGGATATGGGCCGCCCCCCGATCCGAGCGCGGCGTTCGCGCTGCGGGAAATCTCAGGCGGCATCGAGGCGACAGGTCCGGAGAGCTTCAGAGTCAGCGAGGCCGACCTGCTGGACACAGTCCGCACGCCCCTGTTCGAGCCCGCCGCGCCCGATACGTACGTTTGGGGCCACCAGACCTTCATGGAGTACTTGGCGGCGCGCTACTTGGTCGACCACGGCCTGACGCCCGATCAAGTCCTCCAGTTTCTCGCGGTCCCCGATCCCCAAGGAGCCCGGGGAATTGCGCCGCAATGGCGGGAGATCGCCGCCTGGGCAGCGACCCTGTCCCGCCCGGTATTTGAGCTGCTTATCCGCGAGGAGCCGGACGTCCTGCTGCAGAGCGATGTCGCCGCCGCCAGCGACGCTGACCGCAAAGCACTGGTCGCAGCGCTCCTTGCCCGGCTCGAGGCGGGGGAGCTTGTTGAGATCATACACGGCCTGCGCCCACTCTTCGCGCGGTTGAACCATCCGGGCCTTGCCACGCAACTTCGCGCTTTCGTGCAGGACCCGACCCGGGGCCAGTTTGCGCGCCGGACCGCCATCGATATTGCTGAAGAGACCGGGAAGTCGGAGCTAGACGAGGACTTCGCCCGCTTGGCATTGACCGCGGACACGCCGATCCAGCTGCGGAAGGATGCCGCCTACGCCGTGTCCCGGCTGGGCCGGGCGCAAGCGCGCGAAATGATAGCGCCGCTGCTTCGTGGCGATCTCCTTGAGGATCTAGACGACGAACTACGTGGCGCAACGCTTAAGGCGTTGTGGCCACACCACCTCTCCGTCCGGGAAATGTTGGAGGCGTTGACGCCGGAGAAGCAGGACGCGTTCATCGGCACCTATCACATGTTCCTGCGCCAGCTGGAGCTTGGACCCCTATCGTCCGACGACGCGCTCTTCGCCCTGCGTTGGCTGGGACGCCAGCCACTTGAGCGCGACAACCGCAATGGCCTGCAGGAGATTCAGGCGAAGGTCTTCTGGGCGGCGGTGGCCTGCGCCGAAAACCCCATGGTCCGCGAGGCGCTGAGTGGCTTCCTCGAGGAGCATCTGGAGCCGGGATCGAGCTGGTTGTTCAACAGCGTCCGAGATGTCGCGCCGCGCTGGCCGACGTCCATCGCGGTGCGGCTGGCCATCGTGCGCGAGACCTTGGCACGGTTTGATATCCCCGCCGAGAATGCCCGGTCTCTGCTCTTCGACTTGCCAGAGATCCTCACGCCGGCGGACCTAGACGCGACGCTACAGGCCTTGACTGCGGAAGCCGACCCGAAGGTCCAGGAGGGCTTGGTCGAGCTGGTCACCTCGCTTGCCCTGCGCCAGCCCTTGGACGACCTAAACGCCATCTTTGACGCGGCCAAAACCGTCCCCAAGCTGGGTGAAGCTCTTGAGGCCCTCTACTTCGTGCCATTCGGCTCCAGCCCCGAGAAGTGGATGCGGGACAGCGCGCGGCGCGAGCGCGAGACCGCCGCCAAGCTTTCCGAAAGGGCCCAGGGGGCCCACATCGCCGACGGCCGTGTCCAGGAGGCCTTGGCGGCCATCGACGCTGGGGACGTCAACATGTGGTGGCGGCTCAACATGCAGCTGTTCGTAGCGGCTACCGGTCGGTTCGAGGGGATGTACGAGTTCCAGAGTGACCTCACCGCCACGCCCGGGTGGGGCCGCCTATCGGACGTCGACCATCACCGCGTCATTGACACTGCAATTCGCTATCTCGGTGAAGGAGGGCCCGACAACCTACGCCTGATCGGCACCAACACCCACCATCGTCCCGCTGCCGCTGCCGTCAGGGCGCTGTACCTGATCTACGGTCAACGTCCCGAGGCGTTCGCGGCGCTGCCGCCACACGTCTGGCCGCGATGGGGTCCCGCGGTCTTCAATTTCTTTGATAACGACTTCTCCTCCAGCGACACCGCGCAGGTCGAGATCCTCCGCGTTGCCTATGAACGCGCGCCCGACGCCGTGCTTCGCGCCGTAGCCCGGACTGCCTTAGGCCCGAACTCAAAGGGCCTCGGCCACCGGGCCCTCCAACTGATCGACGGCATCTACGATCGCAAACTGGGCGACCTTCTGGAGCGTCTCCGCCACCGATCCACTTTCAAGGCGCAGGACGTAGAGGGTGGCGTGTGGGCCTTCCTTGTGCGAAAGGCGCATTCGTCCGCCCTGCGACAGCTGTCAGGCGCGCTCGGCCATCGAAGCGACCTCGAGCCAAACTCGCCCGCCCCGCCCGACGAAGAAATCGCGGTGGCCGCGGCCGAACGTCTGGGTGCTGGGGACACGGCCGTATGGGAGCGGGCGCTGTCGCTTGGCCACGACCGCCCCGAACTGGCGCGGGCGATTTGGTCCCGCTACGCCAACGGCAGCTTGTTCCGCGATGACCGGGAAAAGTGGGAAATCTCCGAGGATCTCGCCGCCGGGGTCTATTTGGAGTTGGAGCGATTGTTTCCGGACCGGCCGGACAGTCAGCAGGGCCGGTTTCTGCGCTCCATCGACTACGTTGAACACCTTCAGAGTGGGTTGCTCCGACATCTCATCAATCGGGGTACGGCCGCAGGGGTGGCAGCGGTCACCCGCATAGAAAAAGCCCTTCCCGAGGCCACTTGGCTGCGCCATCAGGTACAGGAGGCGAAGCGTAATTTTCGCGCCGCATCGCGACGGCTCTTCGCCCCGGCCGAGGTGGTCAAAGCCGTCGCTGACTTAACCCTTCCCCGACCACTTCGCAGCGAGGCTGACGCAGTGCGGACCGCGCTGGCCGCGGAGCACCCGCCGACGGCCGAAGAGCAGCAGGTCCCGGACAGCCCAACAGCGGCCCCTAGGGAAGGGGTTGGTGCACTGGGGGCGGATCCAGTTCGCCGGCTGAAGCTCCTGTTCCTGGCGAGCGAGTGGCGCTCAGGCCGCGGCGGCGTCTCGACGGTGAATCGGGAACTTTGCGTCGCCCTTGCCCAGGCCGGGCACGATGTTGTCTGCGTCGCCCTGAAGGCTTCGAAGGAAGACCAGATTGCAGCTGACGAGCATGGCGTGCGGCTGATGCGCTGTCCGCAGCGGACGGGGCTTTCCGATGAGGCCCGCTTGGTGACCCTCACCTCCGAAGACCTGGAGGGGTTTGTCCCCGATGTTGTCTTCGGCCATGATCACGTCAACGGGCCAGCCGCGTTGCAGGTCAGCAAGAGCCTCGGGGCCCGCTTCGCGCATATCCTTCATACTGTCCCGCAGGACTCAGAGGCATTCAAAGACCGGGTCGGCGAGGCGCGGCGCGATCCCACCCGAGGATACGAGAAAGCGCAGGCCCAACTTAATGTCGCGCGCGAGGCGGCATTGGTGGTTGGGATTGGGCCCAAGATGACAGACAACGCCGTCCAGCACCTCCCCGAGGGAGCGCGCGTGTACGAACTCATGCCAGGGCTGAACGCGGACCTCCTCAACCACAAGCCCAATCAGGCGCGGCTGCGGGTGTTTCACAGCCTGATGTCCGCCAGGATGCACGACGGTGCTTCTAAGGGCGCGGAGCTCGCGTGCGAAGCCATGAAGCGCGCCGCAAAGGGGAGCCGCGGCCATCCCAAGTTGACTCTGCGAGGCTTCAGCGAGGGCGAGACGGAAGCGGAGTTCAATCAGTTCGCCATATACGACGACTACCGCCCCCTCGTGGACCTCTTGCCCTACACGGACGACCCCATGAAGCTTCGTGCGGACTTGGAGGGGTCTTCCCTCGTCCTGATGCCGTCGCTCAGCGAGGGCTTCGGCCTCAGCGCCTACGAAGCCATCGCCGCCGGAGTCCCCGTTATCCTCAGTTATACGAGCGGCCTCGCAGACTATCTCGCGCGCCTGGCCGACCAAGGTATCATCGACAAGGATGCCCTGGCGGCCTGCGTCGTGCGCCCTCACGATGACGACCTGAAACTCAACTTTGACGGCTGGGCCGAGAAAATCTCGGCGGTGATCGCTGACCTCAATACCGCCCTCGCCCGCGCCGAACATCTGCGCACGGTCTTACGCCCGATCCTCACTTGGCGGCGCGCCGCCGAAGGGCTTGCTGAGGAGATTCTGGATATGTTTGCCGCATCAGCTGACTGAAATTCGGCACTTTCAAGCGTTCCCCCAAAATACACTCGCACCAGATGCCGCACGCAATCGAGCTCGCGGATCAGACGCCTGCTTGAGGGTGCAAGGATTTCGGTGACACCTGCAATAACCCCCAAACCTACCCATCACCCGCAACCTCAGACCCCACCTGCCGGCCATCTCTCATCCGGGTCCGTTCGCCGCAACCTCATCATGTCCAGGGGCCGCCCCTCCCGCTCAAAAATGATCCAATGTTTTGGTCATGCACGATGGTCCGTGATAGAGAACATATAACGAACAATATCCGTTCTTTGACAGGTGAATCTCACACAAGTTCCGGGAGCTTCCCGCGCGCACGCACGAGTCGTTAGTCCCGTTTCTTGATCATGTTGAAGGCTGAGGCGCCCTACCCCCACACCGGAAACACACCCAGCATCGCCGCCGCCACGCCCATCACCGCGCAGGTCGCCACCGCCCAGGGCCAGGTGAACCGCTGGTGGTCGCCGAATTCGACGCCGGCCAGGCTGACCAGCAGGTAGGTGGAGGGCACCAGCGGGCTCAGCAGGTGGAAGGGCTGGCCGATCAGGGAGGCGCTGCCGATGGCTTCCTTTGAAATCCCGTAGTGCGATGCGGCCTCGGCCAGGATCGGGACCACGCCAAAATAGAAGGCATCGTTGGAGATGAAGAAGGTCATCGGCAGGCTGAGCGCCGCGGTGATCGGGGCAAGGTACGGTCCCATCTGGGGCGGGATCAGGGCCAGCAGGCTCCTGGGCATGGCCTCGACCATTCCCGTGCCGGTCAGCACCCCCGTGAAGATGCCCGCCGAGAAGATCACGGCGACCATGGCGATGACGTTGGGCGCGTGGGCGGCGATGCGGGCGCGCAGGGCTTCGGGTTGCGGATAGTTGATCAGGCTGGCGATCGCGAAGCCCGCCATGAACAGCACCGCCAGCGGCACGAGGCCCGTCACCAGGGTGATCAGCAGCGCCAGGGTCAGGCCCGCATTGACCCATAGCAGGCGCGGCCGGCGCGCCGCGGGGTCCGTGGAGACCGTGATCAATCCCTCCGGGTCCGGCGCGGGTCGATCCAGCGTCAGGACGCCCAGACGACGCCGTTCGCGCCGACCATAGACCCAGGCCAGCAGCAGCAGCCAGACCACGCCCACCGCCATCGCCGGCACCATCGGCAGGAAGAGCGCGGCAGGGTCGACCTGCAGCGCCGTGGCGGCCCGCGCCGTGGGGCCTCCCCAGGGCGTCAGGTTCATCACCCCGCTGGAGAGCATGATCAGGCAGGCCATGATCAGCGGGTTCAGTCCCAGCCGCGCATAGAGCGGCAGCAGGGCCGCGACGGTGACCATGTAGGTCGTCGAGCCGTCGCCATCTAGCGAGACCCCCACCGCCAGCACCACCGTGCCGACCACCACCCGGACCGGATCGCCGCGCACCAGCACCAGCAGGCGTCGCACGGCCGGATCGAACAGTCCCGCATCGATCATCAGGCCAAAGTAGAGGATGGCGAACATGATCATGACGCCCGTCGGCGCGATCTTCTTCACCCCCTCCAGCATCATGGGACCGAGATCCAGCCCGTGCCCGGCGATCAGGCCGAACACTACCGGCACGACGATCAGCGCCACCAGCGGCGCGGCCCGGCGCGTCATGATCAGGGTCATGAACGTCGCCACCATGGCGAAACCCAGCAGCGCCAGCATCAGGCGTATCCCCGCGCCAAGCGATCCGGACTGGCCATTGATTTCCCCCGCTGGTGCGCGATTCTGACGCGCATAATGACCCGTCTCGCCAGCACAGGAAGGGGCAACACATGATCCTCATCGGCCAGTACGACAGCCCGTTTGTCCGCCGGGTGGCGGTGGCGCTGCGCCTGTATGGCTTCGACTATGAGCATAGGGCCCTGTCGGTGTTCGGCGACGCCGAAGCCATCGGCGCCATCAACCCGCTGCGGCGCGTGCCGACCTTCGTCACCGATGACGGCGAGGTCCTGATCGAGAGCGCCAACATCCTCGACTGGCTTGACGAACTGGCCGGACCCGAACGCGCCCTGATCGCGCGCGCGGGCCTGGAGCGACGCGCGGCGCTGAAGGTCTGTGCGCTGGCCTCTGGCCTGGCCGACAAGGCCGTGAGCCTGGTCTATGAGCGCGTGATCCATCAGCGGGCGACGGCGGTCTGGGTGGCCCGCTGTGAGGCGCAGATCGAAGGCGTGCTGGATCTTCTGGAACTGGATCGGGCCCGCCGGGGCGTCTGGTGGTTCGGCGACCAGATCGGCCACGCCGATATCATCACGGCCTGCGTCCTGCGGTTCCTGGGTGAGGCGCATCCAGGGCTCTTCGATCCCGCCCGCTGGCCTGCGCTCGGGGCTCACGCCCGGGCATGCGAGGCCCTGCCGGCCTTCCAGGCGGTCGCCCGGCCCTTCACCGTGACGCTCCCACAAGCCTGAGCCGGGCGCTGCCCTGTTAGCTGATCCAGAGGATTTTCTTGCTCTCAAGAGCGGGCGCCCGAGCGACTTTCGGGACTCGCCTTCACATTATGATGTAATATTTTTTCTGATAATTATCATATAGTTTCATCATTTACTTCACATATTGAACAAAGATAAAGCTCGCGCGACATCCTAATACGGCTTAACCTAATGCTTTACCGATGTTCGAGGCAGGCACGCGGCATACTGAATGCCCAGATAATTTGTGGCGATCCGTTAGGCCTTGAAGCGCCCGGCAACACATCTTCTTAAGCTCCGAGGTCGAGCCGACCTCGCTGGCGGCTTTGTCCGCAGCGGGCTGCTCCTGATCAGCGTCGTGCTGTCGCTGCTCTGCGCGCTACCCGCCGTCGCCGATCCCCTGGAACCGGAAACCGCCGCGATCTCCAGCCTTCACGTCGCGGTCGGCAAATCGGCGCCTTTGAGCGTCACGGGGACGATCGCGCGCATAGTCGTGTCACAGCCGGAGATCGCCACCGTCGACACGGCCGGCCCCAATGACCTCTACGTGATGGGCCATGATGTCGGAGCCACCAATCTGCTGGTCTATGGCCCTGACGGAAGCCTGACGCAGGTGATCAATGTCGAGGTGGGCTACGACGGGGTCCAACTCCAGGATGACATCAACGCGCTGCTCCCCGGCGAACCGATCCAGGTGCAGTCCCTCAGCGGTGGCGTCCTGCTCCGGGGCTCGGCGTCAGACGCCCAGGCCTCTGCGCTGGCAAGCGACCTGGCCGAGCGCGCGGCAGGGGGCGATGTCATCTCCCTGGTGGACGTTCGCCCGGACCAGATCCTGCTGGAGGTCCAGCTGGTCGAAGCCAGTGAGGATGATCTGCGCAGCATCGGCGTCGATATGGGCGCCTTGGGTTCGGGCTTCACGCTGCGCACAGGTTCCGCCCCCAGTCCGACCGCGCCGCCGCAAGGCGTGGCGACCGTGAACGGAAACATCGGAAGCCTTGACCTGAACGCCGCGCTGCGGGTTCTGGAGCAGCGCGGGTCCGCGCGCATCCTCGCGCGCCCGCAATTGCTGGCCCTGTCGGGCGAGGCCGCGAGCTTCCGATCCGGTGGAGAGTTCCCCTACCCCGTGCCCACCCGCGACGGCGTGACCATCGAGTTCAAACCCTACGGCACGGCGATCTCGGCCCGGCCGACCCTGCAGACAAACGGCCTGATTCGCCTGGATCTGGCCGCCGAGGTCAGTGACATTGACCCTCGAAACAGCGTCACCATCGAGGGCCTGACCATCCCCGCCCTGAGTACCCGGCGCGCGATCACCCACCTGAATCTTCGCGACGGCGAGACCTTCATGTTCGCAGGGTTGTTCTCCGAGACCGAACTGACGCAGCAGGGCGGAACGCCCTGGGCGGCTGAACTGCCGGTCGTAGGGTCCCTGTTCAAAGCCGTCCACACCCGGAACCAGCGCCTGCAACTGGCGATCTTTGTGACGGCGCGGGTCATTGGCGCGCCCGATGCCGCTGACGTCGCGCCGCAGAGCCCCGATGATCTTGCCTTGCGCGAGCCAAAACCGGACGCCGTGGACGTCGCCCCGAGCGAGCCGAAGTCCAGGGGATTGAAGAAACTGCTGCGGTCTTCACCGCTCGCCGAGGGCGCCTCCCGCCGCCTGACCTCACTGTTCCACGCCACAGTCGAGGCGCCTGGAAAGGTCTGGACCCGGCTGGAGAGCTGGTCGCGCCAGATACTCACGGCGTTCCGATCAGGACCCTCGAGACATCAGGCCACGCTCAAGAGTGCGGCGCCCAAAGCCGACTCGTGACAGCGTCAGTCCGTTCGTTGGAACGGAGGTCATTATGCGGGCTCTTCAGCCGGGTATTGCAAGCGCTGTTCTGATCACGGCAATGGCCGTGTCCGCGGGATCGGCCGTCGCTCAGCCGCACGCGCCGCCGGCGCCGACCAGCAGGGCGCCAGCCTTCCTGCTGGTCGCCCTGGTTGACCCCGGGCACGCGACCGACCGGTTTGCCCCGACCCCAAGCGAGACGGTCCTGATGACCGCCGTTCCCGAGCCGGCACGCCTGACCGTCGTCACCGGCCAGAGCCGCAAGACGCCAGAGGCACCCCACCTGCATATCATCCTGGAGCGCGCCGAGCCCCCTCGCCGCTAGAGGGCCCTTGCAGGGGCGGCAGGATCGAGCACAGATTAAGGTATGCGTAACGCTAACCTTACCCCGGTCGGCCTCTGGACCTTTCGCCTGGCGGTCGTCCTTTCGATGATTGTCGTGGACGATCCTTTCCGCCTCGCTGCTGCGGCCCTGCTGCTGGCGCTACAGATTCCACTCCACGCCCGGATCAGTCTGCAGGGCGTCCGGGCCGCCTGATCCGCGCGGGCGGCTATCGTCGAAGTGGGCACGGGTTGGCCAGTCGGAAACGCCTAGACCGGCCTGAGTGCTTCGTGCGGCCCCCCCGGCAGCTCAACAAGAATCGCATCACCGGCGGCGACCTGGCCACCGTTGATGATGACCCCCATCACGCCGGCCTTTCGCACCGGTTTGCCTTCTGAATCGCGACCGAGACAGGCCGCCATAAGGCCCGGCTGGAGCTCATCAAGCTGGTAGCATGGGTTCCGCAACCCGGTGACCTGCACAATCACCTCCGGTCCGATCCGCAGCATAGCGCCGCGACAGAGGCCCAGAAGGTCTACGCCGCGCGTGGTGATATTCTCGCCCATCAGCCCCGGGCGAACCTGAAACCCACGTTCAAGCAATTCGTCGTGAAGTTCGGCGTGGATCAGATGAACCTGCCGAAGATTGGGCTGGGTCGGATCCCGGGCCACGCGGCTGCGATGTTTCACCGTGGCCCCGAAGTGAGCGTCACCTTCCACACCGCAGCCTGCGACCATTCGAATGACGGCGCAGTTGGGTTTGTCAGGACCATGCGTCGCCTTGCGGCTGACGGCAACGACCGACGATGACGTCATGAGTTCGGCGACCTGGTAACAATAGGAGCAGTGGGATCGACCTCAGGGGGTGCCTTGTAGCTCGGTGGAGGCGGCGCTTCGGGCAATGAAAGTGCAGGTGCATTCAACGCCTCGTTGGTGGCTTCAGCACTTTCTGTCGCCGGTTTGACCCAAGGGGCAGGCTGCACGCGTGCCGGCCTGGCAACCCCGGGTGACGTTCGCGGCGTCGAGATTGAGGGCAACGGCGCAACTTCGGGCTTTGTCGCGACCTGCGGAATTGGGGCGATCGAAGCCGGCGCCGGCGCGCTGCCCGGGGCAATGGCCGCCGATGCAGGCTTCGACGCCAGCCGCGCCTCCTGCACCCGGCTCAGCAGCATCGCCAGGCCAAGGATCCCGGCGACACCGACCATCGTCGCTATCGCGGCAGGCCATACAGACCGCCTGGGTCTGGAACTAGGTTTGCGCTGCGGCGTAATGACAACCGGCGAGACCTCGAACGGCTCCTCGGGGTCAGGGTTCCTGATCACCGGTTCGGCGAATGTCGGCGGGAGAGACGTAGGATCCGGTGTGGAGACTGCTGCGACCTGTTGTCTTGTCGGGCCCTGAAGCGCTCGCGGCACACCACCACCGATGTCCAAGCGGGGTGCCGGCGCAGTTTCAATCGGTCGAACGAAAAGCGGTGTGATATTTCGGTTGGGGGTCGGCGGCGGCGGCTCCGGGACCTCGGCTTTCGGCATCGGACCCACACGGAACGGCGCCTGCGGCATCTTCGGCCAGGCGCTGTTTCGGGCGAAGGGGTTGTCGTCGGTTTCGTCGATCATGGGGACATGCATCTTGCGGACGGTTGGCTGCACTATGGCCTGATCCGGAGCTGACTGCCGATCAAGATCAACAGATAGAACGGGACGGCCACCGATTCCCGCAAACACATCGCGATCCAGTGGATCCAGGATGCGCCGCCGCGTCCTCGGGGAACAGGACCTCGAGCGTTCCTGACGCCGAGGAACGCGAGCCCGAGGTGAATTCGCGGCAAATGGTAGCTGTCGCTACAAATGACGACTTCGGAGTGTCCATCCCGTCGAACCTGTTGCGTCGCCGCGTTGATGTTCTCGAGGGTCGTAAGGCTTGTATCGTCCCGAAGCAGACGGTCACGGGCAACGCCGGCTGTAAACAAGTGATCAAACATGACTGACGCCTCGGTGGGCCCCGGGCGTCGGGCGCCGCCCGAACACAGGATCGGCGCGTCAGGGTGCTGGCCAGCAGCAGCCAAACCAAAAGCTATCCGACGCAGGAAAGCCGGCGACGGATCACCGTCAGGCTGAATCGCCGCTCCGAAGATAACAATCAGAGGGGAGTCGGCCTTGGCAGGTCCAGCCAACCGCAAAGCCTACCCGTTCAGCGGCGGGTGATAGTTTTCCACCAGATCCTGCCGCTCGGCCTCCCGCACGGCGCGGGTGACATTCAATCGGGTCAGCAGCGTCGCCTCCGCGAACTTGCGGCGGGCTTTCTCCAGATCGGCCCGCCAGCTCTGGCTGGCCAGATTGTCAGTTTCACCCGCGAATACAACGTTGGTGCCTTCGCTGGTCAGCTCGGCGATCACATAGTTGGCACCCGCAGGCGGCAGGAAGCGGTTCTCGTCCAGGTGGCTATAGCGGTATCGGGTCCCGGAGGCCCCGGCGAGGTCGAACTGACGGGTCACTCTGAACTCCTGCTGGGCCTTGGGCCGTCCTCGCCCGATCGATCAAGCGGCTAAGATCCGGCTCCCTGTACATACGCTATGGACTGGGACCAAAACTGGGCGGAGCTTGGCTGTCAGCTTCCGCCACACTTTTGCGACGACTGAGGAACAGCTCGCGCCATATGAACGTTTGGAGCGCACTCGTCTCATTTAATGTGACTTTAAATCAAAGGCGCGTCTCAACCGCTCGCTCCGGGCTGGACCGCTGCGCGCCGTGCTGAAACAACATGAGTATGCAAGGAACGGCTGAATTCAGTCTGCAGGACACAACGGGCGGCCAGATGGCTGTGCTCGTCGGCGACTGGACGACGACGCATCTCGGCAGTTGTGGTGACACATTGCGAGACGCTGTCGGCGGGCGGAGTGATGTGACTTTCGACCTTGATGCGGTTCGACGGATGGACACTGCGGGCGCCTTTGCCGTGGTCCGCGCCGCTGGTGAAAAATTCGATCTGACGCAAGTAAAGGCGAAACCCGAAACGCGGCGCCTGCTGGAACTCGTGGACGCGGCGTACCGCGTGAAGCCGGTGGTGCGAAAGGAACCCGAGGGCTTCCATCAGCTCACGATCCGGATCGGGCGTGGCGTCGTCAGCCTGGGAGAAGAATTCCTCGACACGATGGCGTTCCAGGGACGCTTGCTGGTCGCAATGGTACGGATGATCGGACGGCTGGTGACAGCACCCGGCCGGATACGGTGGGCGCCCATATTCTCGCAGATGGAACGCTCCGGACTGGACGCCATTCCGATAGTGGCGGTCACGACCTTCTTTGTGGGCGCGGTTGTGGCTCTGCTGGGGGTCAATCTTCTCCAGCAATTCGGCGCCGAAGTCTTCGTGGTGGAACTGATCGGCGTTGCGATGATCCGTGAATTCAACATCGTGATCACTGCCGTCCTGCTGTCGGGCCGCTCGGCCTCGGCCTTTGCGGCGGAGCTCGGGTCCATGAAAATGACTCAGGAGGTCGACGCCATGCAGGTGATGGGGGTGGATCCATTCGAAGCCCTGGTGCTGCCCAGGCTGATCGCGATGCTGATCACCATTCCGCTTTTGACCTTTGTGGCGACCCTGGCCGGTTTGCTCGGGGGTCTCGTGGTCACCTGGTCGATGCTCGGGCTGGGCCCCGTTTTCTTCCTGCAACGTATCGTGGAAAATGTTGGTTCGACTCACTTCTTTGTCGCTCTGGTCAAGGCGCCGTTCATGGCCGCAACCATTGCCGGGATCGGCTGTCGCCAGGGTCTGCTGGTGGGCGGCGATGTTGAGTCTCTGGGGCGGCGCGTGACGGCCGCGGTGGTCCACGCGATATTCGCGATCATCATGCTGGACGCGATTTTCGCCGTAATCTTCATGCAGCTGGACATATGACCGCAATCCGCCCAGGTCGGAATGCGACAGACGAGGAACTCTTGGATCAGGAGGGTCCCGCGATCGTCATCGAGGGCCTCTGCACGCGGTTTGGCGATCACGTTGTGCATGAAAACCTGGATCTCACCGTGCACCGTGGCGAGGTTCTTGGCATCGTTGGCGGCTCGGGATCCGGTAAGTCTGTGCTGCTCAACAGCATCATCGGACTACGCCAACCCGACGCAGGGTCGATCACCGTCTTCGGCCAGCAACTCCAGCGCGCCTCGCGTCGCCGCTGGAGCGCGCTGGAGCGGTCGTGGGGCGTGCTGTTTCAGGGCGGTGCCCTGTTCTCCAATCTGACAATTCGTGAGAATGTCGCAGCGCCTATGCTGGAACACACTCGCCTGTCGCGAAACGATGCCCACGAGCTTGCGGATCTGAAAATCGCCATGGCGGGGCTACGACCCGAAGCCGGATCTCTGAAACCTTCGGAGTTGTCCGGCGGCATGCGAAAACGCGCAGGCCTGGCCCGCGCCCTGGCGCTGGATCCGGAACTTGTATTCCTGGACGAGCCGACTGCGGGCCTGGATCCGATCGGCGCGGCGGCCTTCGATGAA
>NZ_JBILRO010000290.1:0-3839 GCF_044372605.1 Phenylobacterium sp.
GCCTATTGAAAGTCGGTATCCTCAAGACCGGCCACCCGCCGATATCCGCGATCGACGCGTTCGGGACTTACCCCGAGATGTTCATGCGGCTGCTGGGCCCCGAGGCCTACGACTGGCGAACCTACGACGTGGATGGCGGCGAGATGCCTGCCTCGCCCGAGGATTGCGCCGCCTACATCGTCACCGGCTCGGCGGCGGGGGTCTATGAAACCGACCCCTGGATCGGCGCCTTGCTGGACTTCCTGCGCGCAGCCAGGGGGCGGACAAAGCTGGTGGGGGTCTGCTTCGGCCATCAGGCCATGGCCCAGGCCTTTGGCGGCACGGTGATCAAATCTCCCAAGGGCTGGGGCATCGGCGCCCACGACTATGAGGTGGTGGGCCAAGCGCCCTGGATGGATCAGCCAGCGTCGGCGATCCGGCTGCCTGCCTCCCATCAAGATCAGGTGGTGGAATTGCCGCCCGGCGCCGAGGTGATCGTATCCAGCGCCTTCACGCCGATGGCGGGCCTGGCCTGGCGCGACCATTCGGCGATCTCGATCCAGCCCCACCCCGAATTCGACCCGGCCTATGCGACGGCCTTGATCGAGGCGCGGCGGGGCAAGGTCTATGCGGATGACCAGGCAGACCGGGCCGTGGCCAGCTTCGCCGGCCCGGACGACCGGGAGCGAGTGGGGCGCTGGATCGGGACGTTTCTGCGGGGCTAGGCGTCGAGGAAGGGGTTGCGGATCGTCACGCCGCCGATCACCTGGCCGTGCTGCATGTCTTCTGTATACAGCGTTCGGCAACCAGCCTTCTCCGCTACGGCGATTATGCAGGCGTCATAGATGCTGAACCGGTGGCGGCGCGCGATCTCAAGCGCCCGCTCGTGCACATCGACGGTCACCGGTTCGACCTGAAGATAGGCGCGAAAGCCCGCGACAGCGCGCGCGACATCGTCCCAGCTCAAGGCGTGCTTCCTCCGCGCGACAGATGTGAACTCGTTAAGCACCTGGACGCTGATGACTGCATCGCTCCGGGCGAGCTCGAAGGCGCGGGCGTTCTTGGGATCGTCGGTGAGCAGATAGATGAGGACGTTTGTATCCAGGAACGCGTCAGTCACGCGAATTGGCTTCGTCTCTGTCGAACTTGAAGTCGGCCGGCAGTCTGCCTTCCAATGTCTTCAGCCAGTCGAAAAACGCGTCGCGGTCGGCATCTCGGGTCTTCTCGACGACCATGCTCCGCTTGTCCCGCGACAGCAGTTCGATGTTGTCGCCTTCCTTCAAATCGAGCGTGTCGACCAACTCGCGCGGCAGGCGCACCGCCAGACTGTTGCCCCACTTGGCGACTTTCATCGGCGGCTCCATGATATACGACGGTCAGATGTATATCATGGGCGATGCTCGCCAAGCTAGATCAGTTCTGCAGCGACTTGGGCTGAAAAAGGAGACTTTCTCGTCCCACGCGAGCCATGGAACATAGATAGTCGTCGCTGCATGTCGCATACTCCATGGTCTGATGATCCTACGGATTTCAGTAATGCGGAGGTCGAATGTCAAAACGCTCGGGCCTAGCCATTGGAGGCGCTTTGTTGATCGCGGCGTTGCTCGGCGCGCTGATGCTGGATCGATACTCGACGGGTCTGCCTGCGTTACTTTTCTGCCCAATTTCAGCGGCCTTCATCGCCTCTGCGCTAAGTCGTTCGAGCCGGTTGGCCTCGGCGATCGCGGCGGTGGGTGTTTCCATATTGAATCTCGTCTTATTCACGTCGCTCCTGGCGATCATTCATGACCGACGCTTTGGAAGGATGGACCCTGAAGGCCTTGCCGCCTTCCTGTTCCTGCTGGCGATTGCCGGCGTCACTATTGCTCCTGTTCTCGCAGCGATCCTGTGGAAGCGCGGCCGCGCCTAGCTGCGCCGCCGGTCCTCGTCACGTCCACGCCACCATCGGCGGCATCGAGCTCAGGATCGTCTCGATATTCCCCCCCGCCTTCAGCCCGAACATGGTCCCCCGGTCGTAGAGCAGGTTGAATTCCACATAGCGGCCGCGCCGCACCAGTTGCTCGGCGCGTTCCGCCTGCGTCCACGGTTCGCCCATGTGGGCCCGCACGATCTTCGGATAGACGTCCAGGAACGCCTCGCCCACCGCCTGGGTGAAGGCGAAGTCCTTGTCGAAATCACCGGAGTTGTGGCGGTCGTAGAAGATGCCGCCGATGCCGCGCATCTCCTGGCGATGGGGCAGGTAGAAGTACTCGTCGCACCAGGCCTTGTATTTGGCGTACCACTCGGGATCGAAAGGGTCGCAGGCGGCCTTCATGGCGGCGTGGAACAGGACGGTTTCCGGCGCCTCCTGCGTGCGTTGAACCGCCAGCATGGGCGTCAGGTCCGCGCCGCCGCCGAACCAGCTCTCCGCCGTCGACAGGAAGCGGGTGTTCATGTGCACCGTCGGCACGCGCGGACTCACCGGGTGGATGATCAGGCTGATGCTGGCCGAGACGTAGGACGGATCCTTGTCGGCGCCCGGCATGGTGGCGGCCATTTCGGGCGAGAATTTCGCCAGCGCCGCCGACGTGTGGATGCCGGCCTTTTCGATCAGACGTCCGCGCAAGTGACCGCCGATACCGCCGCCGACGCCGGTCTCCCGCGTCCAGGGTCGGAGCTCGAAACGGCCAGGGGCTCCAGGGTAGAGGTCGCCGGAGGCCTCATCTTCCAGACGCTCAAGCGCAGCGATGATGCGCTGCTGCAGGGTTTCGAACCACACCTTGCTGCGGTCGCGGCGGGCAAGGATTTCGGGAGGAAGGCTGGACATGCCGGATCTAGAACCTGCTGATGGCGGGAAACGCCTTGATCTGCCGCAATGCCTCGCCCAGCGCCAGCGTCGCCGCGGTGACGACGTTCAATGAACGCGCGCCGGCAGCCATGGGGATACAAAGCTGCGCATCAGCTGCGGCATGAACTTCATCGGGCGCGCCGGCGCTCTCGCGACCAAACAACAGGACGTCGTCGGGCCTGAACGCGAAATCGTGGAAGGAATGCGCGCTGCGCGTCGTAAACAGCACAAGGCGACCGGATCCCCTTGGATTTGCTTGAAAAACAGACCAGCTGGGAAAGCGCTTCACCTCGGCGATGCCCCCGTAATCCATCGCCGTACGACGGATAGCGGCCTCGCTCAGAGGGAATCCGCAGGGCTCGATCACGTCCAGAGGCACCCCCAGACAGGCGGTCAGACGGATCGCGGCGCCAAGGTTTTGCGGAATGTCCGGTTGAAAAAGGGCCAAACGCATTCTAAGGCCATCCGCCATCGGCTGTCGCTGGGGCGCGGGGATACGAATCGGGGCAAGGCGGACACGACGTTCGCATAGGTCCTGATATACAGTGTTCCTAAATCCGGCTCTTCCGGAACCGGTTCTTGTCCCGCCAACGGACGAGAATCGCTAAGTCTCAGGCCCTCCGGTTTCGTCCGCAGGGCCCCTATCGAAGGGTAGCTTCAAGGTGGCCAGCACCGTCGTGGGCGAATCTCCCGACCCGCACGCTCCGGGGGAAGACCCGAACCGTCGCGACTTCATTCACATCGCTGTCGTGGCGGCTGCAGCGGGCGCTGCGGTCGGCATTGTCTGGCCTCTGGTCAACCAGATGAACCCGGCCGGCGATACGCTGGCGCTCGCGTCCATCGAGTTCGACCTCAGCAAGGTCGCCTCTGGGCAGCAGGTCGTTCTGAAATGGCGCGGCAAACCGCTCTTCGTGCGCAACCGCACCCCGGCCGAGATCGCCAAGGCGGTGGCGACGCCGTTGGGCGACCTTCCCGACCCGCAGGCGGACGACGCGCGACACAAGCCCGGCAAGCCCGAGTGGCTGGTCCTGAT
>NZ_JBILRO010000063.1:0-14294 GCF_044372605.1 Phenylobacterium sp.
CTTCGTCTCCGAGCCGACGGTGGAGGACACGGTCTCCATCCTGCGGGGCCTGAAGGAGAAGTACGAGGTCCACCACGGGGTGCGGATCACCGACAGCGCCATCGTCGCCGCCGCCACCCTGTCCAACCGCTACATCACCGACCGCTTCCTGCCCGACAAGGCCATCGACCTGATGGACGAGGCCGGCAGCCGCGTGCGGATGGCGGTGGACTCCAAGCCCGAGGAACTGGACGAGATCGACCGCCGGGTCGTGCAGCTCAAGATCGAGCGCGAGGCACTGGCCAAGGAGCCCGACGCGGCCTCGAAGGCGCGCCTCGAGAAGCTGGAGGAAGAGCTCAACGACCTGGAAGGCCAGTCCGCCGAGATGACCAGCCGCTGGCGGGCGGAAAAGGACAAGGTCTCCGCCGGCGCCCAAAGCCGTGAGGCGCTGGACCGTCTGCGGGCGGAACTCGTCAGCGCGCAACGCCGCGGCGACCTGCAGCGCGCCTCCGAGATCGCCTATGGCGAAATCCCGCAGCTGGAAAAGCGCCTGGCCGAGGCGGAGGCCGCCGAGAACAGCGCCGACGCCATGACGCCCGAGGTTGTCGACGCCGAACAGATCGCCGCCGTGGTCTCTCGCTGGACCGGGGTGCCGGTCGAGAAGATGCTGGAGGGCGAGCGCGAAAAGCTGCTGCGTATGGAAGACGGCTTGCGTGACCGTGTCGTGGGCCAGGAGGAGGCTCTTGCCGCCGTCTCCGACGCCGTCCGCCGCGCGCGCGCCGGCCTGCAGGACCCCAACCGGCCGATCGGCTCGTTCCTCTTCCTGGGTCCCACGGGCGTGGGCAAGACCGAGCTGACCAAGGCGCTGGCCGAATTCATGTTCGCCGACGAGCAGGCGATCACCCGGCTCGACATGAGCGAATACATGGAGAAGCACTCGGTCAGTCGCATGATCGGCGCTCCTCCCGGCTATGTTGGGTACGACGAGGGCGGGGCGCTCACCGAGGCGGTGCGTCGCAGGCCCTATCAGGTGGTGCTGTTCGACGAGGTCGAGAAGGCCCACCCGGATGTGTTCAACGTGCTGCTGCAGGTGCTGGACGACGGTCGCCTGACAGATGGCCAGGGCCGGACGGTGGATTTCCGCAATGTGCTGATCATCATGACGTCCAACCTGGGCTCATCGCATCTGGCGGCCCTGGCCGACGGCGATGAGGTCGAGAAGGCCCGCCCGCTGGTGATGGAAGAGGTCCGCCATCACTTCCGCCCTGAGTTCCTGAACCGGATCGACGAGATCATCCTGTTCAAGCGTCTGGGCCGCAGCGAGATGGACGACATCGTCCGCATTCAACTGCAAAGGGTCGAGAAGCTGCTGGCCGACCGGCGCATGTCGATCGCCCTGGACGCCGCGGCGCTGCACTGGCTGGGGGAGCGCGGCTATGACCCGGTCTACGGCGCCCGTCCGCTGAAGCGGGTGATCCAGAAGGAGCTGATCGATCCCATCGCGCGCAAGCTGCTGGCCGGTGATCTGGACGACGGCGCAGTGATCGATGTACGCGGCGGCGAGGGCGGCCTGGAGATTGGACGCGCCAAGGTTCACTGAAGCTTCAGAGCGTCAGCGGGACCCGTTTGCCGCCACGCACCACAACCCGGCGCATCAGCGCCATGTTGGCGCCCCGACCGTTAGCGGCAGGCCGGGCGATGGTGATGGCGAACCAGGCGCCATCGGCCAGGCCGGCAAAGGCGAACTGGTCGGCGTCGTCACAGGTTGTGCGTTTCACAAACGGCGTCGCATCGCCGGGCGGCGCATTGGGTGTGCGCGCCCGCACGTCGTCGCTGGGCAGGGCGGCGCGTTCGGTGGACCCATAGAGCGCGGCCATACGGCGGCGTGACCAGGGCGTCTCGGGCGTCAGCACCACGCTGGACCCGGCGCAGGTATAGGCCGTGGCGCCTTGGCGATGGCTGACCTGTCCGGCCACTACATTTGTGCCGGCCCGTTGCGACCAGGCGAAGTCAGCCGCGCTGAAGGCAGCGTTCTGGACCGGTGCAGGCGCCGGGGGCGGAGGGCCGAGACTGGGCGAGGCGCAGGCCGAGGTGAGGGCGCTGAGGGCCAGGATGCAGAAAAGGGGCTGTCGCGACATGGATCACCTTATACGCGAAATGCGCCTGTGCAGGCCAGAGCCCCCGAGGCACTTGACCCGGAGCAGCGGTACGAGCCTAAGATCAACTCGGTTCATAAGCATTTCACAGGGTGGCCCATGGCGCACAAGTTCGAAATCTACAAGGACAAGGCGGGCGAGTTCCGCGTCCGGTTCAAGTATAACAGCGAGACGATGTTCTCGACCGAGGGCTACGCCTCCAAGGCCGGCGCCAGGAACGCCATCGAAAGCATCAAGAAGAACGGCCCGGACGCCGAGGTCGACGACACAACCGATTGATCGTTCGTCACAGTTTTGTCGCGTTCAGCGGTTGACCCCCGGCCTCCAAGGGTAGACTTGGAGGCTGGGTGCAGTTGTGCTCACTGAAACAGGAGACGCGCGATGGCCCACAGGTTCGAAATCTACAAGGACAAGGTCGGCGAACACCGCGTGCGGTTCGTGCAGAACGGCGAAGTGGTCTTCTCCACCGACGCCTATTCCTCCAAGTCCGGCGCCAAGAAAGCCATCGAGAACATCCGCAAAAACACCCCCGGCGCCGAAGTCTTCGACGCCACGATCTGAGCCAACCAAAAATCCGGTCATCCCCGCGAAGGCGGGGACCCAGATCAGAGGGCGCAATGGTTGGATGGATGAGCGCCGTACGGCCACTGGCTCACGACTCTGCCTGCCATCTGGGTCCCCGCTTTCGCGGGGATGACCGGAGGGGGGTGGCAGCGCGCGCTACTCCTCCCCGGCCGGTCGTCCCCGCAGGGCCTTGACCCCGCCGCGCTTTACCTTGCCCTCGATCCGCCGCAGCTTTGAGGCATAGGTCGGGCGCGTCTTCCTGCGTGGCGGGGGCGGGGGTTCGGCGGCCTTGCGGATCAGGTCGAACAGCCGCTCGAACGCCTCCTGCCGGTTCATTTCCTGCGAACGCCGGGATTGCGCCACCATTACGATGACGCCCTCAAGGGTCAGGCGGCTGCCCGCCAGCTTTTCCAGCCGCGCCTGGACGTAGGGCGTCAGCGACGGCGACCCCCGCACATCAAACCGCAGTTCAATGGCCGTCGAGACCTTGTTGACGTGCTGCCCCCCTGGCCCGGAGGCGCGGACCGCGCGCACCTGGACCTCATCGTCGCCGAGCGTAATGTCGGGAGAGACCTCGATCATGGGTGGGGTTTTGCCAAGCTTCGCCTAACAGGTTATGGATGCGCCATGCGGACGTTCGCGCACAGCCTCGTACTTACCATGCCGACCACTTCCGGTGGGCCGGGACGGAACGTCGTGCGCTAAGCAAAGCCGCAGGCAACCACCCCCAAGCCCCGCCGGATCCGGACGGGGCTTTTTTGTAAGAGCGCCCGTCCATCCCGCAAAGGAGAGGACCATGACGCCCAAATCCCCTGACATCCTGATCCGCGCCCTGGAACCTGGCGATCTGCCGGACCTGACAGAGGCGTGGAACCAGCCGCTGGCCTACGCCGGCACCTTGCAACTGCCCTTCACCTCGCTGGAGGCGCGCGAAAAGCGCCATGCCGCAACCTCTCCCAACCTCCGGCGCCTCGTCGCCGTGATCGACGGCAAGGTGATCGGCGCCCTGGGGCTCGAACGGTTCGACAACCGCCGCAGCCATGTGGGCCAGTTCGGCATGGCCGTACATGACGCCTTTGCCGGTCGCGGCGCCGGATCGGCCCTGCTGGCCGCCGCCATCGACCTGGCCGACAACTGGCTGAACCTGCGCCGGCTGGAGCTGACGGCCTACGCCGACAACGCCCGGGCCATCGCGCTGTACCAGCGTTTCGGCTTCGAACGCGAAGGCTTGCACCGCGACCATGCCTGGCGAAACGGCGCCTATGTGGACGCGCTGGCGATGGCGCGGATACGCCCATGACGCGCCTTCCCTTGACCTTTGGGCAAAAAACCGCTGGAAAGCGCCCGCTTTGCTGCCTCGCCGTTGCGCGGGTCCCAGCCTTTCTGATCCTCCAGGAGTACGATCATGCGCGTTTACTATGACCGCGACGCCGACATTTCCCGCATCCTGGACAAGAAGATCGCCATCGTAGGCTATGGCAGCCAGGGCCGGGCCCACGCGCTCAACCTGCACGACTCCGGCGCCAAGAATGTCGCTGTGGCGCTGAAGCCCGGCTCGGCCACCGCCAAGAAGGTCGAAGCCGACGGCCTGAAGGTCATGAGCGTGGCCGACGCCGCCAAATGGGCCGACGTGCTGATGGTGCTGGCGCCCGACGAGCTGCAGCGCGGTATCTACAACGCCGAGATCGCCCCCAACATCAAGCCCGGCACGGCTCTGCTGTTCGCCCACGGCCTGAACGTACATTTCAACCTGATTGAGCCGGCGGCCGGCATCGACGTGCTGATGGTCGCCCCCAAGGGGCCCGGCCACACCGTGCGCGGCGAGTACCAGAAGGGCGGTGGCGTGCCCTGCCTGATCGCCGTCCATCAGGACGCCACCGGCGGCGCCATGGATCTGGGCCTGGCCTATGCGTCGGCGATTGGCGGCGGCCGCTCCGGCATCATCGAGACCAACTTCCGCGAGGAATGCGAGACCGACCTGTTCGGCGAGCAGGCCGTACTCTGCGGCGGCCTGGTCGAACTGATCCGTGCGGGCTTCGAGACCCTGGTCGAGGCCGGCTATGCGCCGGAAATGGCCTATTTCGAGTGCCTGCACGAGGTGAAGCTGATCGTGGACCTGATCTACGAAGGCGGCATCGCCAACATGAACTATTCGATCTCCAACACCGCCGAGTACGGCGAATACGTCACCGGCCCGCGCATCGTCACCGCCGACACCAAGGCCGAGATGAAGCGCGTACTGGAGGACATCCAGTCGGGCCGCTTCGTGCGCGACTTCATGCAGGAAAACGCCGTAGGCGCCCCCTCCTTCAAGGCCACCCGCCGTCGCGGCTCCGAGCACCAGATCGAGGAAGTGGGCCAGCGCTTGCGCGCCATGATGCCCTGGATCACCAAGAACGCCCTGGTGGATACGTCCCGGAACTGAGCCGCCGAGCGGCTCATCCTCGCGCAGGCGGGAAACCGGATTTCGGGATAGAGCCCGGGTTTCCTTCATGGTGGGAGGCCGCGATTCACGTCGCCGACCCCGCGCCTGGCACTAGACGGGCCCGGTAAATCGTCTCGTGACCCCCGCCTATTGCCGGGGCTGGATTTGCCGACCGGCCGGCTCGTCTGGTCTGGGGCGACCCCTTGCTCGTGTCCTGTTAACGCAGAGCGTGACCTACTACTCTTGACTGCATCGGATAGCAGGGTGCATCCTAGCGTGTGATTCGCGGGCGCGGGGCGCTGAAAATGGCTATGTCTTCCATCAACGCAAACTCGACCGCAGACGCCGCCTATGCGCTCAATTTGCGGGCGGGAACAACGGCCCAACGATCTACGGCTCGGGAGCCTGAAACCGCCCCGTCGACCGGTGCAGGCAGAGGCGCCGTCACAGTTGAGCTTTCCGCCGAAGCCAGGGCTGTGCTTGCCCAGCCACCTCAAACCATCGGCAACCGGTTTGCTCAATACTTCCCAAGGCGGGACGGGACGTCGGCGAATATGCTGTCGGATGGCGTGGAAGGTCCTGGCAGACAGGTCCTTTCCCAAGGTCTAAGCCTCGGCGAGGTGGCTTCAGCCGCACGCGCCAGTCTGGACGCGCAACATCAGGCCATGAAGGCTTCTGGCAAGCCGTTTGATGTCAACAGCTGGGAAGGTAAGGACATCTATACCCTGACAGCGGGTCTCGACCGCCGCACGCTGAATGCCGTTGCGCAAAATGTCGGGGGCCAGTTTTCAAAGGACGAACAGACCAGTGCGCAGTGGGTCATGGATCAGCAACTCAGTCTGGCTACGGGGCTGTATAGCGGTCCAAGCAGCCTCGCGGGACGTTTCGTAGACGTATTTGGCAGTGACAACGTCGGACGCTTCAAGGCTGGCATGGCCTTCCTGGACTCCGTCAGCGATGAGGAAAAATCTACGTTGGCCTGGGCCGCCAAGCGCGCTGAACTGGAGCAGTCCTACAATTTGATCATAGACGATCCGAACCAGAACAGCGGCCATAGCCGCGAAGACGTTGAGAGTGACAGCCCGATCGTCAAGCTGCTCAGGCAGGCCATGGGCACCATCAGCCTCGACCGCATGTCAGGCGGCCCTATTCGCACGGTCGATGACCTGAAAGCCCAGCCCTGGTTCGAGGGCTTCGAAGACCAGTTTGATGCGCTCTGGACGCCGCCCGCCTGGGAAAACCCGGCCCGGCCCGTCAACCTGAGGGCCTAGCGCAGATCGAGATCGAATCGAATCCATCCGGTCTCGAAACGTCTGATCGCCCTCATCGGGCTGGTGCAGGCCGTGGGCGGCAAACCGGTACCGGCCTTTGCCCCACCCGCTCTCGGCGCTCCTGTGATACGACTTGGTCCCGCGACCCCCGCGCAGGGGCGCGCGCGCGGCTCTTTCGGGCGTCATTCGTCCAGGGGCGACGCAGGATCGGTCTTGCGCCGCCATCGGTTGGGCCTAAGTATCCGCACAGGCCCCGATGGGCCCTGGTCTGCCGCGATAGCGGGCCTTAGTGCACCTGAAGAGAGAACCCCCTATGGAAATGCAGGCCATCCTGGAGCGCCAGAAAGCCGCCCACCTGCGCGACGGCGAGGCCTCGGCGGAGCTCAGGATCGAGCGGATCGACCGCTGCATCCGGCTGCTGCGCGAGAACCGCCGGGCTATCGAGGACGCGCTGAACACCGACTTCGGCGCCCGCTCGCGCGAGGCGACGGCCTTTACCGACATCGCCGGCTCCATCGGTCCGCTGCAGCATGCTCGCGACAATCTGCGCAAGTGGATGCGCACGGAAAAGCGCAAGCCAACACCTGCCATTCTCGGCCTGTTCGGCGCCAAGGCCGAGGTGCGCTACCAGCCCAAGGGCGTTGTGGGCGTGATCAGCCCGTGGAACTTCCCGGTGAACCTCACCTTCGCGCCCCTGGCCGGAATCCTGGCTGCGGGAAACCGGGCGATGATCAAGCCGTCCGAGTACACCCCCGTCACCTCCGAGCTGATGAAGACCATGCTGTCCGGCGCCTTCTCCGAGGAGGAGATTGCCGTGGTCACCGGCGGGCCGGAGATCGGCGAGGCGTTCTCGCACCTGGCCTTCGACCACCTGATCTTCACCGGCGCCACCTCGGTGGCCCGCCACGTGATGCGCGCGGCGGCCGAGAACCTGGTGCCGGTCACCCTGGAGCTCGGCGGCAAGAGCCCGGTGATCCTCGGCCGTTCCGCCGACATGTCCACCGCCGCCGCCCGGGTGATGAACGGCAAGACCCTCAACGCCGGCCAGATCTGCCTGGCTCCCGATTATGTGCTTGCGCCCCAGGACCAGGTGGAGGCGTTCGTCGCCGCCGCCCGCGTTTCGGTCTCGACCATGTTCCCGACGATCAAGGACAATCCAGACTACACCGCCGTCGTCGCCCAGCGGCACTTTGACCGCATCACCGGCTACATCGACGACGCCCGCGCCAAGGGTGCCCGGGTGATCGAGCTGAAACCCGAGAGCGAGGATCTCTCCCAGCAGGAGCATCGCAAGATCGCGCCAACGCTGATCCTCGATCCTACCGACGACATGAAGGTGATGCAGGAAGAGATCTTCGGCCCCGTCCTACCGGTTAAGGGCTACAACACTCTTGATGAGGCCATCGCCTATGTGAACGGCCGCGACCGTCCGCTGGGTCTCTACTACTTCGGCGCCGATGCCGCCGAGCAGGAGCGCGTGCTCACCCACACCACAGCCGGCGGCGTCACGATCAATGATGTGATCATGCACGTGGCCCAGGAAGAGCTTCCCTTCGGCGGCGTCGGCCCCTCCGGCATGGGCAGCTATCACGGCGCTGACGGCTTCCGCGAATTCAGCCACCGCAAGGCCGTCTTCACCCAGATGAAGAAGGACATCGGCCCCCTGAAAATGCTCCGCCCGCCCTATGGCGCGGGCATCAGGAAGTTCCTGGATGGGCAGATCAAGGGGTGAGGTGAGGGGTGCGAACCCGGTCCCCCCGTCACAACGGAGAGGGGATCACGAAGTGATGGTGGGGGCGCTGCTGCCCCCTGACCTGTCTACTCGTCCGGCATCCGGCCCTTCTGCTTCATTCGCGCCTTGCCGGCGTTGCCGCGCGAGGCCCAGAGTTTCTTGTGCTCCTGGGCCAGCAGAGGGTCCTGCCTCCGGCGATCATGTGCCAGCTCGGCCTGCAGCTTCTCGAAGCTGTAGAGCCGCCCGGGGTCCAGATCGCCGGCGTCGATGGCAGCCTGGATGGCGCAGCCGGGCTCCTCGCCGTGGCTGCAGTCGCCGAACCGGCATTGTGTGGCCAGTTCCTCGATGTCGGCGAAGGTGGCCGAGACCCCCTCGTCGGCGTCCCAAAGCCCCAGTTCGCGCATGCCCGGGGTGTCGAGGATCAGTGCCCCCGACGGTAGCAGCACCAGCTCGCGATGGGTGGTGGTGTGGCGGCCGCGGTCGTCGGCGGCGCGCACTTCCCGCGTGGCCATCCGCTCCTCGCCCGCCAGCACGTTGAGCAGGGTGGACTTGCCCGCGCCCGACGAGCCCAGCAGCACCGCCGTTTGGCCGGGACGCAGCCAGGCATCGAGGGTTTCCAGTCCCTGGCCGGTCTTCGCGGAGATCGCCAGCACCGGGGCCCCGGAGGCGATGGCTTCGATCTCGGCTACGTCCTCGTCGAGGAATTCGGTGAGGTCGGCCTTGGTCAGCACGATCACCGGTCTGGCGCCGCTCTCGTGCGTGGTGGCCAGATAGCGTTCCAGCCGACGCGGGTTGAGGTTGGCGTTCAGCGACGCGACCAGGAAGGCCACATCGACATTGGCCGCTACTACCTGCGCGCCGGCTCGGGGGCCCGACGCCTTGCGGATGAAGGCGGTCGAGCGTGGCAGCACGGCGTGGACCAAGGCGGTGGTCTCCCCGGGCCGGGCTTCCACCGCCACCCAGTCGCCGGCGGCGGGGCGCGAGATATCGGTGGCGGCCTTCATCAGCGGCCCGGTCGCCCGGGCGTCGATCTCACCCAGCTCGGTGATCAGGCGATAGCCGCCGCGTTGTTGCACGATGATCCGGCCGGGCACGAGGCCCTGGGCGGCGTGGATAGCAAAGTCTTTCCGGAGCGTTTCGCTCCAGCCATAGGAGGTCAGCAATGGGAGTGTCCTTGATGTCGAAAGCCGATCAGGCGTCGACGGCGGAGATCCCGGTTTGACGTGATCTCTTGCCTACGCGGCAAAAGCCGTGACGCAGCGAGGGGCTGCGGGCGCAATGGGCGACATGAAACATCCTCCTCTGCTGCGGCGTTCATCAGGAACTATGGCCGACCTTGGCGGGTGGCGCTCGTTGCGTCAAGGTCGGGGTCACGGTCGCTCAGTGCCAGTTGATCGACGCCTCACCGCGCAGGATCGCCTCGACCTCCGGCCGGTGTTTGTCGCCATTTTGATCGTGCAGTACGAGGCCTGGCAGCAACCTCGTCGGCGCCTTTCCGGTCTTGATGGCGCGCACCAGCACCCGTTTGGCCGGTTCATCCGCGAACGGGTGGATAGGCAGGATCTGGACCCCGCCGCACTTCTCGCCCAGCAGCGCCAGGATGTCGGCCAGACGATCGGCGCGGTGGATCAGGGTCAGGCTGCCGCCCTCGCGAACCCCTTTGGACATGAAACCTATCCACGCCGCCAATCCGTCATCAGCCATCCAGGCGGCGCGCTTTTCTGGCGAAGGGCCCCGCAGCGCGCCACTGTCGTCAAAGAACGGCGGGTTGGTCATGGCGGCGTCAAACGGTTCGATACCCAGGGCCGAGAAGCGGACGGCGACATCGCCTTCGATCGCCTCAACGCGGTCCTGAAACCCGTTCAGTACGATGTTCTCCTTCGCCAGCGCCAGGGCGTCAGGGTCGCGTTCGACGCCGGTGAACCGAACCTCCGGACACCGCGAAGCCGCAGCAAGCAGGGCGCCGCCCGCCCCGCAACCGGCCTCCAGCACCCGCTGGCCCGGCCTGGCGTCGCAGCCTGCTGCCAGCAAGGCGGCATCCAGCCCGGCGCGATAGCCGCGAACGGGCTGGCGCAACTGAACGCGACCGTCCAGCAGGTGATCATTGGTGATGGCATCCATAACGGCAAGCCTTGGAGTCAGCGGGGGAGAGGCGTAAAGCCTTCGGATATTGACCGTGCCCTATCGCGTCCGCATTGTCCCGCCAAACGGCGGCTTTGGGGGCAGGCGGTCGGGTCGAAACAGGAAACCTTGCTTGGAAGCCGCCCAGGCCATTGCCGCACCGCCCTCGCTGGACCTGCTGCTCAAGCTCGCGGGCCAGGACATGCGCGCCGTTGACGGGCTGATCCGCCTGCACATGGACAGTCCCGTCCCGGTGATCCCGGCGCTGGCTGACCACCTGATCGCGGGATCCGCCAAGCGGCTTCGACCGCTGCTGACCATCGCAGCGGCCCGGCTGTGCGGCGCGCGGGACGATGGGTGCCTTAAACTGGCCGCCGCCGTCGAGTTCATCCACACCGCCACCCTGCTGCACGATGACGTCGTCGATTCCTCGCAGTTGCGTCGGGGCCGCGTGGCCGCGCACCTGATCTGGGGCGCGCCGGCCAGCGTGCTGGTGGGAGATTTCCTCTTCGCCCGCGCCTTTGAGTTGATGGTGGACGCCGGTTCGATGTCGGCGCTGGAGATCCTGGCGCGCGCCAGCCGCGTGATCTCCGAGGGCGAGGTGCTGCAGTTGACCCGCAGCCATGATCTCGACCTCAGCCAGGAGGTCTATCTGGAGATCATCAAGGCCAAGACTGCCGAGTTGTTCGCCGCCGCCGCCGAAGCCGGCGCTGTGTCGGCCGGGGCTCCTGTGGATCACTGCCGCGCCTTGCGAAAGTTCGGTCAGGATCTGGGACTGGCTTTCCAGCTGATCGACGACGCCCTCGACTATTCCGGCGAGGCCAAGACCCTCGGCAAGAACCCGGGGGACGATTTCCGGGAAGGCAAGGTCACCCTGCCGCTTTTGCTGGCCATGTCGCGCACGGCATCAAGCGAGCGCGACTTCTGGGTGCGCACCATCGACCGACGCGAACAGGTGGACGGCGATCTGGAGCGCGCCTGCGAGTTGATGCGCGAGACCCGGGCGCTCGACGAAACCCTGGCGCTGGCGGTGCGCTATGCCGAGAGCGCCAAGGCGGCGATCGCGGATTTCGGCCCCAATGCCTGGCGGCCGGCGATGCAGGACCTGGCCGATTTCGCGGTCATGCGCCGGGCCTAGGGCACGACAGCTTGAAGTGGATACCGGTTCAAGCGCCCGTCGTGCTCTAAACATATGAAAACGAGCCTGTTTATCCGGTTCAGATGATTCCATCTGAACCGGACAGGCTCCTAGTCGGCAAACGGGTGCGGCAGCGGCCCGGAGCGGAACAGGATCACCGGGTTCTCGTCATAGTCGCCCAACTCGGTGTCGGCGGTGGCGGAGAAGGCGACCACGGCGGGGCGCAGGGGCCCCAGCCGCTCGGCCTTGCGGCGCGCCTCCTCGGCGGTCTTGCAGCCGACCTGCTGCTCCGCCTTCAGCGACTTGCCGCGCCCGGCCTTGTAAGACTGGACGATGTAGACGGTTTCCTTGGCCATGAACCTTCACGCGCCGGTTCGGTGCCGGGGTCAATGGGCCATGAACTGATGGCTCCAGGGCCGGTTGTCGATCCGATCAAAACCCAACGCGGCCCAGAACGCCGGCGCCAGCGTATCGCGGGCGTTGATCGTGACGAGCGAGACGCTGTCCAGCGCTTCCTGCAGCAGCGCGTTCACGAGCGTGCGGCCGACGCCTGACCGGCGGGCCGCGGGATCGACGTAGAGCCGGCGCACGCGCATTGCAGCCTTGCCCTGGGGTTCCGGTTCCGGGGTCAGTCCGCCGATCGCGGCCAGGCGATCGCCCTGCATCGCCGCCAGCAAGCAAACGAAGGCCTCGCGATCCTCCGCCCACTCGGCCTCCAGCCGCGCGAGCGCATGGAAACCCTCGGCGTCGGCCGCCGCGCGCAGCCGGGTGAAATCCGCCGGAAGGTCGTCCTGGATCCGGACGAGTTGCATCACCCCGGCGAAATCATCTTCTCGGGCCGCACATATTCGTCGAACTCGGCGTCGGTGAGATAGCCACCCCCAACAGCCTCCTCGCGCAATGTCGTGCCGTTCTTGTGGGCCGCCTTGGCGATCTTGGCGCAGTTGTCGTAGCCCAGCTTGCTGTTCAGCGCCGTCACCAGCATCAGCGACCGCTCGAGGTTAGCCTTGATATTGTCCTCGCGGGCCTCGGTGCCAACCACCATGTTGTCAGTGAACGAGATCGAGGCGTCCGCCAGCAGGCGGCAGGACTGCAGGAAATTGTAGGCCATCACCGGGTTGAACACGTTCAGTTCGAAATGGCCCTGGGAGCCTGCGAACGCGATCGCCGTCTGGTTGCCCATGACGTGGGCGCAAACCATGGTCAGCGCCTCGGCCTGGGTGGGGTTGACCTTACCGGGCATGATTGAAGAGCCAGGCTCGTTCTCGGGCAGAGCCAGTTCGCCCAGGCCGGCGCGGGGTCCGCTCCCCAGGAACCGCAGGTCATTGGCGATCTTGAATAGGGCGCCGGCGGTCGCCGTCAGCGCGCCGTGGCTGAACACCATGGCGTCATGCGCGGCCAGAGCCTCGAACTTGTTGGGCGCGGTCACGAAGGGCAGGCCGGTGATCCCGGCGATCTTGGCGGCCACCAGCTCGGCGAAACCTACGGGGGCGTTCAAGCCAGTGCCCACGGCGGTGCCGCCCTGCGCCAGTTCGTACAGGCCGTAGAGGGTCTCCTCCACACGGCGCCTCGACATGGCGACCTGGTGCGCATAGCCGCCAAACTCCTGGCCCAGCGTCAGCGGCGTGGCGTCCTGCGTATGAGTGCGGCCGATCTTGATGATGTGGGCGAACGCTTCCGACTTCGCCTTCAGCGCGCCATGCAGGTGCTCCAGCGCCGGGATCACCGACTGGGCGACCTCGACTGCCGAGGCGATGTGCATGGCGGTGGGATAGGTGTCGTTGGACGACTGGCTCATGTTGACGTGATCGTTGGGGTGCACCGGCTTTTTGGAGCCCATGACGCCGCCCATCATCTCGATGGCGCGGTTGGAGATCACCTCATTGGCGTTCATGTTGGATTGGGTGCCGGAACCGGTCTGCCACACCACCAACGGAAAATGGTCATCCAGCTTCCCGTCGATGACCTCCTGGGCAGCCAGCACGATGTACTTGCAGATCTCTGGGTCAAGCCGGCCAAGCTCCATATTGGCCTCGGCCGCGGCGCGTTTGACGACGCCAAGGGCCTTGACCACAGGTTTGGGCTGTTTCTCCCAGCCGATCTTGAAATTACCGATCGAGCGCTGGGTCTGGGCGCCCCAGTAGACGTCACTGGCCACCTCGATGGGGCCGAAGGTGTCGGTTTCTGTACGGGTTGCGCTCATCGATCAGTCCCCAGGATTGCAGGCGTTCAAGGGTTTACCGCCATGCGGGGAGACTGCAAGGCGCTGGAACGCTATGAGCGCAGGATGGACGATGGCTGGATCCAGCATGGAAAGGTGCGCGCCCGGGAGACCGAGGGCGTGCTTGAACTGTCCGTCGATGGGCTGACCACCCAGGGCAAGTACTACAAGCCCCTGATCTATGAGTTCTTTCGAAAGGCCTGGCGCGGATCGCGACCCGCGTGGGGCGACTACGCGGTGGAGATCGCCATGGAATATGTGGGCGATCCACCCTGGCTTGACCTGGACAACCTGGCCAAGGCCATTCTCGACGCCATCAAGGGCTATGCGTTTCACGATGACGCCCAGGTCGCACGTCTGCTGGTAGAGCGCCGGGCGGGCGACCGGGAGCGGATCCTGGTGCTGGTGCGGAAGTTGCCCTGAAACGACAACCGGCCGCGCTCAGGGGTGAAGCGCGGCCGGTCTCTGCTGCGAGCCTTTGGTCGGGAAGGACGGCTCAGCGGTATTGTTGCAGGCGGGTCGTTCTCAGTCCGGCCAGGCCATGGCGCTCAATCGAGCGCTGCCAGGAAACGAACTCATCACTGGTCAGGGAGTAGCGTTCCAGCGCTTCTTCAAGCGAGATCAGCCCCCCGCGGACGGCAGCCACAACCTCGGCCTTGCGCCGGATCACCCAGCGCCCGGTGTTGG
>NZ_JBILRO010000064.1:0-14266 GCF_044372605.1 Phenylobacterium sp.
TTCCTCGGGCGACATGGAGCCCAGGTGCGAGAGGTCCTTGATCGCCGCCTGCACAAACACGAAGAACAGCGCGGCGAGTGCGAAGACCAGCCCCACGTAGAAGGGCGCCATCAGCCAGCGCGACCGGAACAGCCACAGTTCCAGATAGCGCTCGGCGGCCGGTTTTCGCTTGGGCGCGCGAGGGACGACTGTGGGTTCGTTCATCAGAGAAGTTGATACCGGCTCCGTCGGACGGCGCAAGTCGTCGCCGCCTATCCCCGCAGTTTCGCCCCGACCGCCTTGTCCGCCGCCGCGACGATCCGGCCGGAGAGGCCTTCGATCTCGGCGTCAGTCAGGGTCTTCTCCCGCGGCTGCACCACCACCTCTACGGCCACGGATTTCATGCCCTCTGGCACGCCCTGGCCCTGATAGACGTCGAACACTCGCGCCTCTGCGATCAACGCCTTGTCGGCGCCCAGGATCGGTCGGATCAGGTCGCCGGCCGGTGTCCCTGCGCCCACCAGGAACGCGAAGTCGCGCCGAAGCGGCATCAAGGTGGACAGGTCCAGCGCCGCCTTGGTCTTCACACCCCGGCGCTTGGGTTCGGGGATGGCGTCCAGGTTGATCTCGAAGGCCAGCATGGGCCCCTCGGCGGCCAGCGCCTTGAGCACGCGAGGGTGCAGTTCACCGAACTCTGCGATCACCACCTTGGGGCCCAGCTGCAGCCGGGCTGAGCGGCCAGGGTGCCACCAGCCCGCGTTCTGGCCCTGCACCACCTGCAGGCCTGGCGCGCCCAGTTCATCCAGCAGCGCCAGCAGATCGCCTTTCAGGTCGAACAGCGGATCGCCCGACGTCTTCGCCCAGTGCTTGGGTGCGTGCGGAGCGATCAGGGCGGTGACCGCCGTCCACTGGTCGCCCGGCTCGTCGCCCCGGAAGTTGGGACCGACTTCGAACAGGGCTGCATCGGCAAAGCCCTTGCGGGCGTTGCGGGCCGCAGCATCGATCAGATTGCCCAGCGTCGAGGGCCGCATGGTGTCCAGGTCCGACGCGATGGGGTTGGACAGCACCAGTCTCGCATCGCCGCCGCCGAACAGCTCGGCCCATTCGCGGCGCATGAAGCTCCAGCTCACCGTCTCGGCATAGCCGCGGGCGGCCAGGGCCCGGCGGGCGTTGCGCATGCGGACCTGGCGGACGGTCAGGGCGCCGCCAGGCTGCCGGGTGATGGGCGGCAAGGGCGTGGAGGGCAGGGCGTCGAAACCTTCGATCCGGGCGATCTCTTCCACCAGGTCGGCGCGACCTTCGACGTCGCGGCGCCAGGATGGCGGGGTTACGCTGTGACTGTCGACTTCGAAGCCCAGGCGCGTGAGAATGTCATCAATCCGCGCGGCGTCGACGTCGAGGCCGGAGAGTTTCTTCACGAAGTCCCGGTCGAAGGTAATCGCCATGGGCGGCGCCGGCGGGTGACCCGTAATCTTTACGTCAGAAGCTACGCCGCCGCAGAGCTCCAGGATGAGTGATGTGGCCAGCTCCAGCCCGGGGGTCACCGAGGCGGGGTCCACGGTCCGGGCGAAGCGATACTGGGCGTCCGAGTTGATGCCGGTAGTGCGGCCGGTCTGGGCCGTCCGGATCGGGTCGAACCAGGCGCTCTCGACGAAGACATCGGTGGTCGCGTCGGAGCAGCCGGTGCTCTCGCCGCCCATCACGCCGCCGATGCCGATGGCGCCGGAGCCGTCGGCGATGACGCAGATCTCCGGGGTAACCGCGTAGGTCTTGCCGTCCAGGGCGGCGACCTGTTCACCGTCCCGGCCGAGACGGGCCTCGATAATGTCACCTTCCAATTTGGCCGCGTCATAAACATGCAGCGGTCGGGCGCGGTCGATGGAAATCAGGTTGGTCACGTCCACCAGGGCGTTGATGGGCCGCAGGCCCACTGAGATCAGCCGCCGCTGCAGCCAGGCCGGCGAGGGGCCGTTCTTCACGCCCTTGATCAGGCGGCCGGCGAAGACCGGACAGGCGTCTCCATCGACGGCGATCTCGATCGGGCAGGGATATGCCCCGGCGACCGGCGCTGTGACGTCGGGCTTCAGCGTTCCGAGCCCGGCGGCGGCCAGGTCACGGGCGATGCCGCGCACGCCCAGCCAGTCAGGTCGGTTGGGCGTCACCTCGAAGTCGATCACCGCTTCCAGGCCCAGCACCTCGGCGGCCAGGGCGCCGACGGCCAGATCACCGGACAACTCCATGATGCCGTCGGACTCTTCGGCGACCTCCAGTTCCTTCGCCGAACAAAGCATACCGTTGGAGACCACGCCGCGAACCGGCCGCGCCTCCAGCGTCACACCCGAGCCGGGCACATAGGCGCCGATGGGGGCGTAAATGGTGGTCAGGCCTGCCCGCGCGTTGGGCGCGCCGCAGACGATCTCCAGCCGGCCGTCCTTCGTATCAACCTGACAGACCCTAAGCTTGTCGGCATTGGGGTGCTGCACGGCCTCGACGATGCGGGCCACCGAGAAGGCGGCCAGCTTCGCGCCCGGGTCTTCCACATGCTCGACCTCAAGGCCGGCCATAGTCATGGCGGTGACGACCTGGTCGACCGTCGCGGTCGTGTCGAGGTGCTCCTTGAGCCAGGAGAGGGTGAATTTCATCGGTTAGCCCCGCAGAGGCATTTTGAGAGTTTAGCGAGCTGGGCGTGTTCGACCGCCACCATCAGTCTGATCTGACCCTCGATCTGAAAGGGCCAGCCTTCGATGTGGACATCGGCGGCCACATTTCCGGTCCTGTCAGCCTCGAACCGGACGCCTAACGAGGCATTGTCGCTCAGGAGGACCTGGCCCTTCAGCGTGTTATGGAGGGCGAGAAGCTCAAGGCCAGTCGCCTTCAGGTCGACTTCTGCCGTAGTCCAACGGCCTTGGAGGCCTCGGGCCTGGAACGCTGCGTTTAGGCGGCCCGCCGCAGGTGCAAGGGACAGCCAGTGCTCTCCGTTCCCGAGTTGGATCGGTTCCTTCGCCACAGCCGTCATCGCTCGGCTCCTTCGCCGACAATCTGGAGCAACCGGAAACGCTCGCACCAGAGCATCATATCCGGGTCATAGCCGCCGTTGCGGGCAAAGTAGCCGCGGTGGCCAGCTCGCCAGTCCTCAAGGTCCCGGTCGCCTTCACCCTCGGCGTGGGCGAAATCCCAGCTGACGTCACTGAACCGGACCTGCTCCAGAGACAAGGTTTCAAGCACCGCGCGTGGCCGACCGGCGCCGTCCTTGACCACCATCTGCTTCCCCACCTCGGTCTGCTGGCCGTCACGGATTGACCAGCAGGTCGCTGTCTTCGTGCCGCTCAGCACGAACGCCAGCAGCCTGTCGGCCATTTCGGGGCTGTCGCCGAACGCAAAGCTTTCAAGCGATCGCCAGTCCTGCGGCGAAGCCGTCATGACAACCCCGTCGCCGGGTTCGGCGCCTGAAAGGCCGAGAAGCCGAAGTGGTCCAGCCAGCGCACATCGCCGGCGAACATGTCGCGCAGGTCGGGCATGCCGTACTTCAGCATCCCCAGACGGTCGACGCCGAAGCCGAAGGCGAAGCCCTGCCACTCATCCGGATCGAGGCCGCAGTTGGTGAGCACGTTGGGATGGACCATCCCGCAGCCGACGATTTCCATCCAGTCGCTGCCCTGGCCGATCTTCACGTCGCCGCCCGAGCGGTCACATTTCACGTCCATCTCGGCGCTGGGCTCAGTGAACGGGAAGTGGTGCGGGCGGAACCGGGTCTCGACCAACGGGGTCTCGAAGAAGCGGCTGATGAAGGTGTCCAGGGTCCACTTGAGGTGGCCCATGTGGATGTTACGGTCGATCACCAGACCCTCGATCTGGTGGAACATCGGCGTGTGGGTGGCGTCGCTATCCGAACGATAGGTCCGTCCCGGCACAATGATGCGGATCGGCGGCGTCTGGCTCGACGCAATCCAGCCGGGCAGCTTGTGGTTCTGGCCCTGCTGCATGGCGCGGATCTGCACCGGGCTGGTGTGGGTGCGCAGCAGCTTGCGCTGGCCGGTCTCGTCCTCAGGCAACCAGAAGGTATCGTGCATCTCCCGCGCCGGGTGCTTGGGGGGAAAGTTCAGCGCCGTGAAGTTGTGGAAGTCGTCCTCGATGTCCGGGCCTTCGGCGAGCGCAAAGCCCATCTCAGCGAAGACGGCGATCATCTCGTCCATCACCTGCATGGTCGGATGCACGCGGCCGCGACGCTCGGGCGGGGGCGGCAGGGAGAGGTCGACCGTCTCTTTGGCCAGCCGCGCATCCAGTTCGGCGGTTTCCAGCGCGGCCTTGCGGTCGGCGATCGCGGCGGCGACGGCGTCGCGCAGGCCATTGATCTTCGGGCCTTCAACGCGCCGCTCATCGGGCGTCAGGCGGCCGAGGGTCTTCAACAGCTCGGAGACCGAGCCAGTCTTGCCCAGTGCTTCCACGCGGATAGCTTCCAGCGCTGCCAGATCGGCGGAGTCGGCGATGCGGGCGGTGAGGTCGGCCTGCAAGGAGGTGAGATCGGTCATGGGACAGTTGTCCTAGCTTTACGTCTTCCCGGGGTGAAGAGGGCGCAGCAAAAAGCCCTCCGGCGGTTCGGCCGGAGGGCTCTTGAAACCTTCGAGGTCTAACGACCCAAGGGCTTAAGCCAGCGCGGCGCGAACCTTGTCGGCGATGGCCTTGAACGCGACTGGATCGGCGCCGGCGATGTCGGCGAGGACCTTGCGGTCCATTTCGATCCCGGCCTGATCAAGGCCGTGAATAAACTGCGAGTAGGTGAACCCTTCGGTGCGGGCCGCAGCGTTGATGCGCTGGATCCACAGCGACCGGAACATGCGCTTGCGGACCTTGCGGTCGCGGTAGGCATACTGGCCAGCCTTGTCCACGGCCGCCTTGGCGGTGCGGATGGTGTTCTTGCGGCGCCCGTAGAAGCCCTTGGCCTGCTCGAGAACCTTCTTGTGTTTTGCGTGGGCGGTAACGCCCCTCTTAACGCGTGCCATCTGTCAGCGCTCCTCAGGAAAGGCCGTAGGGGATCCAAAGCTTGATGATCTTCGCGTCGGACGCGCTCATCACTTTGGTGCCACGGTTCTGACGGATGTACTTGGCGTTGTGGCTCAGCAGGCGGTGACGCTTGCCAGCGACGCCGGCCTTGATCTTGCCGGTCGCCGTAAGCCGGAAGCGCTTCTTCACGCCTGACTTGGTCTTCAGTTTGGGCATTTCACGTCGGGATGCGAGCACCCCGTCCTCTAGGTCGTGTTGATGAACCGCCCTGGCATGCCTTTGGGCCAGGCGGTTCCGAAGGGGCGGGTGAATACGGGAAAGGCGCGGGGAATGCAAGGTGGGGCTTGGTCGGGCTCTACGTCCCCTTGCCCACCGCAATCCCCATGACCTCGAACCGCGCCTCACCCAGCAGATGGTCGGCGCCCAGGTAGGCTCGGGCGGGCAGCGGGCCCTTGAAGTAGGACCGGTAGACCTCGTTGAAGACCTGATGGTTGGCGAGGTTGCTGGAGAACACCTGGACCCAGGCCAGATGGTCCATGGTCAGGCCGCCCGCTTCCACCGCACGCTTGATGTTGTCCATCACCCGCCTTGCGGCGTCCGCCGTTGCCCCACCGATGGCCGCGCCGCCATCGGTGGTCCCGATGATGAAGAGAGTCGCGAGCTTACGGCCGGCCATGACGGACAATCAGTAGGCACGCCATGCGCGAATTGTCGGCTCCAGCCGCAGGAGTCCCTGTCGCCGCCGCTACGCCGCCGACCGAACCGCAGAAGCAGCCGCCAAAAGGGCGACCGCACCGCGAAGTCCACAGTCTGTTTGCGCTACTTGGGCGCCAGGATCATGATCATCTGGCGGCCCTCCATACGGGGCTCGTACTCCACCTTGGCGATTGGTTCGAAGTCCGCCTTTACCTTCTGGAGCAGCTTCATGCCCAGCTCCGGGTGAGCCAGCTCGCGCCCGCGGAAGCGAAGGGTGATTTTCACCTTGTCGCCTTCTTCGAAAAAGCGGTGCATTGAGCGCTGCTTCACTTCGTAGTCGTGAACGTCGATGTTCGGGCGGAGCTTGATCTCCTTGAGTTCGACGACCTTCTGCTTCTTGCGCGCCTCGTTCTTCTTCTTCTGCTCCTGGAACTTGAACTTGCCATAGTCCAGGATCTTGCAGACGGGCGGATCGGCGTTGGGAACGATCTCCACGAGATCCAGGCCCGCTTCTTCGGCAGCCTCGATGGCTGCGGATGTGGGCATGACCCCTTGCTTCTCTCCGTGCTGGTCAATGAGCAGGACACGGGGGACGCGGATGTCTTCGTTCATACGCGGTCCGTCTTTAACGGGCGGCGTTTGCATGGGACGGCGAATAGGCAGGTCTCCGGGACTGTTAAAACGCAAAAAACGCCGGGTCGCGCGCGGCGATCCGGTCGTGCCACCAGTATATGACGAAGGGGCGCCTTCGTATCAAGGCATTGCGGACGATGAGGGGGCCAAAGAGTTTGCCGCTTGCGCCACCTGTGCCACAGGCAGGTCGGCCAGATTGTCGGCTCTGAGGATCGCCACCCGCCCCCGCGGTGCGGAAAGGGCCGGGTCGGATGCCCTGGAAAACAGCACAATCGTAGGTGCGCCGGCGGCGGCTGCCAGATGCAGGGGCCCTGTATCGTTGCCCACGGCGAGCGCCGCATTTGCGCCAAGCCGCGCCACGCTCGCAAAGTCGGTCCGTCCGGTAAGATCTCGGGCCCGGGGGGTTGTCCTCTGGATCGTATGGGCCAACTCGGCCTCCTGGGGCCCGCCGATGATCACGATGTCGAACCCCCGCGAATAGAGAATGCGGGCCAGCTCGGCGTAATGCTCTACCGGCCATCTCTTGTCGAGACGATGCGAGGCGCCGCCGGGTACGAACATCACATAAGGACGCGGACGATTGCCGCCTGACCTGGGGCGTTCCGCCGCTGCAGCCTGCAGGATCCATGACAGATCGGGCGTGGGGGCCATTCCCGGTTCTGTCGGGGCATCGTCCCAGATGCCGGCATACTTCAGTTGGTCTGCCTGGCGCTCCAGGGTGTGCATGCCGTTGCGGAGTGGATTTCCATGGGGCAGGGCGCAGCCGAATGCGATGCCTGACCATGGAGGCGGGGAGGGCCGCAGTATCTGGAAGATCCGGTTGGAGGCTGATGATGTCTGCAGGTCGTAGACGCGCGTGTAGTTCGCCGCCCTGATCCGGGAGCGTAGCGAAAGCCATGCCGACAGCCCCGCCGGGCGACCGCCGGTGTCCACGGCGTTGAAAGAGGGACAGGTTTTCGCCAGCGCCTCGAAGGGTGGTGTGGTCAGAAGGGTGATATGGGCCTTGGCGTGGGCCTGTCGGATTTTCTTCATGGCCGCCAGCGCCAGGACGAAGTCGCCCAGGGCCGAGAGCTTGATCACCAGGATGCGTTCGATGCTGCGGGCCATCAGGCGCGGGCCTCGAGAACGCGCACGTAGGTGGCAAGTGTGGCGGCGCACATGGCCTCGGCCGAGTAGAGCTGGCGCGCGCGACTGCGCCCCCGCTCTCCCATCTCGCGGCGTCCGACCGGCCCCACGTCAATGGCCCGCCCGATCGCCGCCGCCCACGCCTCAGGGTTATCGACGGGCGCCAGCCAGCCGGTCTTGCCGTCAAGAATGGTTTCGGTGACGCCCCCGTGGGCGGACGCGATGACGGTCCGGCCCATCACCTGCGGTTCCACGGCGGCGCGGCCGAACGATTCTGGGACCGTGGTGGGCAGGATGGCCAGATCGGCCAGCAGGTAAGCGGCCGGCATGTCGTCGCAATGGCCGACCACCCGGACAGTGTCCTGCAGAGAGGCTGCGCCAATCGCTGTCAGCACCTCGGCCGCGTAGCCGGTCCGACCCTGGTCGTCGCCAGCGAACACAATGCGGAAATCGTTCCGGCCCTGCGCCGCCAGTCGCCTCGCCGCCTCAACGATGGACAGGTGTCCCTTGATCCGCGTCAGCCGCCCGGCCAGCAGGATCAGCGTACGGCCATCATCCGGAAGCGCCCAGGCTTGCCGCAGGGCCGCGATCCGGTCCGGACCGACACGAGCCGGGTCGAACCGTTCCAGATCCACCCCGCGCGGGATTGTCACGAGTTTCTCTGGAGCCACCTGATGTTCGGCCAGAACATGGTCACGGGTGTAGTCGGAGTTTGCGATCACCAGGTCGCCGCGGGTCATGACGCCATTGTACCAGCGCTTCAGCCCGGATTGCGACTTGTAGACCCCATGGTAGGTGGCGACGAAGGGCGTGCGCGTTACATGAGCCGCCCACAGAGCCGAAAACGCCGGGGCGCGACTTCGCGCGTGCACGATCGAGACGTTTTCCTGACGGATCAGCGCCACCAGCCGCGCGGCGTTACCAAGCATGGTGAGCGGGTTCTTTGTGTGGACCGGCATCTGCGCCAGGCGGCCGCCATCGGCCTCCAGCCGCGCTGTCATGCGCCCGCCCCGCGTAGCGACCAGCGCGGTTCCGCCGGCGCGGACCACAGCGTGAGCTACGTCGATGGTGCTTTGCTCGGCACCGCCGGTTTCAAGCTCGGGGACAACCTGCAGCAGTGTGAAATCAGGGGGTAACGACACGGCCTCTCTCTAAACCGAGTTGCCCGGTTCTGCTAAGGGGGCTGGATGAGCGAGGTCAGTGGATTTCTGGAACGTCCGGACGGGCAGCGACTGGCCTGGCGACGCGTAGCGGGATTCGGCCCCACGGTGGTCTGGATGGGCGGGTTTCGGTCAGAGATGAGTGGAACCAAGGCGCAGGCATTGGCTGACTGGGCGGCGGCGGGTGGCCGGGCGTTTCTGCGGTTCGACTACTTCGGGCACGGGGAGTCGTCCGGCGCCTTCGTAGATGGAACCATCAGTCGTTGGCGCGATGATGCGCTGGCCATGCTGGATGATCTCACCACCGGAGACCTTGTGCTGGTGGGCTCGTCCATGGGCGGATGGATTGCTTGTCTGGCGGCCATCGCCAGGCCGGAGCGTGTCAGGGCCCTGGTGCTGATCGCGCCGGCGGCGGACTTTACCGAAAGGCTCATGTCCCGGGATATCCCGGAAGATGGTCGGGCGGCGCTGGATGCCGACGGTGTCTGGATGAGGCCGTCACAGTACGGCGATCCCTATCCGATCAGTCGGGCTTTGCTGGAAGACGGTGCGCGCTGGTCGATCCTGGATGGCGCGCCAGTCCCGATCAGTGTCCCGGTCCGCATCCTTCAAGGCGGCCTGGACCCGGATGTGCCGTGGCACCACGCGCTGGAACTGGCAGAGAGTCTGGCCGGGTCGGACGTCGTGTTCTCTCTTATCCGGGACGGCGATCACCGCCTGTCGCGACCGCAGGACATTGAACGCCTGCTGACCACACTGGAGGAATGCCTTCAGCCACCCGCCTGAAGGATCGCGGTCAGGCCCTCGCGGTAGGTCGGATAGTCGGGCCGCCACCCGAGTTCGGCCTTCGCCCGGGCGTTTGAGACGCGCTTGCTTTCCGCATAGAAGCGCCGTGCGACAGGCGCGAGATTGGCGTCTTCGAGCATGATCGGTGGCGGCGGCTCCAGACCCAACAGGCCCGCCGCATAGACCACTACGTCGCTATTCGGCGCCGGCTCGTCATCACAAAGATTGTAGATGCCTCCGGGGCGAGGCCGGGCAATGGAGGCGCTGATCCCGGCTGCGAGGTCGTCGACGTGAATGCGGGAGAAGATCTGATCCGGAGCGATGATCCGGCGGGCACGACCCTCCCTGACACGATCAAGTGTCGAACGCCCCGCGCCATAGATGCCGGGCAGGCGGAAGATCGTTACGGCGCGCCCCGAGCGATCGCCGAGCTCCAGCCAGCGCTGCTCTGCCGCTACGCGGCGCTGTCCTTCAGCGAACCCGGCGGCCAATGGGCTAGCTTCCGTGACCCAGCGGCCTCTGCGATCGCCGTAAACGCCGGTGGTTGATAGATAGCCGAGCCAGTTGGCCCCGGGCGTCTCCAAAGCATGTTCAAGCACCGCCAGGCCAGGGCAGCCTTTCTGTCCGGGCGGCGGCGTAATCAGGATCGCATCTGCGGCGGTCGCCGCGGCTTCGACGGCGCAGGTGTCGGTCAGGTCGAGAGGACGGCCGCCGTCCGCCTCGATTTCAGCCCGGGTCTCCGGGTTTCGAAAGGTTGCAGTGAACGTCCATCCAGAGGCGGCGAGGCGCTTCGCCGCAGCCCGACCCGAGAATCCATAGCCGAACACAAACAGGCGCAAGGGCTAAAGCAGCTCCCGGATCGCCTGCCGGGCCGCATCAGCCAGTTCCGGCCGCGCCAACGCGAAGGCGACGTTCGCCCGCAGGAGCCCAAGTTTGTCGCCGCAGTCGTAGGTGGTTCCTTCGTACTCCAGCGCGTGGAAATCCTGTGTCTTCATCAGATTGAACATGCCGTCGGTGAGCTGGATCTCCCCGCCCGCGCCGCGATCCTGGGACTCCAGGATCTGGAAGATCTCCGGCTGGAGGACGTAGCGGCCCGAGATGAAGAGGTTGGAAGGCTCCGTCCCAGGCGCGGGCTTCTCGACCATGCCGGTCATGCGATTCAAACGACCTTCCTGCCCTTCCAGCGCGACGATGCCGTACTTGTGGGCTTCGCCCGCCGGGGCGGGTTCGACCACCACGATGTTGCCGCCGACCTGTTCATAAGCGCTCACTGCCTGCGCCAGGGCCGCAGTGCGGGCCATCATCAGCATATCCGGCAACATCACGGCGAAGGGCTCGTCGCCGATCACGTCGCGGGCGCACCAGACCGCATGCCCGAGCCCCAGGGGCGCCATCTGGCGGATGAAACTCATCTGGCCCGGCTGTGGAAGGTCACGGCGGACGTCCGCAAGGATATCCAGCTTGCCTTTGGCCTCAAGGATGCCCTCGATCTCCGGGTTCGCATCGAAGTAGTCCTCGATAGCGCCCTGGCCGCGTCCGACGATGAAGACAAAGTGTTCGATTCCGGCGGCCCGGGCTTCCTCAACCACATAGGACAGGATCGGCCGGTCGACGACATTCAACAGGTTCTTGGGGGTAGTTTTGGCGCCCGGAAGCACCCGGGTCCCTAGCCCGGCCACCGGCAAGACGGCTTTGCGAACACGTGCGCCCATGATGTTTCTATCCCTTCTGCGCCGAACTCCGGCGCTTTTGCCTAAAGTGCTGCGCGGCATCTAGCCCACACTTTTTGACAGCTTGGCCGTGATCACGATTTTGAGATCACAGCAGCCTGTGTAGGGTTGTGTGTTCCCGGGGATTCGCCCCAAGGGGAGCCAACTCAAATGAAGCTTCGTATTGCTACCGTTGCCGCTGTCGGCGTCATGGCCTTGAGCCTGGCTGCCTGCGCAAAGAAAGAAGAAGCCCCGGCCGCCGAAGCCCCGGCCGCTGAAGCCGCTGCTCCGGCTGCTGACGCCATGGCCGCTACGCCTCCGGCAGATGCTGCTGCTGTGCCTGCTGCGGACGCCGCTGCCGCTCCGGCCGCCGACGCTGCTGCGCCTGCCGAGGCGCCCGCCGCAAAGTAAGCGGTCCAGTTTCGAACAAAATCCGGGAACGGCCGCGCCTCAGGTGCGGCCGTTTTCTTTTGGCGATCGGCTATTCGACCGTGACGGATTTCGCAAGATTTCGGGGCTGATCCACATCGGCGCCTTTATGAACCGCCACGTAGTAGGCCAACAGCTGGATCGGCGGCGAATAGACCAGCGGTGCGATGAAGGGGTCGCAGGCGGGTCCGACTATGACCTTCATATCCGGCGAGGCATGTTTCGCCCCCTCGGCGTCCGTGATCAGGATGATCGGGCCACCTCGCGCAGCCACCTCGCTCATGTTGGCCAGGGTCTTTTCCATCAGAGGATCGCTGGGGGCGATAACGATGGTAGGCGTCGCCTCGTCGATCAGGGCGATGGGTCCGTGTTTCAGCTCGCCAGCCGCATAACCTTCTGCATGTATATAACTGATTTCCTTGAGTTTTAGCGCCCCCTCCAGCGCCAATGGGAACATTGGCCCCCGGCCCAGGTACAGAACATCCCGAGCGCGCGCCAGTTCGGGAGCCAGCTTACGGATCGCATCCTCGGTCAAGGCGGCCTCCGCCATCAGGCGCGGCGCCTCCAGCATGACCTGGACCAACCGCTGCTCCTCGGTCGCATCGATCCGCCCGCGGGCCCGGGCCGCGGCCACCGCCAGAGCGGTCAGCACGCTGACCTGCGCGGTGAAGGCCTTGGTCGAAGCGACCCCGATCTCGACTCCGCAGTGGATTGGCCACACCACGTCGACCTCGCGGGCCATGGTGGATCCCACCGCATTGACCACCGCGGCGCTTCTCATGCCCTTGGCCTGGCAATAGCGTAGGGCCGCCAGGGTATCGGCTGTCTCGCCAGACTGCGACATCGCAATGACCAAAGAGCCCGCGTTCAGCGCCGGTTCCCGATAGCGGAACTCCGAGGCCACCTCCACGTCGACCGGCAGGCCGGCCAGCCGCTCGATAAGGTACTTGCCAAGCAGACCTGCGTAGTACGCTGTGCCGCATCCAACGATCTGGATCCGGTCCAGCTTGGCGAACTCGATCCCGCCCGGGATGGCGGTACGGCCGGTCAGTGTGTCGACATAGGCCGCGATCGTGCGCTGGCAGCCTTCGGGCTGGTCATGGATTTCCTTCTCCATGAAGTGCCGATAGTTGCCCTTCTCCATGAGTGTTGCGGACTGGGCCACCGTTTGCACTGCGCGCGTCACCGGCTTGCCGGCCTCATTGAATACCCGTGCGGACTTGTGGTCGATGATCACAAAGTCGCCGTCTTCCAGATAAGCGATCCGGTTTGTGAACGGCCCAACTGCCAGGGCGTCAGACCCGAGGAACATCTCCCCCTGTCCATAGCCCACAATCAATGGCGGACCTCGGCGCGTTCCCATCAGCAGGTCGGGCTCGCCAGCGATCATCACGACGAGAGCGAAAGCCCCGCGTACCCGATCGAGAGTCGCCTTGAAGGCCTCTGCCGGAGACTTGTTGGTAAGTTCGACATCCAGCAGGTGGGCCACCACCTCTGTGTCGGTATCCGTCTCGAAGATGTGGCCGGCAGCCTGCAGCTCGGCCTTGAGTTCTCCGAAGTTTTCGATGATGCCGTTGTGCACCAGGGTCACACGGCCGGCGCGGTGTGGGTGGGCATTGCCCTCGGTGGGAGGGCCGTGGGTGGCCCAACGGGTATGGCCGATGCCCACAGTAGCTTCCAGCGGGTCACCAGCCAGCACCGCCTCAAGGTTCTTCAGTTTGCCGGCGGCGCGTCGGCGCTCAACGCCATTTCCAGTGAATCCGGCAATGCCTGCCGAATCGTAACCCCGGTACTCGAGCCGCTTGAGGCTCTCGATCAGCCGGTCCTGTACGGAGGAGGTCCCAACAATGCCGATAATGCCGCACATAGGGCCGAGACTTTCTCTATAGTCGGGCGAGACCTGACTGGTTTCGCGCCTGATAAGGCGGCTTTAGCATCCGATGGACTACCGTCGATTAAATCTCCGTTTCGGATCGTTTCCAGATCCCCATCCGACGAGCAAACCATGAGCGATCGCACCTATTTCGGCACGGACGGCATTCGCGGCCAGGCCAATAGCCATCCCATGACCGCCGAGGTCGCGCTCCGCGTTGGCATGGCAGCCGGCAAGGTCTTCAAGTCAGAGGATGATCGGCGGCATCTTGTGGTGATCGGCAAGGACACCCGGTTGTCCGGTTACATGGTGGAACCGGCGCTGGTCGCCGGTTTCGCCAGCGTGGGTATGGACGTTCGGCTCCTGGGTCCGATGCCAACGCCGGGCGTCGCGATGATGACCCGTTCGTTGAGGGCTGATCTCGGCGTCATGATTTCAGCCTCTCACAACGCCTATGTCGACAATGGCATCAAGCTCTTCGGTCCGGACGGCTACAAGCTTTCCGACGACAAGGAGCTGCAGATCGAAGCCCTTATGGATCAAGGGCTGGCCGAGGGACTGGCGCCGCCAACCGCTCTGGGTCGCGTGGCCCGGGTTGACGATTCGCAGGCGCGCTATGTGGAAATCGCCAAGGCCACCTTTCCTAGGCGCCTCAGCCTCTCTGGTCTGCGTGTCGTGATCGATTGCGCCAACGGCGCGGCCTACAAGGTGGCGCCGGTCGTGCTCTATGAACTGGGCGCGGACGTGATCAAGGTGGGCGTCGATCCCAACGGCACCAATATCAACGCCGATTGTGGATCCACTCATCCTGCCGCGATGGTCCAGGCGGTCCGGGAGTTTCGTGCTGACATTGGTATCGCCCTGGACGGTGACGC
>NZ_JBILRO010000075.1:0-13306 GCF_044372605.1 Phenylobacterium sp.
AAACGTCGCCCTGATAGATCGCGGGGCGACCCGGGATGTCGCGGATCTCCGACAAGGCGCTGGTGCGGCTGGCGCGTGAGAGCGCCTCGGTCCAGAGATCGTTGCCGTTGGCGGTGCGCAAGGCCACCAGTTCGCCAGAACCGAAGGCCGCGACAATCGTGTCGCCCGAAATCGCAGGGCTGGACGCGGAAAGGATCCGCGCCGATTCAGACAGCGCCTGATAGGTCCAGCCCGGCGCGCCTGTGGCCATATCAAAGGTGTGTAGTGTGTTGTCGATCGCTACCGCGAATACCCGGCCGCCAGAAATCGTCGTGAATGGCTTCACCTGTGCGGGCACGCCAGCCTATCGCGCCGGATTGGGCGTCCATCTGCAGGACTTCACGATAGCCGGAGGAGACGTAGAGCTTTCCGTCAGCGTAAGCGACACCGCCGCCGAAGCCCAGGCGATCACGCTTGTTGTCGCCGGGGTCGGTCGATGTCCGCCACAGCTGGGCACCGCTGCGGGCATCCATGGCGGCCACCCGGCCCTCGGCATCCATCAGGAATATCTTGCCATCAGCCCCCACCGGCGGCGCGGTGACACAGCGGCCACGCTTGGTTCCAAGGCCGAAGCTCTTGCGCCATGCGACCGACAGGTCCGGGGCCGCATCGACATTGCCGGTGACCTGCTCGACCGTACCGCCCGGGACCGGCCAGGCGGCGAGTTTCTCGACCGGAGGCAAGGCAAAATCGACACCCTTCAGAGCGGGCGCCGCCTCGAGAATCTGATCTGGCGGAATGATCGAAATGCGCTGGCCTTCACCGGCCAGCTCCGCAGGACCGTCATCCTCCCTGTCGAAGGGGTTCAGGCGATTGAGGGTGGCGCAACTGCTCACGCCGAGGGCCGCTACCAGCAAGGCAGCAAGGAGTGTCGGGCGGTTCATCATTGCGGCGCGGGCTGCGGCTGTGCGGCCTGCGGAACGGCGCCGAGCAGAGCCGACGGATCCATCAGGCCAGGCGGCGGCAGGATCGCCGCTTCTTTCACAACGGCCGGAACGGCCTTGGCCGAACCCGAGTCGATCAGGCCAATCGCCGCCTGTGCGCGCGCCTGGGCGCCCTGGGGCGCATCCAGCAGCTGTGAGAGGACTACAAAATCGCCCCGCGCGCCGGTCAGATCGCCCGCGTTGAGTTTTGCGAACGCCAGAGCCTCCCGGGCCTGGACCCGATAGGGGTGGCCCTCTTCCATCAACGGCTTCAAGCGCGCCTCCATATCCTTGAGCGACGCCGTGTCGAGCAAGGCGAAGGCGGATTTGAGGCGGGCTGCATCCCCAACCAGCGGATCCGTCGCGACCTTGGCGGCGTCATCGTAGAGTTTGACGGCCTCGTCAGTCTTCTTCTGCTCGAGCGCGTAAGCCGCCAGATGCATCAGCGAGAGGGATTTGTACGCGCCGGACTGCGCCTTGGAGACTTCAGTCCAGAGCTGGCGGGCTTTTTCGCGATCGTTGGCGGTAAACGCCTCGATTGCCGCCGCATACTGATCGGCCGCCTTGCTGACCTGTCCGGTGCGGTAGGTGTCGTAGCCCCAGTAGCCCAGGGTCGCCAACAACAGCGCAGCCGCACCGCCGATGAACCACGGCATCACCTTGCGGGCGAACTGCTTGTAGCGGTCGGTGCGTAGCTGCTCCTCGACCTCTTCGAATAGATCCGTCACTTAAGGGGGCTCCGCAGACGACTGTCTCTGAACGAGGCGCGGAACCTATAGCGGTCAGCCGCCCGCCTCAAGCCTGACCGGCCTTGGCAAAGTATATCTCTGCGGTTCCGGGGAAGCGGCGCTGACGAACATCGTCGCTGAACGCTGCCACCGCGCGATCAATCTCCCCACGCAGATCGGCGTAGCGGCGGACGAAACGCGGCGTCCAGTCGAACATCCCCAGCATGTCGTCGGTCACCAGAATTTGCCCATCGCAGCCCACCGAAGCTCCGATACCGATTGTGGGCACGGCCACAGCCTCGGTGATGTCGCGGGCAAGCTGTTCGGCTACGCCTTCCACGACAATGGCGAAGGCGCCCGCGTCCGCCGTCGCCCGGGCCGTCGACAATATGCTCTCGCGCTCTGACTGGCACCGACCCTTGGCGCGAAATCCGCCGTCCGTCATGACGGCCTGCGGGCGCAGGCCCACATGACCCATCACCGGGATACCGCGCTCCACCAGGTAGGCGATGGTGTCCACAACGGCAGCGCCGGCCTCGACCTTCACCGCGCCGGCCCCGGTTTCCTTCATGACACGGGCGGCATTGTCATAGGCGGACTCGGGCGCACCTTCGTAGGACCCGAAGGGCATGTCGACGACCACCATCGCACGGCTCGAACCCCGCATGACGGCCTGACCATGAAGGATCATCATCTCAAGCGTCACACCGATGGTGTTCGGCAAGCCATGGACAACCATGCCCAGGCTGTCCCCCACCAGCAGCAGGTCACAGTGCTCGTCCAGCAGCTCGGCCATGGGTGCGCTGTAGGCGGTCAGACATACGATCGGCACGTCGCCCTTGCGCGCCGAGATGTCCGGTGCGGCGATACGCCGGACCGGTGACGGACGTTGGCTGGACACAATCAGATTTCCTCGATGACTCTGGATACGGCGAAGCCCATAGCCACGACCGCCAGACCGCCTGCAATCCAGACGCCATATCCGCCGGAAAGCACCGATAGCATATCCGAAGACGGTGTGACGCGCGCGAGACCGAGCGATAGAGCTCGCGCCGACTGTTCGGCGCTCTCGACGCGCTGGAAAACGTTGAACAGCATCAACTGACTCGCGCCGATCACGCCGCCGGCGAGACCGGCCGCGCCAATCAGCCAGCGCCGCGCTGTCCAGCCGCGATCAAGACGGCGCTCAATCCGCTCGGCAAACACCTGAGCGTCCGCGAAATCCGGGGCCTCGGCGAAGAGTCGTTCGAGACGACGCTCGAAATCGAACTCAGCCATTCTCCCGCCTCCCTTCCAGAGCGACACCTCCGGGCGGCGCCAGTCGCGCTCTGAGTTTCTCCAGACCACGTTTGACATGTGATTTGACCGTCCCTAGCGGCAAATTCAAGGCATCAGCGGCTTCAGCGTGGGAAAGCCCGGCACCGTAGCACATGGACACGCACAGACGCTCTGCCGCCGAGAGGGTTTTCAGGCCCTCATCAAGGTCGATCCTGCCGTCGGCCTGTGTGGCCCCGCCGTGGCTATCGTCCACGACCGCTTCCTGGGCAAGGGCCGCCAGCCGCTTGTCGCGCTGAAGTCGACGCAGATACTGGCGTGCGGCAATCCGCTTGACCCAGCCGGAAAACGTTCCCTCCCCGCGAAACTCCGTGATCCGCTCGAAAGCGGCGAGAAAGGCATCCTGGGCAACGTCGTCTGCTTCAGACGCCTGGGCACCCATCCGGCGTAGCAACTGCCGGACCCCTGAGCCGTGACGCCGCACCAGTTCGCCAAACGCGCGGCGTTCGCCATTCGCCGCAAGGCGGCAAAGGTCCACATCGTGCTGACTGGTGAAGATCATGTTCGAGCCCGACATGGGCTGCTACCCCCGGTTCAGGCGATCAGGACTTGGTTCGGTTCAGGTAGCTGAGCGCCACAAACGCCAGGCCAATGAAGATCGGAAACGCCGCAAGACCCAGGCAAGGGTAGAGAACATCCGGCTCCTCAAAGCTCATGACAAACCCGAGCGCCGCCAGGCCCACACCGACACCAAGCCAGACGATACCGACCCGCAGGTCCCGTTGTGGCGACGGCATACTGGCAGGCGACCGCACATTGCTCGACATGGCTTCGATCACCTCGGTGGGGAGCGGTTGGCCCTTCTCGATGGCGACCCGCAGGGTCTCCGCCATTTTCTGGCGTTCCTGGCTCTTGAAATAGCGCGGCGCGATCACGATCGCCGCGATCATCGCGAAGAAAGAAAGGGGGATCAGAATTTCCATGTCAGGTCTCCTCACAAGGGTCAGCGAGCGAGAACCGCCCGTCTATGAAGCTTAGAGACATGGACCTAGCCCATCAGATGCAGGCCATCGGATGAAACCTTGGTCATGTTTCACGCCTGTCAGCGCTCTTGCCTGGTCGTCGGAACAGAGGTGACCTAACGTCAACCAACCTGGGAGGCGTAGACCTCCGGCTTGAAGCCTACGATCAAACGATCTCCCGTGACCAGCACCGGGCGCTTGATCATTGAGGGTTGAGCGAGCATCAGATCGACGGCCCGGGCGGCGTCGATACCCAGCTTGTCGGCATCCGGAAGTTTCTTGAACGTCGTGCCGGCGCGGTTCAGGAGCACCTCCCAGCCGACGGCCTGCACCCAGCTTTCCAGCGTCTCGCGTTTGATCCCCTGCTTCTTGTAATCGTGAAAGTCGTAGGCGACCCCGTGGTCGTCCAGCCAGGTCCAGGCCTTCTTCATCGTGTCGCAGTTTCGGATGCCGTGGAGCGTAGCCGTCATCGTATCGATCCTTCCGGCGTAGGCGGACTCATTCGCCGGCCAAAGCTCCAGGCGGCGTGTAGTGAACCTGCGCGCCCGGTCCTAGCGGCAGGTCAAAGTGGGCCCAGGCCATGGTCATGGCCATGCCCACCACCATGAACCCCAATGCATAGGGCAACATCAGCGCCAGCAGGGATCCCACACCGGTTGACGGCGTCCAGCGGCGACAGAAACCCAGCACCAGCGGGAAGTATGCCATGAGCGGCGTCATGATGTTGGTGTAGCTGTCCCCCATCCGGTAGGCGGCGGTGGTCATCTCCGGCGAAATTCCCAGCAACATGAACATCGGCACCACCACCGGCGCCATCGCGCTCCACTTGGCCGACGCCGAGCCGATGAACAGGTCCAGCAGAGACGAGAAGCCCTGCACGCTGACCAGCAAGACGGCGGGCGGGAGGGCCAAAACCTTCAATGCTTCGGCCCCGTGGATCGCCGCAATCGGCCCAAGCCGAGACCAGTTGAACATCGCCACAAAGTGGGCCGCGAAGAACACGAAGACGATGTAGGGCGCCATCACCTTCACCCCGTCGATCATCTTTTCGATCACATCCTGCGTCGTCCTGACCGTTCCTGCGCCGACCCCGAACGCGATGCCGCTGGTCAGGAACAGCAGCATGAACCCTCCGACCAGAGCCCCGTAGAGGGGCTGGAGCTGGGACGGACCGGTTTTGCTTTCATCGATCAGCGGCGTGTAGCCCGGCCACAGCGCCAAAGCCGCAAACGCCAGCACTACCCCCAGCGCCGCCACCCCGGCCATCCGCAGGCCCCGCGCCTCCAGATCAGTCACTGCCGAGCGCGCCAGTTCGGCTTTCAGGCCATCATCGGCCTCACCGCCCCATGCGCCCAGACGCGGTTCGACAATCCGGTCTGTGACGAACCAGATGATCGGCGTGAACACCGCCACAATACCCAGGATGAACCACCAGTTACCCAACGGGTTCATCGTCCAGGCCGGATCGATGATACGGGCGGCCTCCTGGGTGAAGCCAAACAGGATCACGTCGATCTGGCCCGGCGTGATGTTGCCCGCAAACCCGCCCGAGACAGCGGCGAACGCCGCAGCGATCCCCACCAGCGGATGACGACCGACGGACGCATAGAGCAACCCGGCGAGCGGGATGAACACCACATAGGCCGCGTCGGATGCGTGGTGCGACGTCATCCCGACCACCGCTACCATCGGCGTCAGAATCACGCGGGGGGCGTTACGCAGGCTGGCCCGGATCAAGGCGCTGAACAGCCCAACCCGCTCGGCGACCGCCGCCCCGAAGATCACCACCAGAACGGTGCCCAGCGGTGCAAACCCGGTCAGGGTGCGCGGCATCTCGGTGAACAGCCGGGTGATGTTCTCTTCCGAGAAAAGCGACTGCGCCTGGAAGGTCAGCACGCCGTCCTTGAGCAAGCCAAAGGGCGGCGCCTCGGTCCCGGTGAAGGCGAATGAGGCCGACCAGCCCAGCGCAGCGCCCAAAGCCGAGAAGGCCATGAGGCCCGCGATCAGCCAGACGAAAATCATGATCGGATCGGGCAACAGATTGCCCAGCCGCTCTACAATCGCAAGAAAGCCTCGATTGGGCCGGCCGCCAGATTCCAACTCGGACTGACTCACACCTCTACTCCTTCGGGGCGACAGGCTTGACGCAAAGCGTCAAGGGCCGCGGACATGTCCTCAAGACCCGATTTGGGTTCAGCTGCAAAGTTCGGCCCGGCCGCACACCGCGCGGCGCCACCTCACGCGCAAACGTTCTTATAACGGCTGGCGTTGCCGCGTAACCCAGTTCCGCGCGGAGCGTAGCCCATGACGATGCTCTCCCTGATAAATGTTGCGACGGGGACCAGATCAGCGCTCGACCGTGGTAAAAGCTCGACGACGTCTTGCTGCACCGGACAATGTCACCCACGGAGGCGGGCATTCCGGGGCGTAGCATCAGCTTGACGGCGTCCTGGGCGTATCGCTCCGCCATCCGGCGCCGAGGGAGAGGTTTGCGGTAGCCCAAGCGTCACGCTCGCCAGCCTCGGCGGCGGTATATGCGGCTTCAGCGGCAAGGTAGCCAGCCTCAGCCTCGGCAAGTTCAAAGGTACTGGATAGGCCGGCGCGGTTACGCGAGCGCGCGGCCCTAGCCAATACCTCTGCAGCCCCGCGCGCGCTGCGGGCGGCCTCGGTGCTGCGTCGGGCGCTGAGCCAACCATCCACAGCACCGTCGGTCTCTTCGACTGCCGCAAGCAGGGTCTGCTGCCATGTGGCAGCGGCCGCTTCGCTGTTGGCATCGGCGGCGGCAATGCCAGCCTTGACCCGGCCGAGATTGAATATCCCCCAGTTGAGTGACGGCCCGATGGCAAAGCGGAAGGCGCCGGCGTCGCTCAAATCGGCCGGAGTTGCAGCCAGCCCGGCCGAAGCCCCCAGCGACAGGCTGGGATAGAGCGCCGCCCGCGATGCGCCGGCCCGCTCGAACGCCGCCAGCAACTGCTGCTCGGCGCGCTGCACATCCGGGCGCATGCGCAGCAACGCGCGTGGATCCTGCACGGTCAGCGTTGCCGGTGTGCGGGCCAGCGTCTTCACCGCCGCCCCCTCCGCGACAAAGCGGATCGGGTCCCGGGCTGTCAGCACTGCAAGTCGTCGCAGGGCATTGCGCTCGGCCAGATCGAGTGCAGGTCGCTCAGCGGCGGCCTGCGCATGCGCTTGCTCCAGCACCGCAACGTCGGCTGCGGCGCCGCTGCCACGCATCACCCGGAGCCGAGCCATGGCGACCAGCCGGTCCAGTGCATCCAGCCGGCGGTTTATCATGGCCGCCTGCTGCCGGCTCCGCCCCAGATCTAGCCAGGCGCGCACCACCTGCGCAGCGATGGCAGCCTCCAGCTGCCGGCGATGCCACAGCGCCGATTGCGCGTCCGCAACCGCAGCCCGCGCTGTCTTGGCGCGCCCACCCACGAAATCGATTTCCCAGGATAATTCGGCGCCCATGCTGGCGATCGTCTGGTTGGGGAAGGCGCCCGGTGTCCTGAAGATCGGCGGCTGGGTCGCTGCCGGTTCACGCAGGCGTTGCGCACCGGTCGCGATCCCGCCCTGCGGGAGGCGCTGCGCACGAGCTTCACGCGCGAGTGCGGCCGCCGCCTTCAGATTGGCATCGGCGGCTGCCAGCTCGAAATTTGCCGCCAGGGCCTCGGCGACCAGATGATCGAGATCGGCCGAGCCGAACGCCGTCCACCAGTCGAAGCGCATCTCGCCACTGATAATTGCGGGATCGACGGCGCTCCAGGCAGCGGGCGGGCGCGCCGTCGCCAGTTTCAGGGGCGGCGAACCGGCGCACCCTGCCAGAAGCGTGGCAAGCGCAAAGGTCATGGGAAGGAGTCGGGTCATGAAGGGCATCCGTCAGGCATTGGCCAGCGACGGCCGTTCGCGGAACAGCAGCGCGTAGAGAGCCGGGATGAGGACGAGGGTGATCAAGGTGCCGAGCGCAAGGCCGCCGATCATCGCAGCGGCCATCGGACGCCACAGATCGTCGCCAAACAGATAGAGCGGCAGAAGCCCTATGATACAGGCGAGCTTGGTCATCACGATCGGGCGCAAGCGGACAGCGGCGGCAGTGGCGACCGCTTCGTTCAAGGCCAAGCCTGCGTTGCGCTCATCCTGAATCCGCTCGAGTAACAGGACCGCATTGTTGACAATGATACCAGCAAGCGCGAGCAGTCCGAGCGTTGCGGTGAAGCTCATGGCTTCGCCAGTGATCTTCAGCCCCACCGACGCTCCGATGAGCACGAAGGGAATGGAGGCCATGATGATCGCCGTCTTTCGGATCGAGCCGAACTGCCAAAGGAAAAGGGCCGCCATCCCGACCAGGGCGATGGGGAAGTAGCGCTCGATGCCCGCATTGGAAGTCTGGCTCTCCTCGATTTCGCCGCCCAGCTCAAGCGTATGACCAGGGGCAAGGCCCAGCCCCTTGATGGCGGTGGCCACGCGATCAACAATTTGCTGCGACGCAAGGTCGGGATGCCGCGCCGTCACGGTGATCAGCGGGCTCTGATTGCGACGCAGTAGCACGCTGGGCTGGCTTGCCAGCCGCACGGTAGCGATCTGGCCCAGCGGCACACTGCTGCCCGCGCCGAATACCGGAAGCGCCGCCAGCCGTTCGGGCGCCCGACGCGCGTCCTCAGGCGCGCGCAATACCACGGGCACCAGCATATCCCCCTGGCGCAGCACCGTGACGGGCATGCCGGCCGTCGCCGTTTCAAGCGAACGCGCCACTGCGCTTGCCGACACACCAGCAGCCAGCGCCTTGCCGTGATCTATATCGACCACGAGGCGGGTGATGCGACCTTCCGCGTCGTCGCGGATCTCAAACACGCCAGGGACGACGGCTAGCGCCTGCTTCAGAACTGCAGCTGCGCGCTCCAGCTCGGCGCGATCCGGGCCAGTAAGGCGAAAAACGGCAGTGCCGGCCTCAGATAGACCAAGCGAGAAACGCTTGGGCTCGATCCGCGCCTCGGGAAAGCGCGCGCCCAACGTTTTCCGCAGCTTGGTGAGCGTCGCTTCGATATCGGCTGCCTTGTCGAGGTTGACGACCGCATAGATGCGATGAGGCGCCGGCGATGGCGGATTGAGGCCCAGAATAAAACGCGGGCCGCCGTCGTTCACGTAAACCACGTTGCTGGTCAGTTCAGGAAAGCGCTGCTTGTCGGCAAGCACTGCAGACATCTCGGACGCAAGCCGATAGCTCGCACGGGTCGAAGCACCTGCCGGCAGCTCTGCTGGAATCTGCAACTGCGGCCGCGCGGAAGCCGCAAGCAGCTGTGGCGGGATGGTAGCGAGAACAACGAGAGAGGCGAGCAACAATCCGACCATCGTCGCAACCACCAATCCCGGCCGATTGACGATGAAGCCGACTTTGCTCTCGTACCAGCGCCGAACGCGCGCGAGCCAGCCCTTGTCATCCTGCGACGGATCATGTGCGCCGGCATAGCGGTGCGCCAGCAGGGGTGTGACAGTCAGCGCCAGGAACAGCGACAGCAGCAGCGTGATCGCAATAACGATCGCGAGGCTGCGCATGTACTCTGCAGTCTCGCTTGTTCCTGCAGCAAGCGGTCCAAAGGCGAAGATGATCGCAAGGCTGGAGGTCAAAAGAGGCGCTGCCATGGTCCGGCCCGCGGCTTCGGCGGCAACTTCTGAAGGCTCGCCCTCTGCAAGGCGGCGCTGATAGTCCTCGACGACGACGATGCCGTTATCGACGAACAAGCCTAGCGAGATGATGATCGCCGCGATCGAAACCATGTGCAGCTCGATGCCCAGCAGGCGCATGAAGAGAAGAGTTCCCATCACCGTCAGGGGCACGATCACCCCGGTTACGAAACCCGCGCGCCACCCAAGGAAGAGCACGACAACCAGCATCACGACGGCGACCGTCTCCAGAAATGTCTGGCCGACCTTGATCAGATCCTGTTCCACCACCTCCGATTGATCTGTGATGCTCCTGAGGTTCATGCCGACGGGTAGCACCTGCTCGACTTCGGCCACCCGCTTGTCGAGCCGCCCGGCGAAGGACAGGACATTGAGCCCCTTTCGCATCGACACTCCCAGCACGACGGCGGGCTGACCATTGACCACAACGGCTGTCTGCGGCGGATCGGCGGGGCGTTGCGTGATGCTGCCAAGCGCGCCGAGCGGCATGCTGCCGCCACCTGGCAGCGGGATCTGCACGCCGGCAAGCGCCGCGAGGCCTCGAAGGTCGCCGCTCGGCTCCAGCGCCAGCAGCCGTCGCCCGGTATCGATTTCACCCGCCGCGGCGACGATGTTGCGCTCGGCAAGATGCTGCGCAACGCTGTCGTAGGACAGCCGGGCCGCCGCAAGCCTCGCGGGCGCCAGATCGATGAATACGCGCTCCTCGCGTACCCCGTGCAGCGAAATCCGCTCCACACCCTCGACTGTCTGCAATCGCTCTCGAGCAATCCGCGCCCAATCCTGCAACTGGCCGGCGCTATAGCCCTTGCCGGTCAGCGCCAGGCTGCGCACCGCGACGCGGGCGAATTCATCGTTGATGACGATCGGGCTCACACCCTCGGGCAATTGCGCCCTGGCCTCATCCATCTTCACCCGCACGCGCTGCCAGATCGCAGGCAACCGGCCAGGGGCAGTGTCATCGTGCAGCGTCACGACAATGAACACCGAACCGGGGCGCACGACCGTTTCGATCGTCTTTACATCGGGCACTTCACGCAGCCGCTCTTCCAGCGGCTTGGCAATCAGTTGCTCGGATCGCTCGCTGGTCGCGCCCGGAAAGTAGGCCTCGACCGTCGCGGCGCGGACCTCGACAAACGGCTCTTCGGTGGCTGGAAAGTCGATCAATGCGACCAAACCAGACAGGAACAGCACGATGGCGGCCACAAGGGTGAACCGGCTCCGGCGGAGTGCTGTGGAGGTAATCGACATAGAGTTCTCCCGGGGGGCCGCAGAAATGTCAGCGCCCTGCGACATGCGGCTGGACCCGCAGGCCCGCTTCGAGGAATTCGCCACCAGCAGCGACGACCAGATCACCCGGCGAAAGCTTGCCTTCGACGAGCGCCTGCGCCCCGGCGAGGCCGAGTAACCGCACCGGCACATCGCGCAACCGGTTGCCGGCCCCGATCACACGCACCTTGCGGCTGCCGTCCCGGGTTTCAATAACGGCCGATTGAGGCACGCTGGCTGAGAACGCCGGCGCCCGACCGGGCAGTGCAAGGTCAACCACAGCGCCAGGGGCAGGTGCGCCGGTGACAACGACGAAGCTGGCCTCCCGCCCCCCAGCGCCATTGTCGCGCGCGCTGATGCCGAGCAGCCGGGCTTCCCCAGCGACGCCGTCATAGCGGAAGGCGGCTCGAGCTCCGGGCTGCAACCGGGCTGCGACGGCCGCAGGTAGGGCCGCGCCGATGAGGCGCTCGCCGGCGCCTTCAATCTCGAAAACCGGAGCGCCCCCTGCAAGGACTGCCGACAGGGTTGCAGGGCGCGCTGCGACGACCCCGCTGGACGGTGCGCGGAGCAGCGCCATGCGGGTCTCGCGCCGTGCCAGCGACGCTTGTGCGGCGGCGGACCGCTGCGCCGCTTCCGCGGCAGTCGCTTCGGCGAGAGCCGCATCAAGTTCCGCCGTCGAGGCCGTCCCGTCGGCGACCAGCTGGCGCATCCGCTCGGCATGGCGGGCGCGCTCCGCAGCATTTGCAGTAACCCGCGCCAGGTCCGCGTTGGCCACATCCAGTCGGAGGTCCGAGGTGCCCGAATCCAGCCGCGCCAGGAGCTGGCCTGCGGAAACCCTGTCACCAACGTCGGCGAACAAGGCAACTATACGGCCACCCTGCTCGGCGGAGACGACATCCATACGCGCCGATCGCACCGTCCCGATCACGACATCGGCGGCGCTTGCAGGGGCCTCGACGCGGCTGACAAGAACAGTGCGCGGCGGGGGATCCTGGGGTGCGTCAACGGCGACGGAGCAGGCCGAGAGCCAAAGGGACCCGCATGATAAAATTATAAGTGATGCCTTACTCACTTAAAACTCCTGTTGAAGACGTGGGCAGCGCCGAAACACCGCCCTCGAGTATTAGGGATTGCAGCTAGGGCGCGGGCCGATCTGCAGCGGGAGCTGGCGCGAGCGCCTGGAGAACGAAGCGGTCAACGGCAGCAAGCAACTGTTCGGTGTCGTCAAGCCCGAACGCGAGGCGCCCGACGAGGCCATCATAAATTGAAATGAGCACCCGCGCGGCGATGGTCGGCGCGAATTGATCGCTCAGCTCCCCCCTGCCCTGGTATCGGGAAATAAGCTCCCCGAGCGCGCCCACGAGCCTATTGTCAGCCGCCTTTACCACCGCGGCCACGGCAGGGTTGCGGGAAGCTTCAGCCAGAATTTCGAGCCGCAGGCGGCTCTCCTGCTCAACATCGCCGCCTTCGGCAACAAGTCGGGTGGCCATACCCAAGCCTTCACGGAAGCTGCCCGCGGCCTCAATGATCCGGAGGAGTTCGAGATCGCTGGTGAGGTCGGCGTCGATCAACGCCCGGACCAGATCATCCTTGGTCGGAAAATACTGATAGAGGTTGGCGACACTCACCTTTGCCATGGCACTGATCTCGGCGGTGGTCGCAGCATGAAACCCCTTACGAAGAACACACATTCGCGCCCCGGCGAGAATCTGCTCCCGCCGCAGCGCGCGCGCCTGCTCGTTGACTGGACGACCAAGCGTGGAATGTTTCGGAATCTGAGCCATGTCTACTTTTAGATAAACGATTGCTCACTTATTTCAACCCCACGCAATCAGCGTCAGGCGATGGGCTTGGTATCCTGTTGTTTTACCGCGCTTTATTGGAAAGAAAAAGCACCACTGAATGATGCCCGAAGGCCACCTTCACGGTACGAGCCGCGCCCCTTGGTGTCCCGGTGTCAGGATTATCGACACCCGAAGCCCATGACCTCGTCATTATCCGGTATCTCCCCGGACGAACGCACCGCCAAGCCGATGCAAGCACAAGCCTAAATTCAATTGGGCGAAAACAAAGCCTGTCAGTGGCTTGTTCCAGCCTGGCTATAGAGAATGACGCCCACTCACTCCCACTCGATTGTCTGAAATCCCCATAAGTCTCTGAAAAATATATGGTAAGTGCCAATTCTGACGGCCATTCTCCGACTGTGAGGCCGTCAAAATGCTACGCTTTTGATTTCATTGAAAAAACTGCTAGAAAAAATATTTTCGCGGTTCCGGCATCTATCGAGGTCAATCGCCCCTCAGACCCGTTTTTTGCCTGCCCAGCGCAACACCGGCGGCCGCCTGAAAGTACCGCCAGTCCTCCATAACAGGAC
>NZ_JBILRO010000291.1:0-3787 GCF_044372605.1 Phenylobacterium sp.
CCTCCAGAGCCTGGCCGGGCGCATTGGTGAGCACCACGATGTCCGCGCGCCGGGACAGGCGGGCCAGGGCCTCGGGGCCGCCATCGGCGACGGGCATGTCTTCGACCGCATCCCGGAAGAAGGTCTGGAAATGGGCCTGGCCCGTCTCGATGTCGATGTGTTGGTCTTCGCCCGGTCGATAGATGTTCTGGAAGAGGGCGAAGCGGTCGAATCGCATTTCGAAGCCGTGGGTCGCTAGATACCGGGCGAAGCCCTCCATGAAGAGGCCCAGCACTTCATCAACGTCGACAATAATCAGTGGCCGTTCCCCGCTGACGCCGAGCGACTTCAGGTCCGGAGGCGGGAGGTCTGGCGAGGTGAAGGTCATGAATGTTGCCCAGATAACGCGTGCTTAAGGATATCCATGGGATAGCCAATGCCGGAAGGTGTTCCCGGGCCACCCGGGGCGCCAAATGCAGGTCGGTGGACGGATGGCCAAGAAGGTCCTCATCGTCGAGGATAACGAGCTGAACATGAAGCTCTTTCATGATCTGCTCGAGGCCCAGGGCTATGAAACCCTTGAGACCCGTGAGGGCCTCTCGGCGTTGTCGCTGGCCCGTGAGCACAAGCCCGACCTGATTCTGATGGATATCCAGCTGCCGGAAATATCGGGTCTGGAGGTCACCAAGTGGCTGAAGGAAGACGATGAACTGGCGCACATTCCGGTTGTCGCCGTGACCGCCTTCGCCATGAAGGGCGATGAGGAACGGATCCGCGAGGGCGGTTGCGAGGCCTACATCTCCAAGCCGATCTCGGTGACCCACTTCCTGGAAACCATTCGCCGATTGCTGGACTGAGCCCATGTCCGCGCGGATCCTGGTCGTCGACGACATCGACTCAAACGTCCGGTTGCTCGAGGCCAAGCTCAGTTCGGAATATTATGAGGTCCTGACCGCTTCGGATGGTCCCACCGCACTGGCCATCGCCGCGTCCGAGCTTCCGGACATCATCCTGCTGGATGTGATGATGCCCGGTATGGACGGCTTTGCGGTCTGTCGGCGGCTGAAGGAAGACCCCACCACGCGCCACGTGCCTGTCGTTCTGGTGACGGCCCTGGATGGGCGCGCTGACCGGGTCGCGGGCCTCGAAGCCGGGGCTGACGACTTTCTGACCAAGCCTATCGACGATCTGATGCTGTTTGCCCGGATGCGCAGCCTGACCCGGCTCAAGGCCGTGATCGATGAGCTGCGCGATCGTGAAGCCTCCGGACGCCGGATGGGCGTGATCGCAGGGGCCGCCTCGCGGCTCGGCGGCTCGGGCGGTCGGATCCTTTTTGTCGACGATAATGAACGCCAGGCCCAGCGGGTCTGCAATGAACTGTCCGTCGAGCATCGCCCGGTGATCGAGACCGACCCGGCCAAGGCGTTGCTGATGGCGCGCGGGCCAGTGGATCTGGTGATCGTCAATGCCACCAGCCGGGTCTTCGATGGCTTGCGCTTCGCCGCCCAGATCCGCTCTGACGAGACTACAAGGAGCCTGCCGATCCTGGCCGTGGTCGATCTTGATGAACGGATTCGCGCGGTCAAGGCGCTGGAGATCGGCGTCAACGACATCCTGGCTCGCCCCATTGATTCGGGCGAGATGGCCGCCCGGGTCCGCACCCAGATCCGCCGCAAGCGCTACACCGAGTATCTCAGGGCCAACCTGGATCACTCGCTTGAGCTTGCGGTCACCGACCAGCTCACGGGCCTGCACAATCGCCGCTATATGGTGGGGCAACTCGAGGCCCTGATGCGGCGCGCGGCCGCGGGCGGCGAGCCTGTATCTGTGCTGGTCATCGATATCGACCACTTCAAGCGCGTGAACGATAGCTTCGGCCATGACGTGGGCGATGAGGTGTTGCGCGAATTTGCAGTACGGCTGGCGTCCAACGTTCGCGCCATCGACCTGCCGGTACGACACGGCGGCGAGGAATTTGTCGTGGTGATGCCCGATACTGACCTGGAGGCTGCGCGTCGGGTGGCCGAGCGTATCCGTCTGCATGTGGCCGGTTCACCCTTCCGCGTGATGGAAGGGCAGGAGGCGCTGACCGTGACGATCTCCATCGGCGTGGCCACCAGCTCGGGCTCGGAGGATCAGTCCAACACCCTGCTGAAGCGCGCCGACGAGGCGGTCTATATCGCCAAGAGCCAGGGCCGGAACCGGGTGATCGCGCGGGCGGCGTAGGAAACTATCCCTTCATGCCCAGCCGAACGCTTCGGCGATCTCGGGTACGCGGGCGTTCGGCACAAATCGGTGGGTGATCATGAGGCGCGGCCGGTCCGATCCGTTCGGGGCGGCGGCATGCAGGATGCGCAGGTCCATCAGCCAGGCGTCGCCGGGTTGCCCCGTGAGTTCCATCACCTTGAGCGGCACGCCTTCGACCCGTCCCTCCGGCAGCACAGCGGGACAGGCAAGCTTCGATTGACTGTCGAAGAGTTGGCGAAAGAACGGCTCCGCGCCCAGGGCGGACGTGATCGCTTTCACCTTGAGGTGTCGCCCAGCGTTCAGGAGGCGATGAGATCCTGCGACAACGAGGGTCCCGCCGCCGCGCGGTTCGACGGGTTCCAGGAATGCGAAAAGTTGCAGACCCGGGCTGAGTCTGCTGGCCAGCCTGGGCGCGTCCACATGCCAGCCGCCGGGTAGTGACCAGGGCGGGGCATTGGGCAGGGACGCCAGTATTTGCGGACGGGGCCAGACCTTCCGGTCGAATGGTCCACCACCGCTGAGGTGTTCAACTGCGATCCTGACAGCGGGCTCATCGATCAGGGCCTCTAATTCAGGATGGCGATGTCCGATGTCACGGGCGGGCTTGAGGCCCGTCGCTGGCCATTGGGGGCGCTCGACGTGATCGAGACGCCATTTCCCGTTGCCCCAGAGTCCGAGCGCCTCCATTCGGCGCAGGACCGCGTGTCGCGCATCTGCAACGCCCTGCAGACTGAGGAGTCCGTCAATTTTGACGACGCCCTGGCTCTGGAATTGCGCGAGCTGGGCATCACTCAAGTGGGGTGTTTGAGGCAAGACCGTCTCCTGTGGACGGCGCCCCGCAGCAGACTGTGCGCCGCGCGGTGTGCGAAGCGTTCAATCCGCTGCGGTACTGATTTCCCGCAGTCACCGCGAGGCGCGGTGAACCATGGGCGGACATTCGGCAACATCGTGTGCGCGGTCAAGAGTTCCACGCCGGGTGAATTTCCCCCTCAAATGGGGTTGCGCCATTCAGACCGCGTCGTTGAAGGCCTCGTTTCTCCTTCGCCCCTTGTGGGAGAAGGTGGGCCGCGTAAGCGGCTCGGATGAGGGGTCGATAGATCTCTCAAGCAAGCCCATGAAATCATTCCGATAGATTGGCGTGACCCCTCATCCGTCAGGCTTCGCCTGCCACCTTCTCCCACAAGGGGCGAAGGAAAGTGACGGGCTTCACGCGGATAGGGGGATACCGTCGCTCGAAGAGGGAAGACAAAGAAAAACGCCCGACCTTTCGGCCGGGCGTCTTCAAGCGAAATCAGAGACTTTTCAGCCTTACTTGATCTTGCCTTCGCGGAATTCCACGTGCTTGCGCACGACGGGATCGTACTTCTTCAGGACCATCTTGTCGGTCTTGGTGCGGGCGTTCTTCTTCGTGACGTAGAAGAAGCCGGTGTCCGCCGTCGAATTCAGGCGGATCTTGATTGAGGCGGGCTTCGCCATGGCAGTCGTCCTTGCGGGGCCAAACGGGATCGGACCGCAGGCAGGTGTTCAGGAGGCGCGGAAAATACGAATCCGCGGCCGGAAG
>NZ_JBILRO010000105.1:0-10689 GCF_044372605.1 Phenylobacterium sp.
GCTTGGCCTTCAGAAGCTGGTTGACCGTGCCTGGATTGGCCTTGCCGCCGGTTTCCTTCATCACCTGACCTACGAACCAGCCGATGGCCTGCGGCTTTTCCTTGACCGCCTCGGCCTGGCCCGGATTGGCGGCGATCAGCTTGTCGATGATGGCCTCCAGCGCGCCCGTATCGGAAACCTGGCGCAGGCCGGCCTTTTCCACCACCTCGCCCGCTGCGCCCTCGCCCGCCCACATGCGTTCGAAAACGTCCTTGGCGATGCGCGAGGAGATCACGCCTTCCTCGATCAACTGGACCAGCTCGGCGATTCCGGCCGGGGATATGGGCGAATCGGCGATGTCGATGCCGCCTGCGGTCAGCCTCGCGGCCAGATCGTTGGTCACCCAGTTCGCGGTCAGCTTGGCGTCGCGGCCTTTTGCGGCGGCCTCGTAAAAGTCAGCGCGAGCCTGTTCGATGATCAACACGCCCGCGTCGTAGGCCGTCAAGCCATATTGCGTCTGCAGCCGCGCCTTCTTGGCGTCGGGCAGTTCGGGCAGGGTCGCCTCGATGGCCTTCACCCAGGCGGGATCCAGTTCCAGCGGCAGCAGGTCCGGATCGGGGAAGTAGCGGTAGTCGTGCGCCTCTTCCTTGGAGCGCATGGACCGCGTCTCCATCTTGCCGGGATCGAACAGGCGCGTCTCCTGGTCGATAGAGCCCCCGTCCTCCAGGATCTCAATCTGACGGCGGGCCTCATACTCGATGGCCTGCTGGATATAGCGGTAGGAATTGACGTTCTTGATCTCGCAGCGCGTGCCCAGATGCTTGAAGTCGCCGCTCTCGCGGAACCTCTCATAGGCGCCGGGGCGGCACACCGAGACGTTCACGTCGGCCCGCAGATTGCCCTTCTCCATGTCGCCGTCACAGGTGCCCAGATAGATCAGGATGGTCCTGAGCTTCTTCACATAGGCGGCGGCCTCCTCGGCGGTGCGCATGTCCGGCTTGGAGACGATCTCCATCAGGGCCGTGCCCGAGCGGTTCAGATCGACATAGGTAGAGTTCGGGTCCTGGTCGTGCAGGCTTTTGCCGGCGTCCTGCTCCAGATGGAGCCGTTCGATTCGCACCGTAAAGGTAGAGCCGTCGTCGCGCTCGACGATCACCTCGCCCTCGCCGACGATGGGATCCTTGAACTGGCTTATCTGATAGCCCTGCGGCAGGTCGGGATAGAAATAGTTCTTCCGGTCGAACCGCGACCAGTGATTGATCTGCGCCTTCAGGCCGAGACCGGTCTTCACCGCCTGCTCGACGCAGTGGCGATTGATCACGGGCAGCATGCCGGGCATGGCCGCGTCAACGAGGCTGACCTGCGCATTGGGGGCCGCGCCGGCGCCCACCGCCGCGCCGGAAAACAGCTTGGCGTTGGAGGCGACCTGGGCATGGACCTCAAGGCCGAGGACAATCTCCCAGGGACCGGTGCGCCCCTGGATCTGCTTGGAAGTCGCGACGTCGTTCATGCGCGGTTCAGTAGCCTGCCGCGAAAGAAACCGGAAGCGCGCCCATATGCGCTCTTGCATATTTGCCTTGAAAAGACCTCAAGGTTCGCTCACGTCTGAACGGCGTTTAGAATGGGAACAGGAACCCCCTTATGAAGACCCTTGCACTCGTCGCCGCGCTCGCGGTGGCCTCGATGGCCGCCCCGGCCCTGGCCCAGACCGCTCCTGCCGCCGCTCCGGCCGCGGGCGCCATGTCGGTCGAAACCACCCCGATCGGTGATCTGATCAAGAACGAGGCCGCCAAGGCCGCGCTTGAAAAGGCCCTTCCGGAAATCACTCAGTTCTACGACCAGATCGCCACCATGACGCTGGCCCAGGTCGCCCCGATGAGCCAGGGCGCGCTGGACGACGCCAAGCTGAAGGCCCTTCAGGTCGAGTTCGACAAGATCAAGTAAGACGGCGTGGTGGGGGCTCCAGAGGGAGCCCTCACCACCACTTCTGCGGCTTGGCCCGGAAGTCAGCGGCCTTCTCGATGGCCGACCCCAGTGAAAACAACGTGCCCTCATCCAGATTTCGGCCAATGAGCTGAAGTCCCAGCGGCAATCCTTGCGCATCCAGCCCCGCCGGCACGCTCATGCCGGGCAGACCCGCCAGGTTCACGGTGACCGTGAAGATGTCGTTCAGGTACATGGCGACCGGGTCATCAGATTTCTCACCCAATGCGAAGGCCGCCGACGGCGCTGTCGGCGTCAACAGGGCGTCGCAAGTCTGCCAGGCCTGGTCGAAGTCGTCAGCGATTCGGCGGCGGACCTTCAGCGCCTTCAGATAATAGGCGTCATAGTATCCGGCCGAGAGCACATAGGTGCCGATCAGAATGCGGCGCTTGACCTCTTCCCCGAAGCCCTGGGCGCGGGTGTTCTCGTAGGTCTCGGTGAGGTTGCCGCCATCGACCCGCAGGCCATAGCGCATGCCGTCATAGCGGGCGAGATTCGAGGACGCCTCCGCCGGGGCGATGATGTAATAGGCCGGAAGCGCGTACCTGGTGTGCGGCAGCGACACCTCGACGATCTCGCACCCTGCGTCCTTCAGCCAGGCAATCCCCTGCTCCCACAAGGCATCGATTTCAGGCGGCATCCCGTCGACGCGGTACTCCTTCGGTACGCCGATCCGCAAACCCTTGACCGATTTCCCGCAGAAGCTCGCGAAATCAGGCACTTCGGCGTTGATGCTGGTTGAATCCTTGGGGTCGTGACCGGCCATGGACCGCAGCAGGATCGCGGTGTCCTCGACAGTACGCGCCATCGGCCCGGCCTGATCCAGCGACGAGGCAAAGGCGACGATCCCCCAGCGGGAGCAGCGGCCGTAGGTCGGCTTGATCCCCACAGTGCCGGTGAAGGCCGCCGGTTGCCGGATTGAGCCGCCGGTGTCCGTCGCCGTCGCACCGAGACAAAGCTCTGCCGCCACCGCAGCGGCCGAGCCGCCGGACGAACCGCCCGGCGTCAGGTTGGCGTTGTCGCCCTTCGCCCGCCAGGGATTGGCCACCGGCCCCCAGGCTGAGGTCTCGTTCGACGACCCCATGGCGAACTCGTCCATGTTGAGCTTGCCCAGCATGACCGCGCCGTCGCGCCAGAGGTTCGACGTCACCGTAGATTCGTAGGTGGGCCTGAAGCCCCGCAGGATCATCGAACCGGCGGTGGATTCCACGCCATCCGTGCAGAAGAGATCCTTGATCCCCAGAGGAGCGCCATCCAGCGGGCCCGCGTCGCCACTGGCGCGGCGGGCGTCGGAGGCCCGGGCCATGTCCAGCGCCTTGTCGGGCGTCTCCACGACAAACGCGTTCAGCGCCGACGACGCCTCGACCGCGGCAATGTGGTCGCGGGTGATTTCCTCGGACGAAAAGGTCTTGCTCGCCAGCCCGTCGAGGGCGGCCTTCAGTGAGAGCCCGGTCAGGCCAGCCATTACTCAACCACCTTCGGCACAACAAAGAAGCCCTTGTCGGACTTCGGCGCGTTGCTGAGCACCCGCGCCGGATCGCCACCGTCGGTGACCACATCGTCGCGCAGGGGCAGTTTCATGGCCACAGAAGTGGTCATGGGCTCAACGCCATCCGTGTTGACCTCGGCCAGCTGCTCGATCCAGTCGAGAATACCCGACAGTTCGCGGGCCAGCGGCTCCAGTCTCTCTTCCGGCTCGGCGATCCGCGCGAGCCTGGCGACCTTGCGTACGGTCGCCGCGTCGATGGCCATGGGGCCCTCCAGAACTACAAGCGCGTGGGTTAGCCGTGGCGGGCGCCTCTTTGCAAGCGGCGAGACGTGATATGAACCGGTCATGCCCGTTGTCGACCTGACTGCCCTGCCCCCGCTCCTGCCTGGACAGGCGCCTGTTGCAGGCCTCGACCTGGGGGAGAAGACGATCGGCGTGGCGGTCTCGGACGCGACCCGCGGGATCGCCAGCCCGCTGGAGACCATCCGCCGCACAAAGTTCAACGCCGACGCGGCCCGATTGTTCGAACTGATGGAAAGCCGCGGCGCTGCGGGGATCATCATCGGCCTGCCCGTGAACATGGACGGCACGGAAGGCCCGCGCTGTCAGTCCAGCCGCGCCTTTGCCCGCAACCTTCTGCGACTGCGAGACATGCCCATCGCCTTCTGGGACGAGCGGATGAGTTCGATGGCGATCAACCGGATGCTCATCGAGGAGGCCGACATCAGCCGTGCGCGCCGCGCCGAGGTGGTGGACAGGGCCGCCGCCGGGTGGATCCTTCAAGGGGCTCTGGATCGGCTGAAGAACCTTTAGGGAGGTTCATCCCAAAGCGGCGCTTGGCTTGGGCCGCCCAGTCACCTAAGACCGCGCTTTGATGACTATGACCCCGCCCGGTCTGAATGAGGTCCTGCAGCGGACCTTTTCGTTTCCGAAGAAGCATTTCCTGTCCGCCACCGACCTGAACGAGGTCGAGGTGGTGAATCTGCTGGATCTGGCCGACGGCTTCGTCAGCCTCAATCGTCAGACCGCGAAGAAGCTGGACCTGCTCAAGGGCAGGACGCTGATGAACCTGTTCTTCGAGAACTCCACCCGCACCCAGAGCTCATTCGAGCTGGCCGGCAAGCGGCTGGGCGCCGACGTGGTCAACATGAGCCCGCGCTCCTCGGCCATGTCCAAGGGCGAGACCCTGATCGACACGGCCGTAACCCTTAATGCGATGCAGCCGGACCTGTTGGTCATCCGCCATGCCTCGTCAGGCGCCGCCAGCCTTTTGTCGCAGAAGGTCGGGTGCTCGGTGGTCAACGCCGGTGATGGCCAGCATGAGCACCCCACCCAGGCCCTGCTGGATGCGCTGTCGATGCGCCGCGCCTTCGGCCGAATTGCAGGCCTGAAGGTCGCCATCTGCGGCGACGTGCTGCACAGCCGCGTCGCGCGTTCCAACATCGCCATGCTGCAGATGCTGGGTGCGAACGTGCGGCTGGTCGGCCCGCCCACCCTGATCCCGGTGGCGGCCGAGCGCTGGAACGTCGAGGTGTTCCACAACATGCGCGAGGGCATCGCCGGCTGCGACGTGGTGATGATGCTGCGCCTGCAACTGGAACGCATGGACGGGGTCATGGCGCCGTCTCAGCGTGAGTACTTCCGGTTCTATGGCCTGGATCGCGAGAAGCTGGCCTGTGCGGCGCCGCATGTGCGGGTGATGCACCCGGGACCGATGAACCGCGGTGTCGAGATCGACTCAGAAGTGGCCGATGATCTTTCCGTCAGTCTGATCCAGGATCAGGTGGAAATGGGCGTCGCCGCACGCATGGCGGTGCTGACCTCGCTGGCCGCGCGTCTGGATAACGACCGATGAGCCGGCCTGTCGCCTATCTGAACGCTCGCCTTGTCGACCCGGCCTCGGGCTACGACGGCCCCGGCGCCGTGATCGTCACCGAAGGCGTCATCGCCGACATCGCACATGCGCCGGATTTCGGCCGCCTGTCTGCGGATATCGAGGTCTTCGACGCGGGCGGCGCCCTGCTGATCCCGGGCCTGATCGACATCCGGGTCAAGACCGGAGAGCCGGGAGCGGAACCGAAGGAAACGTTGAAGTCGGCGGCGCTGGCTGCCGCAGCCGGCGGCGTGACAACCATTGTGGTCCAGCCGGACACCAATCCGGTCATGGATGAGCCCTCGGTGGTGGACTTCATCCTGCGCCGCGCCCGCGACATTGAACTGGTCAATGTCTACCCGGCAGGTGCGGCCACCAAGGGCGGCCTTGGCGAGCGGATGGCCGAGATCGGGCTGATGCATGAGGCGGGATGCCTTTATATCACCGACGCGGATCGGCCCATCGTGGACTCCAAGGTGCTTCGCCGCGTCCTCAGCTACGCCAAGGCGTTTGGCGTGCCGGTGGCGCACCGTCCAGCCGATCCCTGGCTCTCGACCGGCGCTGTGGCCAGTGAAGGGGAGTTCGCCGCGCGCATGGGCCTTCCCAGCGTGCCGGCCATTGCCGAGCGGATCATGCTGGAACGGGATCTGGCGCTGGTGGAACTCACCGGGGCACCGTTCATCGTGGATCAGATCACAACTGGCGCGGCCCTGGACAGCCTGAGGCGCGGGCTTGATCGGGGCCTCCCCGTCACGGCCACCACCTCGATCAATCACCTGTCCTTCAATGAAATTGACATCGGGGACTATCGCACCTTCTGCAAGGTAGACCCACCCCTGCGCTCGGAGGGCGATCGGCAAGCGGTGATCGACGCGGTCGCCTCCGGCCTAATCCAGGTCATTGTGTCCGCCCACGCCCCGGCCCCGGCCGAGGACAAGCGCCTGCCCTATGACGAAGCGGCGCCCGGCGCGGTGGGCCTTCAGACCCTGCTGGCGGCCCTGCTGTCTTTCCATCATGACGGACGCATTCCGCTGATCGATCTGATCCGGACCGTGACCTCGGCGCCGGCGAAGCTGCTGGGTTTGCCGGCGGGGCGCATCGCTAGAGGGGCACCGGCGGATCTGGTGATCTGCGACCTCAACGCCCCGGTGGTGATCCAGGCCGATAAGCTTATCTCCAAGTCCAAGAACTCTCCGTTCGACGGACGCAGGCTCCAGGGAAAAGTACTGCGTACCGTCGTGGACGGTCGGACGGTCTACGCCATCTGATCGACCCGGCCCCTACGTTCCTATAATGTTCTTGAAATCAAACTCGACACTGCTAGGTTGCGAACGCGACCGCTGACGAACCCCCGGCGGCGCGCTAGGACCCAGTGTTAAGGGGGAATTCCATGTCGCCGAACCTCATGCTCTTCGCGCTCGCCATCATCGGTGGCTATCTTTTGGGATCAATTCCGTTCGGCGTTATCGCGACCCGCATGGGCGGCGCGGGCGATATCCGATCGGTCGGATCCGGCAACATCGGTGCGACCAATGTGCTGCGGACGGGTCGAAAAGATCTGGCGGCAATCACCCTGCTGGGGGATGGCGGCAAGGGCGCCGTGGCGGTCCTGCTGGCCTGGTTGATGGCGCGCAATGTGCCTGGCGCGCCGGAGCCGACACTGATCGCCCTGGCGGCGGGCTCAGCGTTTCTCGGCCACCTGTTTCCGGTCTGGCTGAAGTTCAAGGGCGGCAAGGGGGTCGCAACCTTCTTCGGAACCTTGCTGGCGGCCGCCTGGCCGGTGGGATTGGCGGCGGGGGCGACCTGGCTGATCGTAGCGCTTGTGTTCCGTATCTCGTCGCTGGCGGCATTGGTGGCCGTGGCTTTGGCGCCGCTCGTCGTTCTTGGTCTGGGCCTGCCGCACGCCATCGCCTTGTTGTCGCTGTTCATGGCGCTTCTGGTGTTCATCCGGCACGAGCCCAACATCCGCCGGCTCCTGCGGGGCGAGGAGCCGCGGATCGGCGGATCCAAAACGGCAAGCGGGGCCGAGTGATCCAGGCGCTTTCCGACGCCCAGCGCCGCGACTGGCTGCGGCTGGTCCGCACAGAAAACGTCGGACCCGTCACCTTTGCACAACTGATAGCCCGCTTCGGCGAGCCGTCGCTGGCGCTCGCCGCCCTGCCTGACCTGGCGCGCCGTGGCGGACGAACGGCAAGCCTGAAGGTCCCCGGCGTCGCAGAGGCCGAGCGTGAACTGGCCGCGGGCGAGGCGCTTGGCGCGCGGATGCTGGCGGCATGCGAGCCCGCCTTCCCCCTGCCTCTGGCAGCCCTGGACCCGCCGCCGCCGCTGCTGTGGGCGCGAGGCGACACCCGGATCCTGAGCCGCCCGGCGGTCGCGATTGTCGGCGCCCGTGTAGCCTCGGCGGCGGCGCAACGGTTTGCCCGGGGGCTGGCGGCTGAGCTGGGCCGGGCGGGCTTCGTCGTGGTCTCCGGTATGGCGCGCGGCATCGATGCGGCGGCGCACGAGGGGGCCATGGCCACCGGTACGGTCGCCGTGCTGGGTGGCGGGGTGGACGACGTCTATCCGCCCGAACACCGTACGCTCTACGATCGCATTCTCGAGGCAGGGTGCGTGGTGTCGGAGAACGAGCCGGGACGCATCGCGGTCGCCCGTGATTTCCCCCGCCGCAACCGCATCATCGCCGGACTTTCACGCGCCGTTGTGGTCGTGGAGGCCGAGCTCCGTTCCGGATCGCTGATCACCGCCCGCCTGGCTGGCGAGCAGGGCCGCGAGGTGCTGGCTGTGCCCGGTTCGCCGCTTGATCCCAGAGCCCGGGGGACCAACGATCTTCTCCGTCAGGGCGCTGCGATCTGCGAAGGCGTCGACGATGTACTGCGGGCGCTGGAGGGGCTTCGTGGCTTCGAGGCGCCGGGCGCGACACCCTACCGCGACCCGACCCCGGAACCTGATGACGGGCTGCGGAAACGCCTGGCGGACCTGCTGTCGCCCACCCCCGTCTCCCGGGACGAACTGGTGCGCGCGACCGGCGCGCCAGCCCCCATGGTCTTCGCCGCCCTGACCGAGCTGGCGCTGGCCGGACGGGCCGAACTGCTGCCCGGAGGCATGGTGGCAAGAATCTAGCCCCTAAAGGGGCTGGTGAAATCCGTTGAAATCCGACCGTTGACAGGCCGTGGGCGCCGCCCCCACGTTCCGCGTTCTTTTCTGGAACAGACCCACCGCATGAAGCTCGTCATCGTCGAGAGCCCCGCCAAGGCCAAGACTATCAACAAGTACCTGGGCGCCGACTTCAAGGTGCTGGCCTCGTACGGCCACGTCCGCGACCTGCCTGCGAAGGACGGTTCGGTACGCCCTGACGACGACTTCGACATGTCGTGGGAAATCGACGGCAAGGCCGCCAAGCGGCTGTCCGAGATCGCCGAGGCCGCCAAGGGCGCCGAGCGCCTCATCCTGGCGACCGACCCGGACCGCGAGGGTGAAGCGATCTCCTGGCACGTGCTGGAGATCCTCAACAAGAAGCGCGGCCTGAAGGAGATCCCGGTCGAGCGCGTGGTGTTCAACGCCATTACCAAGAGCTCGATCCTCGAGGCCATGACCCATCCGCGCCAGCTGGATATGGAACTGGTCAACGCCTATCTGGCGCGCCGCGCGCTGGACTATCTGGTGGGCTTCACCCTCTCGCCGGTGCTCTGGCGCAAGCTGCCAGGCGCGCGTTCAGCCGGACGCGTGCAGTCGGTGGCCCTGCGATGCGTCGTAGACCGTGAGCTCGAGATCGAGCGGTTCAAGACCCAGGAATACTGGACCGTCGAGGCGGAGGTCTCCGCCGGCAGCGACCCCTTCACCGCACGACTGGTGAAGCACGATGGCAAGCGCCTCACGAAGTTCGACCTGGGCAACGAGACCAGCGCCCTGGCCGCACGCGATGCGGTCAAGGCGGCGACGTTCTCGATCACGGCCCTGGAACGCAAACCGGGACGCCGGTCTCCGCCCCCGCCCTTCACCACCTCGACCCTTCAGCAGGAGGCCTCGCGCAAGCTGGGCTTCGACGCCAAGCGGACCATGCAGGCAGCCCAGCGGCTGTATGAAGGCATCGACATCGGCGGCGAGACCGTGGGTCTCATCACCTACATGCGAACAGACGGGGTCCAGACCGCCCCGGAAGCGCTGGACGAGGCCCGCGACGTCATCGGCGGCATCTACGGCAAGGACTATGTGCCGGAAAAGCCCCGGTTCTATTCCACCAAGGCCAAGAACGCCCAGGAGGCCCACGAGGCGATCCGCCCCACCAGCCTGGCGCGAAACCCCGGCAAGATGCGGCTCGAGGGCGATCTGGGACGGCTCTACGAGCTGGTCTGGAAGCGGATGATCGCCTCGCAGATGGAGAGCGCCAGGATCGAGCGCACCACCATCGATATCGACAGCGCCGACGGCAAGACCGGGCTGCGCGCCACCGGCCAGGTCGTGACCTTCGACGGTTATCTGGCGGTCTACGAAGACGGCCGCGACGATCCCGACGACGAGGAAGGCGGCCGCCTGCCGCAGGTGACCCAGGGCGCCGCCGCCCAGGTGCGGTCCGCCAAGGCCGACCAGCACTTCACCGAGCCGCCGCCGCGCTATTCCGAAGCCAGCCTCGTCAAGAAACTGGAAGAACTCGGCATCGGGCGACCCTCGACCTATGCCTCGATCCTTACGGTGCTGCGCGACCGGGCCTATGTCCGGATGGAAAAGCAGCGCTTCATTCCGGAAGACAAGGGTCGCCTGCTGACCGCCTTCCTGGAGGAGTATTTCGCCCGCTACGTCGAATACGATTTCACGGCCGCCCTGGAAGAGCGCCTCGACCTGGTGTCGGCAGGCGAACTGGACTGGAAGGTGCTGCTCCGCGAGTTCTGGCTCGAATTCAACGCCAAGATCGGTGAGACCGCCGAACTGCGGATGAGCGATGTGCTCACAGCCCTCGACGCCACGCTGGGCCCGCACCTGTTCCCCGCAAAGGCCGACGGCTCCGATCCCCGCACCTGCCCGGTCTGCAACAGCGGACGCATGGGCCTGAAGAGCAGCAAGTATGGCCCGTTCCTGGGATGCTCCAACTATCCCGAGTGCCGCCACACCCGGCCCCTTACTGTCGCCGAGGACGGCGAGGACGGCCCGACCGGCGACCGTGAGCTGGGGATTGATCCGGTGACCGGCGAGACCGTGTTCCTGAAGACCGGCCGCTTCGGCGTCTATGTCCAGCTGGGCGAAGGCGAAAAGCCGAAGCGTTCCAGCCTGCCCAAGGGCTGGTCCGCGCCGGACATGGACCTGGACAAGGGCCTGCGCCTGCTGCGCCTGCCCCGCGATGTCGGCAATCACCCGGAGGACGGCAAACCGA
>NZ_JBILRO010000305.1:0-3460 GCF_044372605.1 Phenylobacterium sp.
ATACGGGCCCTTCGTGCTGCACGACGGCACCTACGCCAACCTGCCCTCGGCGGACGAAGTCTTTGACGTTGGCGTAAACCGCGCCGTTGACCTGCTGGCCACCAAGCGGGCCGGGCGACGCGGCGGGGCGGAGTCGGCGGCGCTGGCGGAACTGGGCGCGCACCCCGTCGACGGCCAGCCCATCCGCGTACTGTCAGGCCGCTACGGCCCCTACATCAAGCACGGCGCCACCAACGCCAACGTGCCACGCGGCGCCGACCCGCTTTCAGTCACCCTCGAACAGGCCATCGAACTGATCGCCGAACGCGTGGCCAAGGGCGGCGGCGGCAAGGCGAAGAAGCCGGCGCGTGCGGCGAAGGCCAAGGCTGAACCGAAGGCGGCAGCGGCGAAGAAGGCTCCAGCCAAGAAGAAGCCGGCCGCGAAGAAGAAGGCGCCTGCGAAGAAATAACCCCCGCTCCGCTCATCCCGGCGAATGCCGGGACCCAGATCAAAGGTCACCAAGTCTTCCGTCGAGGCTCCCGTCGTCCAATGCGGCGAGCCATTCGCTCGCCGTTAGGCCTCCGCCGACCAAATCCTCATACAGATCTCGCCAATCGGGATTCTGGGCTTCGATCAGCATGATTTTCCACGAACGCCTCCATTCCTTGATCCGCCGCTCGCGCTGGAACGCACCCTCGCGCGTTTCGTGACTCTCGAACCAGACCAGTTGCGACACATCGTAGCGAGTGGTGAAACCTTGCCGCATCTTCTCGCGGTGCTCCCAGACTCGGCGCATCAGATCGTCTGTGGAACCGACGTAGATCGTCCCGTTCCGCTGGCTTGCCAGAATGTAGGTGGCGAACATGATGTTCGCATCATGTTCTACTTCTGATCTATCAGGCAAGGTCTACGCTCTACGAACTGGGTCCCGGCATTCGCCGGGATGAGCGGGATTGTTTAGCGATCTGGCTTGTCTACGCTAACATTCCCCATGCCCCACACCCGCCTCAACGGTCTGAACCTCTACTACGAGCGCGCCGGCTCAGGCCCGCGCCTGCTGTTCATCTCCGGCACTGGCGGGGACCTGCGGGTCACGCCCAACGTGTTCGCCTCACCGCTGGCCAAGGCTTTCGACCTCGTGGCCTACGACCAGCGCGGTCTGGGCCGGACCGAAAAGCCCGATGCGCCCTACTCCATGGCGCAGTACGCTGATGACGCCGCGGCCCTCATGGACCACCTCGGGTGGGATGACGCCCTGGTGATCGGCGTCTCGTTCGGCGGGATGGTGGCGCAGGAGCTGGTGCTGCGGCATCCGTCCCGCGTTCAACGGCTGGTGCTGGCCTGCACCTCGCCCGGCGGTGAGGGCGGGGCATCCTTCGCCTTCCACGAGATCGAGCATCTCAAGGGCGAGGACCGCGCCAGGTTCATGATCCCCATCAGTGACACCCGCCGCGACGCCGCATGGGCTGCGGCGAATCCTCAGGACTACGCCACCTTCGTCGCCATGGCCGCCGCCGACCCGTTCGCCGACGAACCCGGTCGCGCGGCAGGCGCTCATCGCCAGCTCGAGGCCCGCGCCGCCCACGATACCTGGGATCGCCTGCCGCAGATCGCTTGCCCCGTGCTGATCGCCGCCGGCCAGTTCGACGGGATCGCCCTGCCCGCCACCCAGGAGAAGATGGCGGCCCGCATCGCCGGCGCGGAGCTTCAGTGGTTCAAGGGCGGGCACATGTTCATGGTCCAGGACCGGGCGGCCTATCCGGCCATGATCGCATTTTTGAACGCCGCCTAAGCCGCTTCAAGCGTCCAAACCGTGCTATGGCGCGGCATGGCCCGACCGAAGAGACCGAACAAGACGATCAAGAAGCCCACGCGCCCGCCGCAGGGCCTGCCGGATCGCGACACCCTGCTGGCCTTCATCCGCGAGCAGGGCGAGCCCAACAAGGCCGGCATCGCCAACGCCTTTGGCCTGAAGGGCGCCGATCGCCGCGCGCTCCGCGAAATGCTGAACGCCCTGGAAGCCGAGGGCGCGCTGGGCAAGCGCGGCCGCCGCGGCTTTGCCGAAGCCGGCGCCTTTCCCGAGGTCGGCGTGGTTGACGTGGTCGGCAAGGATGTCGACGGCGAGCTGCTGGTCAAGCTGGTCAAGGGCGAGGAGACGCCCGTCGTATCTCTGGCCCCCGGCAAGGAGTCCGGCTCCGGCGCGCCAGGCATGGGCGACCGCCTGCTGGTGCGGTTCGTCCAACTGGAAACCGGCGAGTTTGAAGCCAGGCTGATCAAGCGACTGGGCCAGAGCGCACACCGCATCCTGGGCGTGGTCCGCAAGGTGCGCCGCGAGGTCCGGGTCGAGCCGGTGGATCGCCGGTCCAAGGACAGCCTGCTGCTGCCGCCCGGCGAGAACGTCCAGGACGGCGATCTGGTGCTGGCGACGATCGAGAGCCACGGCAGCCGCTTCGGCCCGAAGCACGGCAAGCTGCTGGAGATCGTCGGCCGCGAGGACGAACCCCGCGCCGCCTCGCTGATCGCCATCCACACCCACGGCATCCCGATGGGCTTCTCGGCCGCCGCCGAAGCCGAGGCCGAGGAGGCCGAACCGCCGACCCTCAGCGGTCGGGAAGATATGCGCGACGTGCCCCTGATCACCATCGATCCGCAGGACGCCCGCGACCACGACGACGCCGTATTTGCGCAGCCCGACGATGATCCGAAGAACCCCGGCGGCTGGATCGCCTGGGTGGCCATCGCCGATGTCGCCGCCTATGTCCGCCCCGGCTCGGAACTGGACCGGATCGCCCGCGAGAAGGGCAACAGCGTCTACTTCCCTGACCGGGTGGAGCCGATGCTGCCTGAGCGGCTCTCCAACGGCCTGTGCTCCCTGCGCGAAGGCGAGAACCGGGCCTGCCTGGCCGTACGCATGGTGTTCGGCGCAGACGGCCGCAAGCGCGGCCACACCTTCGCCCGCGGCCTGATGCGCTCGGCGGCAAAGCTTTCCTACGAACAGGCCCAGGCCGCCATCGACGGCCAGCCCGATGACAAATCCGGCCCGTTGCTGGATCGGGTGCTGACGCCGCTGTGGGCCGCCTACGCCTGCCTGAAAAAAGGCCGCGACGCCCGCTCGCCCCTGGCCATTGAAAGCCTGGAACGCAAGATCTCGATCAATGCCGAGGGCGAGATCGATGCGATCACGCCCCGCCCCTCCCTCGAAGCGCACAAGCTGATCGAGGAGTTCATGATCCAGGCCAATGTCTGCGCCGCCGAGACTCTGGAGCAGAAGAAGACGCCACTGATCTACCGGATCCACGATGCGCCCAGCCAGGAGAAGATCTTCTCCCTGGCCGACTTCCTGGGATCGCTGGGAATACCCTGGACCAAGGGCGAGGCACCGCGCACCGACCGGTTCAACAAGCTGCTGGGCGAGACCCGCGAGGGGCCGCACGCCGACATCATCAACGAAGTGGTCCTGCGCACCCAGATGCAGGCGATC
>NZ_JBILRO010000065.1:0-14002 GCF_044372605.1 Phenylobacterium sp.
CCTACGTCGAACGCGTCGAGCGCGCGGCGCTGAGCGAGGAGGTCGAGGTCGTCGTGGTCGGCGGCGGCTTTGGCGGGCAACTGGCGGCGGCGCGGCTGCGTGAAGCCGGGGTCGACGATATCCGCATCATCGAGAAGGGCGGCGACTTCGGCGGCACCTGGTACTGGAACCGCTATCCTGGCGCGGCCTGCGATATCGAGAGCTACATCTACCTGCCCCTGCTTGAGGAGGTAGGATATGTGCCCGTTGAGAAGTACTCCCGCGCGCCGGAAATCCTGCGTCACAGCCGCGCCATAGCCGAGAAGTTCGACCTTTATCGCGGCGCGCTGTTCCAGACCGAAGTCACCGAGATGCGCTGGGACGAGGCGGCGGCGCGCTGGACCGTCTCCACCAACCGCGGCGATGCGCTGAAGGCGCGGTTCGTGGTCATGGCCAACGGACCGCTGCACCGGCCGAAACTCCCGGGCATTCCTGGCGTTGAGGGCTTCAAGGGCCATAGCTTCCACACCAGCCGGTGGGACTACGGCTACACCGGCGGTGACAGCAACGGCGGCCTGACCGGGCTGAAGGACAAGCGGGTCGCGATCATCGGCACCGGCGCGACTGCGGTTCAGTGCGTACCGCACCTGGGGGAATGGGCCAAGGAGCTGTTCGTATTCCAGCGGACGCCCTCGTCAATCGACGTGCGAAACAATCGCCCCACCGATCCGGAATGGGCCCAGAGCCTGGAGCCTGGCTGGCAGCAGCACCGGATGGACAATTTCAACACCCTGGTCTCGGGCGGCTTCGCCAAGGAAGATCTGGTGCAGGACGGCTGGACGGACATCATCGGCAACATCCTGCTGCTGGCCCGCAAGAAGATGGAAGCGGGCGAGGCGGTGGAGAACCCTGCCGAGCTGATGCAACTGGCCGACTTCAAGAAGATGGAACAGGTCCGCGCACGGGTCGACGCCGTCGTCGAGGATCCCGACACCGCCGAGGCGCTCAAGCCCTGGTACAACCAGTTCTGCAAGCGTCCCTGCTTCCACGACGAGTATCTGGCTACCTTCAACCGCCCGAACGTCCACCTGATCGATACGAAGGGTCAGGGCGTGGAGCGGATCACCGAGCACGGCATTGTGGTGGACGGTAAGGAATACGAGGTTGACTGCCTGATCTACGCCACCGGATTTGAGGTGGGCACCAGCTTCACCCGCCGCTCGGGCTATGAGCTTTATGGCGTTGGCGGTCAGAGCCTGACCGAGAAGTGGGCTGACGGCGTATCCACGCTTCACGGCGTGCTGTCGCGCGGCTTCCCCAACTGCTTCATCGTCTCGAACAGTCAGTCAGGCTTCAGCGCCAATTTCCCCCACATGATCAATGAGCAGTCGAAGCACATTGCCTATCTGATGACCGAGACTGCGGAGCGTCAGGCCCGGACCATCGAACCGTCGGCAGAAGCCGAGGCGGCCTGGGTCGACACCATCGTGCGGCTGTCGGTCATGCGCGAGGGCTTCCTCAAGGAATGCACCCCCGGCTACTACAATAACGAGGGTCGTCCGGAGATGATCGCCAAGCAGAACGGCTCCTACGGCGCAGGGCCGGTGGCCTTCGTGAAGGTGCTGGAGGACTGGCGGGCGGAGGGGTCGCTGCAGGGACTCGAGCTCCAGCCCTGAGGGCCGTCTGCACGGAAACTGCATCTGATTGACCCGGCGGCTGCACCCGCAGCGTCGGGCGGTGGGATAGACCGGTGGCGCCGGTGTGGTTGACGCACAGGCTGCAAGCCGGAACATGTGCCCATGCCGCAAGTCCTCGTGGTCGACGATGATCCCCATATCCGCCAGCTGCTGGTGTTTGCGCTGGAGAAAGCCGGTCTGGGCGCCCGTGAGGCGCCGGATGGGGAAGCCGCCCTGGTCTCGGTCGCGCAGGCGCGCCCCGACCTTGTGATCCTCGACATCAACATGCCGCGACTGGACGGCCTGGAGGTCTGCCGCCGGCTGAGGGCGCAGGGCGAACTGCCGATCCTGTTCCTGTCATCGCGCGACGACGAGATCGACCGGATCCTGGGGATCGAGCTGGGCGCCGATGACTATGTGGTCAAGCCGTTCAGTCCGCGCGAGGTCGTGGCGCGGGTTCAGGCGATCCTGCGGCGGGCGCGGGGGCCTGCAACAGCGCCTGCGTCTACGGTGGCGGTCGTCCACGGCAAGCTGCGGCTCGATGTGGAGAGCTGGATCGCGCGGTGGGCTGATCTGGAGATCTCCCTGACGGTCACCGAGTTTGAGATCCTCAAGATCCTGGCCGGCGCACCCACGCGGGTGTTCAGCCGCGATCTGATTATCGACCATCTGCATGGTCCCGGCTTCGCCATCACCAACCGCACCATCGACAGTCACGTACGCAACCTCAGAGGCAAGTTCGCGGCCCTCGGCGCCCATGACGTCGTCGAGACGCGGGCCGGCGTCGGCTACCGGCTGGGTCCCTGTCTGGGCGCGACGGCGTGATTGAACGGTTGAAGGATCTGATTGCAGGTGTCTGGCCCCGGCTGCGACTAAGGACCATCCTGTTCGGGGTCCTGCTGTTTGCAGCGGCCATGCCGGCTATCGGGGCCATTTCACTCCGGGTCTACGAGAACACCCTGGTCCGCCAGACGGAGGCGGAACTGGTGGCCCAGGGCGCGGCGCTGGCCGCCGTGGCCGCGATCAACTGGCCGGGCGCGCCTGCGCCGCTGCCGCGACCTGCCGCCCCGCCGGAAGGCTATTTTCGGCCCGAATTCACCACCATCGACCTCAGTCGCGATCCGTTGTTGCCGGAGCGACCTGCGCCCGTAGCGACCGGCAGGGCACCAGATACTGAAGCGCTGATCGTCGCACGGACCATGGCGCCGATCATTGAGCGCACGGTCCGAACCACGGCGGCGGCCGTGGTGTTGCTGGATCGGAATGGCTTCGTTGTTTCGGATAGCGATGAGAACGGCGACCTCTCGGCGTTGCCCGAAGTCCGCACCGCCCTGAAAGGTCAGCCGCGCACAGTCCTTCGGCGCAGCGGCGATTTTCAGGCGCGCTACCGGTTTGAGTGGCTGAGCAAGGCTTCCGGCATTCGTCTGCACCATGCCCGGCCCGTGGTGGTCGGGGACAAGGTCGTGGCGGTTCTGTTGCTGTCGCGCTCGCCGCGGGCGCTGTTTCGAGGCCTCTATGAGGATCGCGGCAAGTTTGCGCTGGCGGCCGCTGTGATCCTGGGGCTGCTCGTGGTGCTATCCGGTCTGGTGTCGCGCGGTGTGACCCGGCCTATCGAGAAACTCAGCCGGGCCTCTCGAGAGGTCGCGGCCGGTGGCGGCGAGGTCCCGCGCACGCCGCGCACAGCCGCCGTTGAGGTGCGCGCGCTCTACGAGGATTTCCGCGCCATGGCCGAGCGGATCGAACGGCGCAGCGGCTATCTTCGCGACTTCGCCGCCGCCGTCAGCCACGAATTCAAGACGCCGCTGGCGGGGATAAACGGCGCGGTGGAACTGCTGCAGGATCACTTCGAGACCATGTCCGCCGCTGATCGACGGCGGTTTCTGGACAATATCCACGGCGACAGCGAGCGGCTGTCGCAACTGGTTACCCGGCTGCTGGACCTGGCCCGGGCTGACATGGCGACACCGGCCTCGGGCGTTACCTCCGACATTGCCGAGCCTATTCGCCGGGCGGTGGACGGAGAGCGGCGCGACGATTTTCGCGTGACCTTGACGCTGGCGCCTGAATTGCCCCGAGCGGCGACACCGGCCGAGACTGTGGAGAAGGTGCTGGTCGTCCTCCTGCAGAACAGCCGTCAGGCCGGGGCCCGGGAGGCTACGGTGAATGTGAGCGCGGCCGCCGGGGAGATCGAGATCCTCGTCGCCGATGATGGCCCCGGGGTTCCTGTCGCGGATCGACAGCGATTGTTTGATCCCTTCTTCACCAGCCGTAGGGCCGAGGGCGGGACGGGGCTGGGTCTGTCCATCGCGCGCTCCCTGCTCGCGGCCAGTCAGGCCCGGATCGAACTGGAGGCTTCGGCGAACGGCGCGGTGTTCCGTGTAAACATGCCCAAGGCCTAGCTGAGCGTGACGTAGAGCTCGCTCTCGATCACCCATTGGCCGGTGACCTTGCGCCAGACAGCCAGATAGGTCCCGGTCATGGTTCCGGACGTCCAGATGGCGGTCCATCGACCTGCCTCTGCGGCCCGGGTGCCTTCGGCGTCCAGATCGACACGCTCAGTCTCGCGAACATAGGTTCCGAAAGCGGGGTCCGCGAACTGGCCGGCGAACGCCTGGATCACGGCATCCACACCGAGGATCAGCCCGCCGTCACCCACGATCAGCTTGACGTCAGGGGTAAAGAAGGGCCGGAGGCGCAGGGCCTCATGCGCCGCGATCAGCTTGTTGGTCAGCTTCCGCCGGGCGCGGATGGCGTCACCGGGATTGGTCATCTGTGCACCCACAAAATCGTGTGTCATCCCGGTTTCGTGGCACACGAAGACCGGGACCCATAGACTCCGCCCGGGACAAACGGGTTCTGCGGGGCGGCTGTGCGATGCCTTCCTCCCCCGGTGTCTATGGGTCCCGGTCTTTCTCCTGCGGAGAAAACCGGGATGACACCTGTGGTGTGACTACGCCGGGTTCGCTTCCAGCCGCTTGTCCAGATAGTCGCCGACGCGGCGCTCCACCTCGGGCAGGTTCTCCATCCAGAAGTGGCTGGCGCCATCGACCACGTCGTAGTCGATGACGATGCCCTTCTGCGTGCGCAGCTTTGAGACGACGCGCTCCACATCGATGGGGGGCACGACGCTGTCGTTCTGGCCGTGCAGGATCAGGCCGGACGCCGGGCAGGGGGCCAGGAACGAGAAATCATAGGCGTTGGTCGGCGGGGAGACCGATATGAACCCGTCCGTTTCGGGACGTCGCATCAGCAGCTGCATGCCCACCCAGGCGCCAAAGGAGTAGCCGGCCACCCAGCACTGGGAGGCCGCAGGGTTGGTGGTCTGGAGCCAGTCCAGAGCCGTGGCCGCGTCGGCCAGTTCGCCGATGCCGCCGTCGAACTCACCCTGGCTGCGGCCGACACCGCGGAAATTGAACCGCAGGACCGAGAAGCCGCGCTTCATGAACAGGTGGTAGAGCTGGACGGCCACCGGGTTGTTCATCTGACCCCCGGCCTTGGGGTGCGGATGCAGGATCAGCGCCACGGGCGCGGTTTCGCGCTTGCCCTGGGTATAGCGCCCTTCGATCCGCCCGGCCGCACCGGTCAGCACCACCTCTGGCATTCGATTCCTCTTTGTAAGGCCTGAATACTTGACTGCTGCGCTGGGTCTTCCTAAGTCCCGGCCTGACCGGTGAGACCCGCGAAGGACCCCTGCGCAAGGCGGGGCTCATAGCATAGGCGCCGCCGGATGCGCGCGAAAACTGCATTGGACCCAACGCCATGCGTCTATCCACGAAAGGCCGCTACGCCGTGATGGCCATGGCGGATCTGGCGCGCCGCGAAGGCGACGCCGCGCGGGCCGTGGCGCTGGCTGACATCGCCGAGCGTCAGGAGATTTCGTTGAGCTATCTGGAGCAGCTGTTCGCTCGGCTGCGGCGCAAGGGCCTCGTCAAGAGTGCGCGGGGACCCGGCGGCGGATACCGTCTGGCCCGCACGGCCGACGACACCTCGATAGCCGATATCGTGCATGCCGTCGACGAGCCTCTGCGCGCCACCCGCTGCGAAAAGGTGGGCCCGGGCTGCATGGTGCGCGGAGAGCGCTGCCTGACCCATGACCTTTGGGAGGATCTGGGCGACCGGATTGAGGACTATCTAGCCTCGGTCTCGCTGGCGGATGTGGTGGGCGGAAAGCTGAGACGCGCCGCATGAGCCTCTATCTGGACCATAACGCCACAGCCCGCGTCCGACCCCAGGCGATCGCGGCCATGACCCGGACGATGGAAAACGTCGGCAATCCTTCGTCGATCCACGCGGCAGGGCGCACGGCGCGTGCGGTGATGGAGCAGGCCCGGGCCGATGTGGGCGCGCTGATCGCCGCGCCGGAGTCGACGGTGATCTTCACCAGCGGCGGCACGGAAGCCAACGCCATCGCCCTGGAAAGTGCGGTGGCCGCCGGCGCGCGTCGCCTGATCGTGTCGGCCATCGAACATGACAGTATCCGTGAGACAGCGAGCATCCTTGGCGTCGAAGTCGAGGTGTTGCCGGTGGATAGCCACGGCGTCGCCGATCTGGTCTGGCTTGGCGAACGGCTTGCCCGTTGGGAAGCGGCAGACGGCAAACCCTTCGTGGCGCTGATGCTGGCCAACAATGAAACCGGCGTGATCCAGCCTGTGGCCGAAGCGTCGGCGATTGTCCGCGCCGCCGATGGCTGGCTGCATGTCGACGCTATCCAGGCGGCCGGCAAGATCGCCGTGGACAGTCGTGCGCTCGGCGCCGACACGCTCTCGATCTCGGCGCACAAGCTGGGCGGACCGCAGGGCGTGGGTGCGCTTACCTTTGGCCCCCGGGCCACCCTGTCGCGCCGCCAGCACGGCGGCGGACAGGAGCGTGGGCGGCGCGGCGGCACGGAAAATCTGCCGGGGATTGCCGGCTTTGGCGCAGCTGCAGCGGAATCGCTGGCTGGTCTTGAGGGCTATGGCGCGCAGGCGGCATGGCGAGACGCGGCGGCGGCGCGGTTGAAGGCCGCAGGCGGCGTCGTCATGGGCGAGGGCGCGCTACGGCTACCCAATACGCTGTGCATCGCCACCCCCGGCTTCACATCCGATCTGCAGGTGATGGGGCTGGATCTGGCCCAGGTGATGATCAGCGCCGGCTCGGCCTGTTCGTCTGGCAAGGTCAAGGCCTCGCCGGTTTTGACAGCCATGGGACAGGGCGAGCTGTCGGCCTGCGTTATCCGCGTCAGCGGCGGCTGGGACACCACGGAAGCCGATTGGAACACGTTCGCCGACGTCTGGCTGGAGGCGCATGCCCGCCACAGCCAACGCCGCATGAGAAAGTCCGCATAATGGCCGCCGTCAAACAGACCGTCGAACAGGTCCAGGGACTTGAGAAGTACAAGCACGGCTTCTCCTCCGACATCGAGCAGGACTTCGCGCCCAAGGGCCTGAACGCCGACATCGTGCGCTTCATCTCGGCCAAGAAGAACGAGCCGCAGTGGATGCTGGACTGGCGTCTGGACGCCTTCGAGCGCTGGCTGGCGATGGACGAGCCCGACTGGGCCAAGGTGAACTTCCCGCGGATCGACTATCAGGACAGCTACTACTACGCCGCGCCCAAGGAGAAGGTCGGTATCGCCAGCCTGGACGAGGTCGATCCCGAGATCCTCGAGGTCTACAAGAAGCTGGGCATCCCGCTGAAGGAACAGGAAGTTCTGGCCGGCGTGGTGGGCTCGCCGCGCTATGCGGTCGACGCCGTGTTCGACAGCGTCAGCGTGGTCACCACCTTCAAGAAGGAACTGGCCCAGGTCGGCGTGATCTTCTGCTCCATGAGCGAGGCGATCCGCGAGCACCCGGAACTGGTGAAGCAGTATCTGGGCTCGGTGGTTCCGGTCAGCGACAACTACTTCGCCTGCCTGAACGCGGCGGTCTTTTCCGACGGCAGCTTCGTCTATGTGCCGCCGGGCGTGCGCTGCCCGATGGAGCTGTCGACCTATTTCCGGATCAACGCCGAGAACTCCGGCCAGTTCGAACGCACCCTGATCATCGCCGACAAGGGCAGCTACGTCTCCTATCTGGAAGGCTGCACAGCCCCGATGCGCGACGAGAACCAGCTGCATGCCGCCGTGGTCGAACTGGTCACCATGGACGACGCGGAGATCAAGTATTCCACCGTCCAGAACTGGTACCCGGGCGATCCGGTTACCGGCAAGGGCGGGATCTACAACTTCGTCACCAAGCGGGCCGATTGCCGTGGCGATCGATCGAAAGTCAGCTGGACCCAGGTCGAGACCGGCTCGTCGATCACCTGGAAGTATCCGTCCTGCGTCCTGCGCGGAGAGGGCAGTTCGGGCGAGTTCTATTCGATCGCCATCACCAACGGCCGCCAGCAGGCTGACACCGGCACCAAGATGATCCACCTGGGCGCCAATACCCGCTCGCGGATTATCTCGAAGGGCATCAGTGCGGGCCGGTCGTCCAACACCTATCGTGGTCTTGTCTCGGCCCACCCCAAGGCCAAGGGTGCGCGCAACTTCACCCAGTGCGACAGCCTGCTGATCGGCAAGCACTGCGCCGCCCACACCGTGCCCTACATCGAGGCGCGCAACGGCCAGGCCAAGTTCGAGCACGAGGCGACCACCACGCGGCTCTCGGAAGACCAGCTGTTTTACGCCATGCAGCGCGGGCTCAGCCAGGAAGAGGCCGTGCAGTTGCTGGTCAACGGCTTCGTCAAGGATGTGCTGCAGGAGCTCCCGATGGAGTTCGCTGTAGAGGCCCAGAAACTCGTCGCGATTTCGCTCGAAGGGAGCGTCGGATAGTGCTCAGCGTTTCCAATCTTCACGCCACGGTCGATGGCAAGCCGATCCTCAAGGGCCTCACGCTGGATGTCCCTGCCGGCGAGGTACATGCCATCATGGGCCCGAACGGGGCGGGCAAGTCGACGCTGTCCTACGTGCTGACCGGCCGTCAGGGCTATGAGGTCACCGAGGGTGGCGCAACGCTCGACGGTGAGGATCTGTTGGCGCTGGAAGCCAACGAGCGGGCGGCCAAGGGCGTGTTCCTGTCGTTCCAGTATCCGCTGGAAATCCCCGGCGTTCCGGCCCTGACCTTCATCCGCACGGCGCTCAACGCCCAGAAGAAGGCGCGCGGCGAGACCGAGATCACCGCGCCGGCCTTTCTGAAGCTGGCCCGCGAGAAGGCCGCTGCCCTCAAGATCGACTTCGAGATGCTGAAGCGCGCGCTGAACGTGGGTTTTTCCGGCGGCGAGAAGAAGCGGATGGAAATCTTCCAGATGGCGATGCTGTCGCCGCGCTTCCTGATCCTGGACGAAACCGACTCCGGCCTCGATATCGATGCACTGCGGATCGTGTCCGAAGGCGTGAATGCGATGCGCAACCCCGATCGCGCCATGCTGGTGATCACCCATTACCAGCGCCTGCTGGACTACATCAAACCGGACCGCGTGCATGTGCTGGCCGGTGGGCGGATCGTGGCCTCAGGTGGGCCCGAACTGGCGCTGGCGCTGGAGCGCGACGGTTATGACCGCTACGCGAAGGCCGCATGAGCGTCGCTGCCGCCATCCGCACGCGGGACGTCGGTGAGCTTCCGTCCCGGCGCGACGAGGACTGGCGCTGGACCGACCTGCGCGGGCTGATCCGCGTCCTGCCCGAGGCCTCCGAGGCCTTCACCGGTACGCTGAGCCCCGGCCCGTTCGACAGGCTGGCGGCCGACCACCACGTGCTCGTCAACGGAGGCGACGCACGCATTGACGTGGCTCCGGGCAAGAAGACCCTGGTAGCGCTTCGGCTGGTGTCGCGCGGCGCCTGCGCGCATGCCTCGCGGGTGACCATCAATCTGGGCGCCGGGGCGCGGCTGCGCCTGCTGGAGAGCTATGAGAGCGACGGGGCTTCTGTCTGCCAGACGGCCCTGACCATCACCCTGGCCGAGGGGGCGGCGCTTGAGCGGATCGTGCTGGCCCAGGATCACGAGGATGCGGTGTCGGTCAGCCAAGCCGAGGTCCGCCTCGCGCCGACAGCAGATTTCGGCCAGACGATCGTGGCGTCGGGCGCACGACGCCAGCGACTGGAGACGCGGGTCGTGCATCCCGGCGGACGCGCCAGCGCGCGGATGGACGGGGTCTATCTGGTGGCGGACAAGCGCCATACGGATCACACCACGGTCGTGACCCATGAAGGCGTCGACGGCACGACAAGCCAGTTGATCAAGGGCGTGGCGCGCGATCAGGCCCGGGCGGTTTTCCAGGGCAAGATCATCGTCTCCGAAGGCGCCGACCGGACCGACGCCCGGATGGGACACCACGCCCTGATCCTGTCAGATCGCGCCGAGGTCGACGCCAAACCCGAGCTTGAAATCTACGCCGACGACGTCTCCTGCGCCCACGGCAATACGGTGGGGGCCATGGACGAGGACGCCCTGTTCTATGCCCGCCAGCGCGGCATTCCCGAGCCGGAGGCCCGCGCTATGCTCACCGAAGCCTTTATCGGCCAGGTGATCGACCGGATCTGGTTCGAGGACGCCCGCAACGTGGTCCGCAAGTGGGCCGCCGAACGGTTGAGGGTCTGATGATGGCGTTCGACGTCGAAGCGATCCGCAGCCAGTTTCCGATCCTGTCCCGGCAGGTACACGGCAAGCCACTAATATACCTGGACTCGGCCGCCTCGGCCCAGAAGCCGCGCGCAGTGATCGAAGCGATGACGCGGGCGATGGAGCATTCCTACGCCAATGTGCATCGCGGCCTGCACACGCTGGCCAACGAGACGACCGACGCCTACGAAGCAGCCCGGGCGTCTGTGGCGCGGTTCATCGGCGCCGACGTGAGCGAGATCGTCTTCACCAAGGGGGCCACCGAGGCGATCAATCTGGTGGCCAACGGGCTGGGTGCCACGCTGCAGGCCGGCGATGAAATCCTCATCACGGACATGGAGCACCACGCCAACATCGTGCCCTGGCATTTCCTGCGCGAGCGGCTGGGCGTGGTGCTGAAATGGGCGCCGGTGACGGACCAGGGCGTTCTGGATATGGAGGCCTTTCAGGGCCTGCTGGGCCCCCGGACCCGGGTTGTGGCGCTCAGCCACATGTCGAACGTCCTGGGCACCATCAATCCGGTGAAGACGCTGACTCGGATGGCGCATGACGCCGGCGCGCTGGTGCTGCTGGATGGCTGCCAGGCTGTAGCCCACGAGCCCGTGGACGTTCGCGACCTGGACGCCGACTTCTATGTGTTCTCCGGTCACAAGCTTTACGGCCCGACCGGGATCGGTGTGCTCTACGGCAAGGCCGAGCGCCTGGCCGCGCTGCCTCCGTATCAGGGCGGTGGTGAGATGATCGCCCAGGTTTCCAGGGATGCGATCAGCTATGCCGATCCACCGCATCGGTTCGAGGCAGGAACGCCTGCAATCCTGGAGGCGATAGGGCTTGGCGCCGCCATAGAGTGGCTCAGCGGGCTGGACCGGGAGGCCATCGCCGACCATGAGGCGGCACTCTATGCGCGCGTTCGGGAGGGCCTGAGCGGGGCCAACTGGCTGCGGGTGATCGGAGAGGCGCCGGGGAAGGGAGCCATCCTGACCTTTACCGTCGCCGGCGCGCATGCCCACGACGTGGCCCAGATCCTGGATCGTTACGGCGTGGCCATCCGCGCCGGGACCCATTGCGCGGAGCCCCTGATGACCCGGTTCGACATCACTTCAAGCGCCCGGGCGTCTTTCGCCCTATATAACACCCCGGACGAGGCAGACGCTTTTGTGGACGCCCTGACCAAAGCACAGGCCTTTTTCGCGTGACGAGCCCCATGGATGACGCCGCCCCCATCGACTCCAAGTCGCCGCCACTCGGGCAGGCGGAACTGGATATCCTGACGGACAAGCTGATCGAGAAGCTGAAGTCTGTCTTTGATCCGGAAATCCCGGTCGATATCTATGAGCTGGGCTTGATCTACAAAGTCGACGTCTCGGACGACAAGGATGTGGCCATCGACATGACCCTGACCGCGCCGGGCTGCCCGGTGGCCGGCGAAATGCCGGGCTGGGTGGAGGACGCCGTGCGCGAAATTCCGGAAATCCGGTCCTGCAAGGTGGATCTGGTCTTCGACCCGCCCTGGGACCCCTCGCGGATGACCGACGAGGCCAAGCTGCAACTGAACATGTTCTGATGACAAACCTCGACATCACACCCGCCCCCCGCGCGCGCCGCCCACGGCCCAAGGTGGTGACGCTCAGCGACGCCGCCGCCTCGCGGGTCCGCGAGATCATGGACAAGGCTGCAACGCCCTATGTCGGTCTGCGCGTGGGGGTGAAGAACGGGGGCTGCGCGGGTCAGGAGTATGTCCTGGAGTACGCCGAAGCGGCAGGTCCGCTGGACGAAGTCGTCGAGGACAAGGGCGTGACCATCCTTGTCGAACCCAAGGCGGTGCTGTTCCTCATCGGCACCGAGATCGACTATGAAATCTCGAAACTCTCGTCAAAGTTTGTATTCCGCAATCCCAACGAGACCGATGCGTGTGGTTGTGGAGAAAGTGTAACCATCGAGCCGGCCCGACAGGACTGAGTCAGTCTGGCGGCGCGGGCCGGGCGTGCTATCGTGACCTCGAGACTGCGGGGAGAGCCCATGACTGACGCTGACGACATCGAAATGCGCCGCCTGGCCGTTCGCCGGGCCGATATGAAACTCGCGTTTCGCAGCCACCTGATGGCGTACGTCGGCGTAAATGGGGGTCTTGTCGCCCTGAACCTGATCACCTCGCCAGGCTATTTCTGGGCGATCTGGCCGATGCTGGGCTGGGGCATTGGTCTCGCCGCCCATGCCGCTTCCGTCTACTTTAACGGCGATGGCCTGCGCGACCGGATGATAGAGGAGGAACTCGAGAAGCTACGCCGTACGCGCGGGCAGTGAACGGAACGCGTCGAACGCCTCACGCGCTTCGCGAACTCGACGGCGGCTGATCGGGACAGTCTGGCCCGATTTCAGGCGGCAACGGACCTCGCTCCCGACGGTGTAGATTTCCGCCACATGGGGCCACGCTACCCAGTGCGACCTATGGATTGCCATGCCGTGCGCCCCTTGTGTGGTCAACTCATGGACCGCGCTCCCGAAACCGCAAAACAACAGTTCGCCGCCAAGGGTTGTCTCAACCTGGACGTAGTGCTGTTCGGCGCGGACGCTGATGATGTCATCACCCAATCGACCCGGGAGTCGCGCCAGGAAGCCGGGTCGCCCGCCCGCAGCAGCCTCGACTCCGATCACGGCCGGTCGCGACCAGCGCACCGCAAGATTCAGCATCAACCAGACCGGGACGACCACGCGGCCCGCTTCCCAGGCCTCCGATGGCCAGTCCTGCAGGAAGGACCGTAGGCTCGGGTCGCTCCCCGGTGGTCCACCATCCAGGTCCAATGGCTGTAACCAGCCTTCCAGCGCTACGAAGGCCGGTGTCGAGATCCAAGCCGCAGCAACGCCGATCAAGCTCAGCCATAGCCAGTAGGGGAGCAGCCGCGCAGCCGTCGACGTCATAACCCATCGGCTGGCTGCCAGGCAGATCGCCAGTGGCAGCCAGACGTTGAGAGCGACGAGTATGATCCGCGCCGGGAGGGTCAAGCCCACGGTCCGTGTCGGCTCGGAAAGGGCAAGCAGGCCGGTCAAGGCCAGTCCCGCGGCGGGGAACAACCAGCGCCCCCTCAGATCAAAAGCGCCCGGTGTGACGTCTCCTCGGCTCACGTTAGACCGCCCGTGAATTTGGCCTACCACTCGTGAAGTACGGCGGCGGCGGCTCTCGACACAGGCAGTGAGCGACGCCTAGATCAAGGCCATTCTCCTTCCCAACCCAGGTGCCAAACATGTCCCATCCTATTCCGTTTGCCCGAGTGTTCGGCCTAATTGCACTCGGTGTCGCTATGTGCTCTCCACTATCCGTCGTCGCGGCAGAAAGCGATGTATCTAAGGGTCTTTACGTAGAGATCTTCGGCGGCGCTTCAACGCTTGGTGACCAGAACTTCGACTTCACGCCGACGGCTGGCGCGAAGGCCAACGGTCGGCTCGATGTTGGCGGCGGCTGGCTAGGCGGAGCCGCTGTAGGTTATCAGGTAAACGAGAATATCCGGGTTGAGGCGGAGATCATCTACACCCGCAATTCGGTCAAAGGCGCCAGCGCCGCGGGTCTCACCGGCACCAATGACGGCGACTACGCCTCACTGGTGCTGATGGGCAACGCACTCTGGGACGTGGCCCGCTACGAGACCGACTTCGCCCTTTTCAAACCCTATGTTGGCGTTGGTCTGGGGATGGTCGAAGAGGTGGATGCCGACCTCAAGGGGGGTGTCCGCAGCGAGTTCAGCCAGAGCGGAAAGCTCGCTTATCAGTTTC
>NZ_JBILRO010000066.1:0-13918 GCF_044372605.1 Phenylobacterium sp.
GACCCGCTATTCGGGTGTTAAGGGCCGCAGACAGGTCCCCGCCAATCGTCACCTCGCCTGAGGTCGATTGCGTCACGGCGGGGCCACCAGCGCCAAGGCCGCGCGCTGCGCGTACCTGATCAGCGGCCTGCAGGGCGGCCTGGCCTGCCTGCACTGCTTCGGCGAACCGCCCGGCGTTGCGCAGGTGCAATGCGCGATAGGTTCTGGCCTGAGCGGAGAGGAGAGGGTTGTTGGCTAGCGATAGCTGAGCGTCCGCGTCGCGGAACAGGCGATCCGCCTCCAGGAAGCGGCTGTTGTTGGAGACATTCAGGGCGAGGTTCAGCACCGCCTCGGCCATCTCGACCGGCGGCGCGCGCCGCCGTTCTGCGTCCGTCAGCAGGGCCTGGAAGTCAGTCTCGGCCTTTTCGAAGCGCCATTCGTTGTTTTGAACATAAGCTCGGGTTCGCAGGCGAACGGGGTCTGTAGCGGCTGCGGCTTGCGCCCGGGCCAGACCACCTGTCGCGCCGCCGAAATCTGCGGCGATCTCGGCGCTGGCCGCCGACGTCTGGATATCCGAGGCCGCTGGCGGTTTCGCAGCTCCGGACACGACCTTCAAGCCCGCCTCAAGTACGTCGGCGATCTGGGCCTGCCCCTCGGCGGCGTACACTGCGCCACCCCTTCCGGAAACATAGGCAAGGTAGGGCGCCTTGGCCGAGGCGTTGCGGCAGGTTCTGCGATCAACGGCGCCAAGCCCCGAAATCGTGGCGGATTTCGAGCCTGAGTCACAGTTGGCGCGCGCCTTGAGCGCTGTTTCCCAGGCGCCGGCGTCGACGGCCTTTGGCAATGCATAGAGCCGACCCAGGCTACCTTCCCATCCCCGGCAACGGATACTCCAGGCGCGACGACCGGCGGCCTGCACGACAGGATCGTCATAGTCGCGCACAGCCTGGCAGACCGCGCCGCTGGTCGCGCTCTGTCCCAGCGGGATGAGGTCAGCGCGGGTCTGTGACTGACTGGCTGATCCAAAGGCGACGACCGTCGAAGCGACCGCCAGTCCGATACGAAAAGTTCTACCGATCATGTTCCGGCCGATCATTTCTTTTGCCTGCGCTGACGCCAGATTTCCTCACTGCCCGTTCCTGTCACCACTGGGTCGGTGACGATCTCATCTGGATCGACCGGCGCAACAGACAGCACAACAGCGGGTGTTATAAGATCCTCGGCGGACGCCACCGAGGCGGCGCCTTCTTCCTCTGAAGTCTGCTCTCTTGCCGGTGGTCGCGACCTGCTGTTGCCAAGGAAGGCATTGTTGAGCACATCGCTTGCACTCAGAACACCGCCGCCCTGGCTGCTGTCGCCGGAGATCCCGCCGCACAGGGACGCGCCCACTTCGCAGCTATTGAAACGGTAGTTGGCGCCGTCTGGCTTGGCGACCGGCGCGCCGTTGTTGTCGACGATGGTAAAGGTCAACGCCTTGTTCGCGGCGGCGCCCTTGCTTACCTTGCCGTCCCGGCCGCCAATGGCTCCCCAGAGTTCGACCAGCTTCGGTGGATCGATGATCAGCGCCGGGTCGAATTTGCCCGAAAGGAAGATTCCCACCGCCTGTACCGACCCGGTTGGCGAGGTGTTCTGCTGAACGACCTTGTTGTCCGCCGACACTTCGAGCTTTCCGGCTGAGACAAAGACTTTCGACGCTTCGTCGGCTGTCGGAGCGACGCCGAGGGGCTTGGCCTTGGCGATGTCGATATCGCCGATGGCCGTGCCCTGGACCAGTGTGATGAACCGCTGGGATCCGAACAGGATGTCCTGCCGGGCGGCCAGCCGCAGCTCATCGAACGCGCTGATTGCGGAGTAGTCTCCACCGGAAAAAGTGGCTGCTCCCAGTGATCCGCTGACGAGAATGGCGTTCGGTCGCCAGGTGAGATCCGTCGCATCACCTATTCTGAGGATACCGGCGCTGGTGGTCGGGGTTACGGCACCGGTGACCCGGGCCGCATTGCTTGAGCCTACCAGGAACGCCACGTCGGGGGTGGAAGTCGTATTGACTGAGAGGGACTGCAGAGTCAGATCGCCCCGTGACGCGCCCGTGACCGAGCCGGCGAAGATCCGCAATGCTCCGGAGACGCGCAACTGACCGAAGTCCGAGCTGTCCAGGGTCAGGGTTCCCGTCGTGTCGCCTGCCGCGCCGCCGACCCGGATGGCACCCGACCGGGACTCGATCTGCGCGGTCGAAGACGCCAGCGCGCCGGTCAGGTCAAGGTCGCCGGCCACAATGCGGACGGAGCCGCCCGCCGAGGTGGCGGCGACGCTGGCCTTGCCAGCTACATCCAGGGTCAGGTTTCTGCCGGTACTCAGCGGCGTTGTCGACGTGAAACTGCCCAGCGAAGTTATCGAAAGATCACGCGTCACGGGCGCGATGCCGGATCCCAGCGACAACGTTGATCCCTGCACAATCAGGTCGCGACCGACCTTGTAGCTGGTCGTGCTGACGCCCCCGGTCAACGCCTTCAGCGTCAGATCGTCGCTGGCCGAGACAGCGCCGGCCTGGATGCTCGCGCCGGTCAGGGTGATTGATCCCGCATCGGCTCGTACGTCCGCCACCCTGAGCACGCCGGCTGCGCTGACCGAGATGCTGCGGTTGGCGACCAGATTGGTCAGCAGATTGAAATCGCCGACGGTACTGCCGATGGCCAGGTCCCGGCCGGCGGTCACGGCATCCGGACGGATGGTCGGCGCCTTGAGCGTGGCGTCCCTGACCGCGGCGACCCTTAGGATGGCCGGCGTGTTCCTGAGCACATCGACGATCGCGTCGCGCCCGGCCGTGACCGTGACGGCCGTTGCACCCGTCACCCCGCCTGTACCAAGGCCGAGTTTGGCATCCAGGTTCGTGGACTGCACCACCACCACGCGCCCATTGCCATCTGTGTCGGGATTGCCGGCAAACGACACGCCGGTGGCGTCAAGCCCCGCGCCGCTTAGGTTTCCGCTGGTCAAGGAGGCCGAGCCATTGGTCGCCAGTACATAAACGTCGTCGCCGGCATTGGCCGTGCCGACGATGGAATCGCCACTGGTCGCTACGGCGTAAACGTCGCCCGTGGCTGTGGCTGTGCCGATCTTGAGGCTGGCCGACTGGGCGAAGATCCGGGGCGCCGTGATCGTGCCCACGTCCAGGGCGCCGCCCCTGAGATTGGCGAATGCGCCGGCGGTGATGGCGTCAATCTTGGCCGAAGACAGGTCAACACTGACGCCTTGGGCGGCTGTCAGGGTGATGGCGCCGGCGACATTGGAAGTTCCGTCGCCCAGGACGATGCCGCCGCCAGCCGTCACGGTGAGTTTTTGCGGCGCGGAGATTGAATCAATCGCGACATCTGTCTTGCCGACGATCATCCCATCGCGGCCCACGGCGACACCTGCCAGTTCAACCACGCCCTTTGTCGAACTGACCGAAAGGTTGCCCGTGGCGATCAGGCTGTTGGCCATGACATCGGGGCCGGTGACTGCAATGTCCCGACTGGCGACGATCCGTCCGAGTTCAATCGTGGCCGTCGCCTGAATCCGGGTGTCACGCCCAGCGGTTATCGTTGAGACGGCGGTAGGGTCAAAGAGTGTCGACACCAGGTCCCCGAGGTCGACAATCAAGGGTGGGCCGAAGCCGTTGCCGTTACCGAAGCCGTTGCCGGGGGGAGGGGGGGGCGGCGGCCCATTCCCGTTACCATCAACCGGGTTGCAATCGGGGTCCGCCTCACAAATTGCCTGCTGGGTAGCTTCCTCTTGCAACGAAAGCGGGTCCTTCAGCTCATCCAGCGGCCGCACCCAGGGGCGGGCAAACGTCTGGCCAACGTTGCTGATCAACAGATCGCGTGAGGCTGAGGCGCGGTTCAGATAGACGTCCGTATTCGCGACGCCGCTTATCGCGGGGCCTGGCGCGCGGCCCAGGATGCTGCCACCGCCGGACAGGACGATATCGCCGCCATCGGCCCGGGCGGCCTGAGCGGTGATCATGCCCTCGAGGTTGATGACCGCACTGCCGATGGAGGTCTTGCTGACCGCAGCTATGAAGACCGCATTGGCCCGCGTTTCAGCGCCGAGGTCCAGCGCCAGTCCAGTTTCGCCGCCACCCGCTCCATTGGGTACGATGAAGTCGATCAGATCAAAATCGCCGCCAGCCCCTGGCGCCAGCCGGATGCTGAAGGACTTGGCCGCGCCGTAGAGCACGCTGCCCTCGGTAGCGGTGACGGTCGCATTGGCCCGTGTAACTACGGTGGGGCCGGTGAAGGCTACCATGCCGCCGTTGGCGCGGACCTTGGCGTTGGCCAGAACCCACAGGCGTGAACCGGGGAAAGAGTCGTTGCCATCAAACGCGAAGGTGTTGTTCGTGGGGTCCAGGAATGTCGCTGTGTTGGCCGTACCAATGCCGAACAACAGTCCGCCCGCATCGATCTGGGCGCCCCGGCCGATGATGATGCTGTTTTGCGAGACGAACCAGATGTTGCCACCTGAAACGCCGCCGACTTTTCCCTGGACGATGCCTTCGATCTTCGAGGGTTGCAGGCTGATGATCTTGTTGAGGACGATACCGTTGCGGCTGGCGAAGTTGTAGGTAACGGTCTCGTCGGGCTTTACGTTGTAGCTGCTCCACGAAATCACGGTGCGCGGGGCGTTCAGTATGACGTCGGTGCGCGAGACCGAATCCGTAATGACGGGCAAACCGCCGCCGGGATTCACCTCGGAGAATCCGGCCACGGGCAACGCATGCGCCGCCGTAGCGCCGATACCCGCCAACACCCCGCAGAGCGCCGTCCGCGCCAGCAGCAAACCGCGACGTCTGGCAGCGTTGGCGTCGGCTTTTGCAAGTGGTGTCATTTGACGTTCCTCCGGCATCACAGCAGGCTCGCCGTCAGCTGGATCAAGACCCGATCCGTGGGTTTCACGCCGCCGGTGTCGATGGCGTCGATCGGATGGGCATAGGTAATCTCTAGATTTGCGCGGCTGAACACCCGGAAGACCACGCCGGCGCCAATCGACTTCAACGTCCGGCTCTGCGGCAGACCCGACAGGCTGGTGTTGTTGTTGAACACACGACCGGCGTCGAAGAAGGCATAGGGAGCGGCCAGTACTTTTGGGTGAAGCTGCAACGGGCCATAGCGGAGTTCAAAGGCACCGGAGAACCCTTTGTCCGCCAGCAGGGCCGAAGGGTCATAGCCGCGTCCCACGGTCAGGCCGCCGAGCGAAATCTGTTCATAGGGGAGCAGGCCGCTGGACGTATACTGGGCCTGCGCCCGCAGCGTCGCTGTCATGCGGTCAGTCAAGGCGATGTCGAGATCGCCCTGACCCCTGAGGACCCAGGCTTCGGGATTTCCCAAGGGGCGGGTAAGGTCGACATCACCGCGCTCACTGCCACCGAGCACCGAGATTCCCTTGCGCGCTATGATCCCGCCGCTCAGTAAAGCAGGCCGCTGAACGAACTCCGTTCGGTAGTCGCCGTCGGCCCGCACGTAGAGCACCCTGAGTTGATCGTGCGTCGAAACGGCCTCGGGAATGTCGGTCTTCTGATCAACGAAATCGACCCCGCTGGCGAGGTTCAGGTTCCGGTTGCGCGACCGGATAAGCGGATAGGCGCCTTCCAGATTGGCGATGATCGACTTGCTGGTCAGGTCGAGCGCCTTGAGGAAGTCGCCGGGACGGCTCTCGCCATAGACCAGTGCTCCACGGCCGATCAGGCCTTCGGCGCCAAAGCGGGCGGTGCTGGCCAGTTGCAAGAGCCACTGTTCGTTGGAGTCCAGCGTATGGAATGCGGTCAGCGCGGTGCTTTCGCCAAGGCTGGTCTGGGCTGCCAGTTCGCCCCGTATCAAGCCGCCCCAGCGACCGACCTGCTTCGAACCGGTGTTCTGGATGTTCGCGTAGACGTCAGGGTCATCCTTGATGACGGTCAGGTCGATATCGACTGCGCCGCGCTCGGCGCTGGTCGACGGTCGAACGGCGGCGCGAACCCTCAGGCCCGGTACGTCTGACGCCAGCAATAGATACCGCTGGGCCCGGGCCATGTCGAAGGGCTTCATGCCCCGAAGCTTCTCGGCATAGCGCTCGATCGTGGATTGGGCGGGTCCGACGTCGCCGCGGACCCGCACATTGACCACGTGGGCTTCGATCACCTCGAGGATCAGTGCACCGCCGGCAATCCGTTGTTCCGGGATCTCGACGCGCGCCAGGACGCCGCTGTTGAAAACGATCTGCGCCGCCCGATCCCGGATCGAGCAGATCACCGACACCTTTTGTGGCCGACCCAGATACTCCGCATAGGCGCCGCGAAGGGTTTCGTCGTTGACTGCGGTCGAGCCGTTGAAGGTAACGGTGCTCAGTGTCACCTCGACGGTCGAGTTTTCCAGCGGGCAAGGCCCAGGCGGCTCAGGTGCAAACACGCCTGCGTTTCGCCGGGTTGGCGGTCGTTTGACCCGGGCGTCGGGACTAAGCTCCGGCGCACTCACGCCGATACCGCTTACAGTGGAGCCTGGTTTGGGCGCGACCTGGGCGAGAGTGATGCCCGGAAAGAGTAAGGCGCTAGTGGACAGGGCGCTAACCAAAAGGCGCGAGGGCCTATATTCGCTCTGCGATGTTTTGCGCCACCCCGACATAAGCCATTCCCCCAAATGCCTACTTGGAAGGGTCTAGTCCCAGCCGTTCTGATTGTTAAGCAGTGTTGAGTGGAATAGGTCGATCAATTGCACGCAGGATGCGGCGCGATGCAGAATTCAATCTCTTGCGGCTTATTCGGACTACCGTAGATTTGTGGACGTCGATAAGACTGGTGACCTAAAGCCGGGGAGGGCCGATGGGGGAAGCAGGAGCGTCGCGTGTCGTTGGCGCGTTGGGCGTCGCCTTCGCCATTCTGATTGCCGCAGCCGCAATCCCCTTTGGTCGCGGCGCTACCGCTGCGCCCGAACCTGTGGCGGCTCGCAACGTCCACGAAGGCGTGGCTTCCTGCGCGGGCTCTACCTGTCACAGCCGCCAGGTCGACTCCGGACTCAACGTTCGTCAGAACGAACTGATCACCTGGCAAGACCCATCCAGTCAGGCAGGCGCCCACAGTCGCGCCTGGCGCGTACTGACGGAGCCCCGGGCGCAGGCGATCGCCCGGAAAATGGGTATCGGTCCGGCGCAGAACGCCAAGGAATGCCTCGGTTGCCATGCCGATCCCGTGGCTACATCACAGCGCGGGGCGCGGTTCCAGATTTCTGATGGCGTGGGATGCGAGAGTTGCCACGGCGGGTCCAGCAACTGGTTGGCCAGTCATCGGTCGGTCAACGGTTCCCATGCCGCCAATGTCGCGGCTGGCATGAAGGCGCTCGAGAACCCCAAGGTTCGCGCTGGCGTCTGTCTTGACTGTCACTTCGGAGGCTCAAAGCCCGGCCAGTTCGTAACCCACCAGATCATGGCGGCGGGGCATCCCAGGGTCGCTTACGAGCTCGACCTGTTTTCCAATCTTCAGCAGCATTGGACGGTCGACGCTGACTATATGAAGCGCAAGACCTATGCAGGGGGCGTAAAAACCTGGGCGGTTGGTCAGGCCATGGCGCTCGATCGGGCGCTGACACTCTACACGCAGCCAGGACGCGGGCAGGGGGCTTTCCCCGAGCTGTACTTCTTCGATTGCCACAGCTGTCACCGACAGATTTCGGACGATCCGAAAGCCCGCCCCGCCTGGCAATCAAATCCGGGACGGCCAATCCCTGCGGGACAACCACCATTCAACGACGAGAACATGATCATGTTGTCGGCGGCGGCGAAGGTAACGGCGCCAGGGCTTTCAGCACGGCTCGAGGCTGACTCCACAGCCTTCCACGCCGCTCTGGCTCGGGACAAGGGTGAATCGATCCGCGCAGCGGCGAAGCTGGCGGCCACGGCGCGCTCACTGTCGGACGCCTTTGCGGCCAGAAACTTCTCGCGTTCGGACACCCTGGCTATTCTGGATACTGTGCTCACGGGCGAACTGGCCCGGCGCTATACGGATTACACCGGCAGTGCCCAGGCGGTTATGGCGGCGGATACATTGCTCAATGCGCTGGTCAGTTCGGGCCAGGTGGATCGGGCGGTTGCTGCAAGGCTGCGCCCCAGTCTCGATCGCGCCTACGCTCAGGTCCGGGATCCTAACAGCTATCGTCCGGACGCCTTCCGCGAGTCCCTGGCGCAGGTGGCTCAGGCGGCGAGGTCCTTGCGGTGAAGCGGGCCGCGCGCTGGGCAATGGGCGCGGCGGCGCTGACCCTGGCCTCTTGCGGCGGCGGCGGTGGCGGCTCGCCGCCGGCGGCGGTCACACCGACGAACCCCGTGACCCCGGCTGCGGCCTACGCTCTGCCCGGTGCCCAGTCACTCACGGCGGCTGAAGTTCAACAGGTGATTGCACAGGCCGTCGCGGAATCGCGCGCGCGAAGCCTGCCGGCCGTGATTGCTGTAACGGACCGGGTCGGCAATGTGTTGGCCGTCTACTCGATGACCGGGGCCCGCGCCACGGCGATGCTCAGGGCCGGTCCCGGCGGCGCGAATCTTGATGCGCAGGGCGTGGTTGTTCCAGCGGCTGCCGGGGCGATCGCCAAAGCCATTACCGGCGCCTATCTCTCGTCCGGCGGCAATGCGTTCTCGACGCGAACGGCCAGTCAGATCGTGCAGGAACATTTCCCGCCGAGCCCGACAGCTGTGGGCCTGGAAAGCGGTCCGCTGTTTGGCGTGCAGTTCTCATCCTTGCCCTGTTCAGATGTCACCACCCGCGTGGCAACCGCGCCGATCGGACCCCGGCGATCGCCGCTGGGGCTGGCGGCCGATGCGGGCGGGTTCCCGCTCTACAAGGGCGGCGTCCTTGTTGGCGGCGTCGGCGTCATGGCCGATGGCGACTACGGGTTCGACAGAAACATCCTGGATATCGAGGACGACGCAGAGGAGGCTATAGCCTTTGCAGCGGCGACGGGCTTTGACGCGCCTGTCGAGATCCGGGCCGATCGGGTGACGGTGGATGGCACCTCCCTGCGCTTCAGCGACGCCAGCGCTGGGACGCTGAAGTCCGCACCGGGGAGCGCTCCCGCATTCGCCAGCCTTGGCGCGGCGGTTGGATCCTTTACCGCGGTGAACGGCTACTACGTTGGCGGCAGCGCTCTGGCCGGACAGGCCTACGGGACCGAGGCTTCCGGCTTGCGCCTGGCGACGGCAGCTGAATTCTCGACGCCTGGGGCCATGGTTCTGACCAACGGTTCGGGACAGGTCCGTTTCCCCATTCGAGGTGGGACGGATGGCGCCGACGGACTCTCCGCACTGACCGCCGCAGAAGTTCGGGCCGTACTCGAGGAAGCCTTCACAATCATGACCCGGGCGCGGGCCCAGATTCGACGTCCGCTGGACAGCCGCGCCCAGGTATCAATCACGGTGGTGGATAGCCGCGGTCAGATTCTGGGGATTGTGCGGTCCCCGGACGCTCCTGTGTTCGGCATCGATGTCTCGGCCCAGAAGGCCCGGTCGGCCTCGCTGTTCTCGGCGACCTTTGCTGCGACCGAGCTTGGCGCTGATCCCAGCGCTGACGTCCGCAGCTTCGTTCAGAAGACCCGCGACTTCTTTGCGGACCCGGCAGCCTTGACCGGAAAGACGGCCTTTGGTGCGCGGACGCTCGGCAACCTGGCCCGACCCTACTATCCGGATGGCGAGGTTGGTCGCCCGAACGGGCCGCTTTCGCGCCCGATAACCCAGTGGAGCCCGCTCTCCACAGGCCTGCAGTCGGCATTGATCATCGGCAACCTCGGCCAGCACCTCGGCTTCGTCACGGGCGCGTCGGCTACTGATACGCCGGCCGTCTGCACCAGTCTTCCGCAGGTGGCTCCCGGTCAGAACCGGCTGCAGAATGGCCTTCAGATCTTCCCGGGCGGGGTACCGATCTATCGTGGAACCCGTCTCATCGGGGCCATTGGAGTGTCAGGGGACGGGATCGATCAGGACGACATGATCTCGTTCCTGGGAACCCATAATGCAGCCGCGAGGGTCGGCGGAATCAGCAATGCGGCGGCGAGTATTCGTGCGGATACGCTGATCGTCGGTCCTTCCGCGCCGGCTCGACTTCGCTATGTGGGGTGTCCATTCGCGCCCTTCCTCGACACCACCGATCAGAATGCGTGCCAGGGGAAATAGGCATGCGAACGATCTCCCTCCTTGCGATGACAGCGTTCGCCAGCCTTGGGGGGCATGCCTATGCCGCGCCGCCGCCGCCGCCGCCGGCGGCGCCGGAAGTGACCTCATCGCCGAGCGAGGCTGTCCCGACGGATGCCGCCGCGCCGGTGGATGACGACAAGCCGCTAGCCGGTCGCCGGCGCCCGGGTCGTGTCGAGACTTTTCCGGAGCCGATCGAACAGACCAACCCCGGCGCCGTGCGCGCACCGCCGCCCGAGGCCTTCCCGCACGATGAACTGCCGATTCCGGATCGATGGCGGCTGGCCGGCGCGCTGGGTGTGGTCAAGCCGCGCTGGTTTGACCCTTACAACCAGAACTTCCTGAAGGGCGACATTCCGTTCAAGGGTTCGGAACACTGGTTCCTGGCGGTCAATGCGATCTCCGATACCGTCATCGAACCTCGCAGCTTCCCGATTCCGGTCAGCGTCCAGACCACCTCGCGCCCGGGCAGCCTGGATATCTTCGGTCGCGACTCCAGTCTGGTGTTGGCCCAAACATTCATCGCCGCTGTTTCGGTGATCAAGGGATCCACGGCCTTCAAACCTCCGGAACTGGAGTTCCGCGTGGCGCTGGCGTTCCAGGACAACTATGTCGATGTACCTGAGAAGCGGGTTCTCTACGTCGAGCCCAGCCGCAAAACCCATCGAAATGACGCCTTCGTGGGCGTCCAGGAAGCCTTCGTCGACTACCACATCCGTGATGTGTCGCTTCGCTACGATTTCGACAGCATACGGGTAGGGATACAGCCGTTTTCCACCGAGTTCCGAGGCTTCCTGTTCCAGGACAACCAACTGGGTGTCCGCTTCTTCGGCAACCGGGACAACAACCGGTTTCAATACAATCTGGCGGCTTTCCGCCGGATCGAGAAGGACACCAACTCTGGCCTGAATGACATCACTCAGAATCTGCGCGAGGACTATGTCTTTGTCGCAAACGTCTATCGCCAGGATCTGCCATTCCCCGGCATGACCTCACAGGTCATTGTCGCCCACAATCTGAACCGCGAACGCAATCAGATCCAGATCGACAAGAACGGCTTTCCGGTGCGCCCAGCCCTGATCGGCAACCTGCGCGGCCGGAACTATGACGTGACCTATCTTGGCTACAATGCTGATGGCCGGATCGGCAGGGTCAATCTGACGGCGTCGGCTTTCCTGGCCCTGGGGTCTGACCGGAACAGTATCTTCACTGACCGCAAGGCGAAGATTCGCAGCTACTTCGCCGCCGTCGAGCCTTCGATGGATTTCAGCTGGATACGGGTTAGGCTATCCGGGCTCTATGCTTCGGGCGACAAGAATCCCTACGACAACAAGGAAACGGGTTTCGACGCCATCCAGGAAAACCCCCAGTTCGCCGGCTCCGACACGAGCTACTGGATAAGGCAAACCATTCCATTCGCAGGCGGCGGTCGCGTCATCGCCATCAACGGTCGAAACGGCGTGCTCAACAGTCTGAGGTCATCCAAGGACGAAGGGCAGTCGAATTTCAACAATCCGGGCACCGTGCTGCTGGGAGCAGGCGCTGACTTTGATTTGACCCCGCAACTGCGCGTGTCCACCAATCTCAATCATATCTCCTTTGCCTCGACCGCGATCGTCCAGGCTCTACGCCAGGAGGGCTCAATCCCCAGGGCGCTGGGCTGGGATGCCTCGGTGTCGACCATCTACAGGCCGTTGATGACCCAGAACCTGGTGTTCCGTGGATCGGTGGCGGCCTTTGATCCAGGCAAGGGTTTCAAGGATCTGTTTTCGAACAGTCCGGGTCACAAAAAATACTACTCCATCCTGCTGAACGCGGTTCTCAGCTTCTAGGGTCATGATGCGTAAACTCAGGGAAAAACTGCTGAAGCTTGGGGCCATTATCGCGATGGCTCTGCTCGCGCCCCTGTCGGTTCAGGCCGCGGGCGGCGAGAAGCCGGTTCCCCGCACCTATGTTGAGGCCCCACACGCCAAGCTCGGCATGACCGACGCGGAGGTCGATCAGGCAAGCCGCGGCTGCGTGTCCTGCCATACCGATTCCGACGCCAAGAGCATGCACGTTTCCCAGGCGGTAAAACTGGGCTGCGTGTCCTGTCACGGCGGCGATGCCGGCGCCATGCTGCCGGCGGGTCTGACCAAAGGCTCGAGCCAGTACAACGTCGTACGCGACAAGGCGCACGTGCTGCCGCGCTACCCGAAGACCTGGCACTATCCCAGCTCCGCCAACCCTAAACAAAGCTATGCGCTGCTGAATCGCGAAGCGCCGGCATTTGTCCGCTTTGTGAATCCGTCTGACTATCGGGTCGCCCGCCAGGCCTGCGGCGCCTGCCACATGGAACTGATCGAGAAGGCCGAACGGTCGCTGATGGCGACGGGCGCCATGCTGTTCGGCGGCGCGTCCTACAACAACGGCATCTTGCCGTTCAAAAACTATGTCCTGGGGGAGGCGTACACCGTCCACGGAGAGCCTGCGCGGCTGCTTTCGCCGGGGTCCCCGCCTGGAACTGTGACCCCGGAACAGGCCAAGCGGGGGGCCTTGCCCACCCTCTATCCTCTGCCGACCTGGCAGGTGACACCGCCCGGCGACGTCTTTCGGGTGTTTGAACGTGGCGGCCGCAACATCAATACCCAGTTTGCCGAGGTGGGATTGCCCAACGCCAATGGCGCGATCCAGCGCCTGGAAGAGCCGGGGCGGCCCGACCTGAAACAATCGAACCGCGGCCCGGGTACCGGCCTCAGGGTCGCGATCCCACTGCTCAACATTCACAAGACCCGCCTGAACGACCCCTTCACCTGGTTCATGGGCACCAATGACCAGCCGGGCGATTACCGTTCGTCGGGCTGCGCGTCATGTCACGTGGTCTACGCCAACAATCGTCAGCCGCACGCCAGCCTGACCTGGGCCAAGTTTGGCCGCGACGGCAAGTCGGCGACCGTTGATCCGACGATCGACAAGGAGGAGTCCGGGCACCCGATCCAGCACGCCTTTACGCGCTCGATCCCGACAGCTCAGTGCATGAACTGCCACATGCACCAGCCGAACATGTTCGTGAACACCTACCTCGGCTACACGATGTGGGACTACGAAGCCGATGCGCCCTTCATGTGGCCGGAGCGCCAGAAATACCCGACATCCGACGAGATAAGGAAGGTTCTGGAGCGCAATCCCGAGGGCGCCGCCCCACGTGGCCTGTGGGCCGACCTCGACTTCCTGCGTAATGTCTTCGATCTCAACGCCAAGCTGAAGGACACCCAGTTCGCGGACTATCACGGCCATGGCTGGAATTTCCGGGCGATCTTCAAGCGGGACCGTGAGGGCAATCTGCTGGACGCCGAGGGCAAGGTCATCGCCAATGATGATCCAGAGAAGTTCGTCCGCAAGGATGCTCCGAAGTTCACCCCGGTGGGTCAGAACGCGCCCGGCAAAGCCGTCCATATGATGGATATCCATGCCGAGAAGGGCATGCAGTGCGCCGACTGCCATTTCAGCCAGGATAGCCATGGCACCGGCTTGATCATGGGCGAGGTGGCCAATGCCGTTGAGATCCGTTGCAAGGACTGCCACGGATCTTCGTCAGCCTATCCGACCCTGAAGACCTCCGGCCCGGCGGCCGATCCCAAGGGAAATGATCTCAGCCTCCTGCGTAATCCCGATGGCCAGCGCCGCTTCGAGTGGCTGGAGCAGGATGGCCGCCGTGTGCTGATCCAGCGGTCGTTGCTGGATCCCAAGCTGGAGTGGCGGATTCATCTGGTGAAAGACT
>NZ_JBILRO010000159.1:0-8000 GCF_044372605.1 Phenylobacterium sp.
AACATCTGGGCTGGGACGACGATGACGGCTCCATTCAACAGCGTGACCTGGGACCGCAAGCCACGCGGACCCTGCCCTGGTCCGGCGCGGACCGGCTCGATGTCAATCTGGCGGCCGATATTCAATACATCCAGTCCGCCGGTCCCTCGAGCGTGGTCATCACCGGTCCGGAGAGAGCCGTGAACGACGTTGTCATCCGCGGCGACAGCCTTCGCTACGAGCATGGTGCCCGTCACGGTCGGCGCGGCTATCCCACGCTCAAGGTGGTGATCCGGGCGCCCGCGATTTCCGAGTTCGACCTGTCGGGGCGCAATAACCTCTCGATCGAAGGCTACAATCAACCCCGGCTGAGCATTGATGTTTCCGGATCCGCCGAGGTGACCGCGACCGGAACGGCCGATGAAGTGACCCTTGATCTGTCGGGCGCCGGTGACGCCAACCTGGGCGCTCTGAAGTCAAGGTCGGCGCGGGTGGAGGTTTCAGGGTCTGCGGACGCCATCATCGCTCCCACGGAAAGCGCGCAGCTGGAGATCTCCGGGTCGGGGGATGTCCGGTTGCTCACCAACCCGAAGTCGCTGGAAACGGACATCACGGGTGCCGGCCGGGTCACGCAGGGCGCGGCGGCGGCTCCTGCTCCGCCTGTGGCGCCGCTTCGAGCGGGCGGCGCGAAGACCTGATGTTATCGGCTCAGGCGGGGACGAATCTCAGGGCCAGACCGTTGTTGCAGTAGCGCAGGCCAGTGGGTCGGGGGCCATCGGGAAACACGTGGCCCTGATGGCCCAGGCATCGTGCGCAGTGATACTCGGTGCGCGGCACGCCGATCTTGTAGTCGATCTTTTCCCCTACCGCGCCCGGCAAGGCGCGGAAGAAACTGGGCCAGCCGGTGCCGCTCTCGTACTTGGTGTCAGAGCTGAAGAGCGGCAGGTCGCAGCCGAGGCAGACAAACGTGCCCTTGCGCTTCTCGCGGTTCAACGGACTGGTTCCGGCGCGCTCGGTATCCTCCTTACGGAGCACAAGATAGCTGGCGACGGGCAACCGCTTTCGCCACTCGGCATCGCTCAGCCGGCGGAAGGGCGAGTTCGCGAAGGGGTCTGCCGCTTTCGTGGCGGCGGTGGCCAGAGCCGGACTGAGCAGCGCGCCAGCTGTGGCGATCAGCAGGGTCCGGCGGTCAGGGCAAAGGTGTCTCATGTTCACTCATACGTCCGAAGTCGCCGGAAGGTTACACGGATGAAGGGCGCGATTCATAGCGCACATCGGGTGTCTTTTCCTCGTTGGCCTCACCGTCGGTGAACTCAACGGCCCGGAAGCCGCGGGCCTCATAGAACCTGCGTGCGCGTTCGTTCTGCTGGAAGGTCCAGAGTTGTTTCGGCGCTCCGGAGGCCAGAACATGCGCCAGCAATGCGGCGCCGAACCCCTGCCCGTGTCGGTCCGGATGAACGTAAAGCTGGTTGATCCAATCGTCGGTGAACACGGCGTAGCCTGCGACCACGCCATCGGCCTCCGCCACCCAGGCCGGGTCTTTCGGCAGGATCTCGCCGCCCATCCACGCGACCGCCTCGTCGATGGTGTGCAATTGCGGTAGAAACGTCAGGGTTCGCATGGCCAGGATGTGCAGCGTCCCCATGGCACGGGCGTCGCGCATCTCGGCCGGACGCAGGATCACAGTCCGGCTTCCTCCGGCAGACCCAGCATCAGGTTGAGGTTCTGCACCGCCGCGCCGGAGGCCCCCTTCCCCAGATTGTCGAGGATCGCCACCAGCCTGGCCTGCGTTCCGGCCGCATTGCCAAAGACGAAGAGCCGCATCCGGTTGCTGCCGTTCAAGGATTGGGGATCAAAGGCCGGGACATAGCCTGCAGCGCCGGCTCGTACCGACTGGAGTTCCGCAGTTTCAGTAAGGCTGGCCAACTCCACAAAGCGTTCGCCGGCATAGGCCCGCGCCAGGGCGTCGTACAGGTCCCGGGGCGACGGTGCGCCCGGCATGGCCCAAAGCTGCAGCGGGACTTCCACCAGCATGCCCTGGGCGAAGCGCCCCACGGACGGGGCGAAAACCGGCGGATGGGCCAATCCGCTGTGAATCTGCATCTCGGGCAAATGCTTGTGCGCCAGGGTCAGGCCGTAGGCGCGGAAGGCGTCATCCGTACCCGTGGCCGCTGGCTGGCTCTCGAATTCGCCGATCAGGCCCTTTCCGCCGCCGGAATAGCCGGAGATCGCGTTTACCGTCAGCGGGAAGTCCGCCGGAATCAGGCCTGCGGCGACCAGCGGCCGGACCAGGGCGATGAAGCCGGTGGGGTAGCAGCCGGGGTTCGACACCCGCGTCGCCTTGCCGATGGTCTCGCGCTGGGTCGCTGACATCTCGGCAAAGCCGTAGGCCCAGTCCGGCGCCGTTCTGTAGGCCGTCGACGCATCCACCACCTTGACGGTGCTCGACGTGATCAGACCAACGGCCTCGCGCGAGGCGTCATCAGGCAGGCAAAGCACCACGGCGTCCACGCCATTCAGCAGTTCGGCGCGGGCATCGGCGTCCTTGCGCCGCGCCGGATCGATGGAGACCACCTGCAGGTCGCTGCGCCCCGCCAGTCGCTCCCGGATCTGGAGCCCCGTGGTGCCGGCTTCGCCGTCGATGAAGATCGTGTGGGTCATAAGGTCAGTGTCCAGCCAAAGAAAAAGGGCGCTCCGGTTTCCCGAAGCGCCCCGATCCGTAAACGCGAGTTGTCGTCGCGCGCGGTTAGCGCTTCGAGAACTGGAAGCTGCGTCGGGCTTTCGCCTTGCCGTACTTCTTCCGCTCGACCACGCGGCTGTCGCGGGTCAGGAAGCCATGCGGCTTCAGCACGGCGCGAAGGCCGGGCTCATAGTAGGTGAGCGCCTTGGAGATGGCGTGGCGGATCGCGCCGGCCTGGCCCGAGAGACCCGAACCGGTGACCGTGATGTCCACGTCGAACTGGCCGACCCGGTCGGTGACCTGGAACGGCTGGGCGATCATCATCCGCAGCACCGGACGGGCGAAATAGACCGTCTGGTCACGGCCGTCCTTGTGCTTGGGGTCTTCGCTGCCGTGAATGGTGATCTTGCCCTTGCCAGGCTTGAGCCAGACGCGGGCCACGGCGTTCTTGCGCTTGCCGGTCGCATAGGCGCGGCCATGGGCGTCCAGCTTCTGGACGTGAACAACGGGCTCAGCCTGCGTACCCATGCCCTTCAGGGCGTCGAAGCCGGTGGCTTCGGTCGTGGTGGCTTCCGACATCAGGCGCTCCGCACGTTCTTGGCGTTCAGATCGGCGAACGCGATGGTCTCGGGGTTCTGCGCCGCGTGCGGGTGCTCGCCGGCATTGTAGATGCGCAGATGGGTGAGTTGCTTGCGCGCCAGGGGGCTTTCCTTGGGCAGCATGCGCTCGACGGCCTTCTCCAGCACCCGCTCGGGGTACTTGCCCGCCAGCAGCTGGCCCGCGGTGCGCTTCTTGACGCCGCCGGGGTGGCCCGTGTGCCAGTAGTAGATCTTGTCGGCCAGCTTCTTGCCGGTCATCTTCACCTTGTCGGCGTTGACGACGACGACGAAGTCACCGCAATCGACGTGCGGCGTATAATCGGGCCGGTGCTTGCCGCGAAGACGCATGGCGATGAACGAGGCCAGACGACCGACAACGGCGTCCTGGGCGTCGACAACGATCCACTTCTTCTCGACCTCGGCAGGCTTCAGCGAAGCCGTAGTGCTCTTCAGCATGAGGGTGTGTCCATAGAACCTGTTCGGGCGTGCTGGGTGCGCACCCGACGTGAGGCGGGGCATATGCCGGGTGGAAGGCTCGCTGTCAACCCAAAGGGGAACGCGGAAATATTGCTAACTATCTGACAAATAACGGGATATTCAATACGGTATCATAATACCGGATGTATTTCATGCGCCCCGCACAGATCAGCTGCGACGAACCCGCCAGGCGAAGGCCACCGCCAGGATCAGCAGGAACGCCGCCGCCAGTTGATGGGCGATCCCCAGGCCGACGGGCGCACCGGCCATCAGGGTGACGATCCCAAGCACGCCCTGCAGGATCACAGCCCCGGCCAGACCCAGGCCGAGCAGCTTCTCGCCCGATGACAAAATGCGCGACCGCAACGCGGCGATACCCATACCGATCGCCATGAGCGCCAGCACGTAGGCCAACAGCCGGTGATGGAGTTGCACCGGCCCTTGCGTGTGCGCCACGGTCGCCCAAAGGGTCGCGCCGGGATAGTCATCCGGGATCAGCGCGCCGTTCATCATCGGCCAGTCGTTGTAGACGAAACCAGCGTCATTGCCCGCAACCAGCGCGCCAAGCAGGATCTGCAGGTAGATCAGCCCGATCAGCACGGTCGATGCCCGACTCCAGCCATCGTTGGGCCTCGACCGCGGCGCCCCGGCCCAGGCATCCAGTGCCGTCCAGACCAGCAACCCCAGCAGGGCGAACGCCAGCCCCAGGTGAACCATCAGCCGCTCCGGCGCGACGGAGACCCGCTCCGAAAGCCCGCTGGCCACCATCCACCAGCCGACCGCGCCCTGCAGGCCGCCCAGCACAAAGATTCCGCCGATCCGCCAGAACAGCCGCCGGGGAATCTCGCGCCGGATCGCAAACCAGGCGAAGGGAAGCGCAAACACCACGCCCACAAACCGCCCCAGCGCCCGGTGGGACCACTCCCACCAGTAGATGACCTTGAACTCCTCCAGGCTCATGCCGGCGTTCAGTTGGCTATACTGGGGGATCTGTTTGTAGAGCGCGAACTCCGCCAGCCAGTCGGCCAGCGACAGCGGGGGCAAGGCGCCGGTGACCGGCTTCCACTCGGTGATCGAGAGCCCGGAGTCCGTCAGTCGGGTTGCGCCACCGACGATGACCATCCCCAATACCAGCAGGGCCACCACAAGCAGCCAGATCGCGACAGGTCGTGAACGGTCGGAACGCAGGAACGAGGTCATCGGCGCGGCTCGCGCACTTTCGAGGTTTGAATCGGGCTGTCCCTATAGCGGGCTTACCCCGAAGCCTCCAGCCCGCTATGAGGCGCATATGCCAATGCGCCTTCGAAAACTGGTCGGTCTGGTCGCCATCCTGGCGTTCCTGCTGTTTTACGTCGTGGTGGTTTCGTCGGTCGGAGATCACGTGCCCAGACACTGGGCGGCCCAACTGGTCTACTACGCCATAGCCGGCACCCTGTGGGGCGTGCCGCTGTTTCCCCTGTTCCGCTGGATGGAGCGCGAGCCTGGAAGCTGAGGCGTCCCAGAGAATAAGTTCGACTAATTCTTAAATCGCCCCTTCCGGTCGCGGAAGAGTACCTTGAAACGCCAGATGTCGTCGGCAGGCGGTGCAATTCCGACCGGCGCCGCGCCTGCACTCATCCATCCCTTTAGGATCATTCGCGCCACCGCTTCATCAAAGCCCCAATCAGCTGGCCGAACGTCGAGAAGCTTGCAGTCCTTCAACTGGTCGTCGGATGCCACCCGGCAATCCATGACGACTTCACCACCGACTGCATAACGTGCGGCGCGCTCGGGATAGAAGGGTCCTGCGACACCATATTCCCGGTAGTCGCCCGAGGATTTGAATTTGGCATCACGCCATGGCGGCGCGGGACCAGGAGGGATAAAGCGGATCGGGAAAACAATTCCGGAGGCGTTCCGCATCGCAGCCTTTGGGGTCATGCGAAAACCTGCCGCGAGCTCCACTGCTGCCGCGCCAAACCCTACGCCGGGGGGATCTTCGCTCAGAACACTGCAGTTTGTGAGATTTCCATCTGGGCTCGGCACACATTTTATCGTGGCTTTGCCGCCCGGAACGCCCTTGGCGGTTTGCGGATAGGCTTGGAGAACCTGACTTGGCGATGGAAGCCGCGCCCAAATCGGCTCGTCGGCTGGCTCAGCGGCGGCCGGGCCTGCAATGAGTACGCAGAACGCCGCCACCAACTTTGTCGTTGCTCTCATCTGCCCATCCGCTAGAAGACGCGCCTCGCCGCCGGGCCCTTCGGAGCGTGGCGCAGCTTGGTAGCGCACTTGACTGGGGGTCAAGGGGTCGCAGGTTCAAATCCTGTCGCTCCGACCAGCGGCCGGCGGCGAGATTCTTTCCTTCAGTTGCGGAGCAGCCCGTCGAGGCGAGCCTTGGCGGTTTCCAGATCGTGCAGGGCCAGCAGCAGCGGCGTTACGCCGCCCGTCTGTGCCGCGCGCGGCGGCGGTGGGCTCGCGACCGCCGTCCCCTCCCCCGCCCCCGCGGCCATCAAAACCTTGATGCCCTGCTCGCGATGCAGCTTCTGGACGCCCTTGATGGTATAGCCTTCATCGTGGAGCAGGCGGCGCACACCGGCCAGCACCTGGATATCCACGGGGCGATAGAACCGGCGACCGCCCGCACGCTTCATGGGCTTGATAAAGCCGAACCTGGTTTCCCAGAACCTCAGGACATGTTGCGGCACGCTGAGCTCTTCCGCAGCTTCGGAAATGGTCCGGAAGGCTTCGGGACCCTTGGCCACGGGACGATCCCGCCCTTACCGCGACAGCGCGCGGTCGACGCGGGCCTTCATCACCTGCGAGGCGCGGAAGCCGATCACACGGCGGGGCTCGATGGCGGCGGGCTCGCCGGTCTTGGGATTGCGGCCCATCCGGGCGCGTTTGGCCCGCACCTGAAACACGCCAAAGCCCGAGAGCTTGACCTGCTTGCCGTTTTCAAGCGCCACGCACATCAGTTCCAGCACGCGTTCGACCAGCTCTGACGAGTCCTGCCGGGTCAGGCCCACCTGCTCGTGGACTGATTCACAGAGATCCGCCCGCGTGACCGTCGCACCCTTCATGACCGCTCTGACCCCGTTCTCATTTTGCTCGTTCTTCCTGAGTGTCCCATTGTGACAAAGACTGCAAGTCGCGCGGCGTACTTTGGCGCGGCTGTCGGCTAAAGTCGCAGAACGCAGGCGCCCCAGGTCAGCCCACCGCCCAAGGCCTCCAGCAGCAGAAGCTGTCCCGGCTTGATGCGGCCATCCTTGATGCCATGATCCAGCGCAAGCGGGATCGAGGCGGCCGACGTATTCGCATGGATGGCCACGGTGGAGATCACCTTGGTCTCATCGATCCCCAGGCGCTTGGCCACGCCCTCCAGGATGCGCTGGTTGGCCTGGTGCGGGATAAACCAGTCGACATCCGAGACCTCGACCCCGGCATCCGCCGCAGCTGCGGTCACCGCCTCGGAGATATTCACGACGGCGTGGCGGAACACCTGATTGCCGAGCATCCGCAGATAGCCGGTCTGGCGGTTGGTGGAGACACCGCCGTCCACATAGAGCAGGTCCTGCTTCGTGCCGTCCGCGCGCAAGGCCAGGCCCAGCAGGCCGCGATCCGCCGTCGTCCCCTGGCCTTCGCCCGGTTCCAGAACCACAGCTCCGGCGCCGTCACCGAACAGCACGCAGGTGGTGCGGTCGGTCCAGTCCATCAGCCGGGTCATGGTTTCGGCCCCGATCACCAGCGCGCACTTCGCCCGGTTGCGCGCCACGAACCCGTCGGCCACAGAAAGGGCATAGACAAACCCCGAGCAGACCGCCTGGACATCGAAGGCGATCCCGATCGGACATCCCAGCTTTCGCTGCACGATGGCCGCCACTGCGGGAAAGGTCAGGTCAGGCGTGGTGGTGGCGACGATGATCAGATCAACGTCCGCCGGCGTCCGTCCTGCGGCCTCGAGCGCCCGGCGCGCCGCCTCGACCGCCAGGTCGGAGACCGGCTGGTCGTCTGCCGCCTGATGGCGCTGATGAATGCCCGTGCGCTCGCGGATCCATTCATCCGTGGTGTCGACCCGGGTCGAAAGTTCGGCGTTGGTGACAACCCTCTCCGGCAGGTACCCGCCAACGCCCGTCACCACACTGCGGATGATTCCCGTCATCTCAGACGGCTCCATCGACGGCGGGCGCAATGCCCACCAGGGCCTCGGGCAAGCGCTTCATATTCTGCTCGATTTCGGCGGCAAAGCCGCTCTGGGCCACATTACAGGCGGCCTGGATAGCTGCGGC
>NZ_JBILRO010000257.1:0-4760 GCF_044372605.1 Phenylobacterium sp.
CGGGTATCCGCACCGCCATGACACTTCAGGACCAGTCCGTTGAGCCCCAGCAGGGGCGCCGCCGGCGACGGGGTCATCTTGTCGCGGAACTTCCGGAGCGACGGGCGCGCCAGCAAGGCGCCCAGACTGGCGATGGGGCCAGATGTCAACGCATCTCGCAACTCATCGTACATGAACCGCGCAGCCCCCTCCATCGCCTTCAGGGCGACATTCCCGGTAAAGCCGTCGGTCACCACAACCTCGACCGTGCCTGCGGTGATGTCGTCACCCTCGACAAAACCGCGATAGTCCAGATCGAGCCGACCCTCGCGCAGAATGCGGTTGGCTTCACGAACCTCCTCGTGGCCCTTCATTTCCTCGGAGCCGACATTCAACAAACCCACGGTCGGCCGTTCAACCCCATGCGCCGCCCGATGATAGGCCACGCCCATGATCGCGAATTCCACCAGTCGCGCCGCGTTGCAGTCCACGTTCGCCCCGACATCAAGAAATGTGGTCTGCCCCCGGGCGTTGGGAATGCTCGCCACAAGGGCTGGTCGATCCAGTTCGGCGCTCATCCGCAGGATCAACTTCGAGATCGCCATCAGCGCACCGGTGTTGCCGGCCGAAATGGCCGCGATAGCATGGCCCTGGCGGATCGCTTCAATGGCGCCCCACATCGAGGTGCCCTTGCCGCGACGCATCGCCTGAGCGGGCTTTTCGTCCATCGCGATGACGCGTTCAGCGTGGCAGACCTCGATGCGGTCAGCATGGCCGGCGTGGCGGCCGAGCTCGGCGCGGATCATCGCCTCGTCACCGTGCAGCAACAGTCGCAGCTTAGGCATCGCGCCCAGGGCCTGGACACAGGCAGGGACCACCACGGATGGTCCGTGGTCCCCACCCATGGCATCGACAGATATCACGAGAGGTTCAGTCAAATCGGCGCCTTCGTCCCCCTCCACACCATCGATCCAGGACCGATAGCGCAGCCTTTGCTTAGGACCTTTCCCCGTCTCGACCTGCGGTCAGTATCGAGTGGCAAAGGTCGCGGCCGGATGCCGGAATCGGCGCGACCATACCCCGGCGCATTGCCGTGTGGAAACTATGCCTTTGGCTCTGCCAGCTTTCTGAGCGCCGCAAAGGGCGAGAGCTCCTCGGTCGGCGGCGCGTAGTCGAACGTCACACCCGGCTTGCGCGGGAAGGGATCGAGCTCCAGAGAAAGATGCTCGACCAGATACTCCGCGATATCCACGGCGTCGTCGGCGATAACATCCGGCGCATCCGGACTGTCGGCGTCAAACTCGAGATCCCCTTCTTCCGGGGGTGGCGCGTGGGCGCTCCCGGCGGGCACGATGCGCACGGCGATGTCACCGGTGACCGAGGCTTCGAACGGCTCGAGGCTGACGCCGCAGATCTGTTCCACAATGGCGTTGAATCGCCCTGACAGCTCGAGCCCGTCCAGCCAGGGCGCCGCCGTGATCTCGGCTCGAAACGAGGACAGACTTTCCAGATCCAGCCGCCGGGCGATCTCCGCGCGCTCGGCGTCACCGGCTACAAGCGAGAGCTTGAGGGGACCGCGGCTGACCTCGTGAAGCTTTACGACCCGGTTCCAGCTGCCGCTCACGGCTTGGCCCAATGGATCTCGCCCGCATAGAAGGCCTCCAGTGGCTGCCCGGCGAGCGCCGTCCGCTGCGCCAGGAGGTAGGCCGCAAGTTGCGGCGCCTGGCCAGGATCCATGCCGGCGTAGACGGTTCTGGCCAGCATGGCTTCCAGTGGACCGGTGTCCGGCAAGGCGGCCAGGCCAGTCTCGTAGAGGGCGATCCGCCCGTAGAACGCCTCGCCCAGTTTCCGCATCCGCTTGCTGATGCTCGTATCGCCTACGCCCATCTCCCTGAGCGTGTTGTCCAGCGCGGAGAGATAGGTGTCGAACAGCGCCTGGGCCGTTTCGCTCGCCTGCTCACCCTGGGCCTTCAGGCGCTCCAGGATCAGGTACACATGCAGGCTATAAAGCTCGAAGCGCCCTTCCCGGGTGTCGGGCGCCCCGAGGTCGGCATAGAGTCCCGGCGTGCGGGCCTGCGCCACCACGAGCGGGTACAGCGCCTCCCCGGCCAGTTTTGCAGGGCGAGCCTTGAACAGTCGGTTTAACATGGGTGGCCTCGATTTCGCCCCGAGCGCTCTATATAGGGCGTCATTGAACTAAGGGGCGGCCAAGGATAGGTCAAAGCCTCTATACCCGGTCACGAGCCAACCTCGCAGAAAGTCGCAATGTTCCGACGCGCCGCCACCGCCGCCCTCGCTGCCGCATTGCTGGCCGCCACGGGCCTCACCGCCTGCGCCCCGATCACCAGCTATTCGGGGTTCCAGGCGATTGATTCGGATCCCAAGGACGTCCAGGTGGGTACGGACACCAAGTCCACCGTGCGCGCCAAGCTGGGGTCGCCCTCCGTCACATCGACCTTTGACCCGAACGTCTGGTTCTACGTGAACCAGGTCAAGCAGCGCGTCGCGTTTCAAAAGCCCAGGGTCACGGCGCGCAATGTGACCGCCATCGCGTTCAACAAGGACAGCGAACTGGTCGATGCGGTGAACACCTACACGCTCAAGGACGGCAAGGTCATTGCATTCAACAGTCGCGAGACCCCGACCCGCGGTCGCGAGATGACCATCCTTGAACAGTTGCTCGGCAGCGTCGGCCAGGGTGGTCTGTTGCCGCAGGATGATGAGGGCGTGCCCGGGTCGCGGCCCGGCGACCGGCGCTGACACCGCCGAACCGCTCAGCCACGCTCACCGGAGCGGTTTGACCAAAAGTAGCGTGGTCAGGCCGCTGTTCCATTCCAGATCGGGATATCTGTCCGCCTCACGGTAGCCGCGGGCGGCGTAAAAGGCCTGACTGCGGGTGTTGAAGCCGCGTGCAGGATTGCGCGGAGACTGGAACTGTCTGCCGGGCGCGCCAAACGTGCGGTGATCATGATCGCATGGGCTCCTTTCACCCGCCGGGCAGTAACAAAAACGCCCCGGAGATCGCTCTCCGGGGCGCTTCAGTCTTGCGTGAGCTCCAGTTACTGGGCGGCGAGAACCGCCAGCAACAGCAGGGCCACTATGTTGGTGATCTTGATCATCGGGTTCACAGCGGGACCCGAAGTGTCCTTGTAGGGGTCGCCTACGGTGTCGCCCGTCACAGCCGCCTTGTGGGCATCTGAGCCCTTGCCATGAAGCACGCCGGCCGAGTCGGTGAAGCCTTCTTCGATCACCTTCTTGGCGTTGTCCCAGGCGCCGCCGCCCGAGGTCATCGAGATGGCGACGAACAGGCCGGTGACGATCACGCCCATCAACATGGCGCCGACGCAGGCAAAGGCATCCACCTTCCCAGCGATCGCGTTGATCACGAAGAACAGCACGATCGGCGATGCGACCGGCAGAAGCGACGGGACAATCATTTCCCGGATCGCCGCCTTCGTCAGGATGTCGACCGCGCGACCATACTCGGGCTTGACCTCGCCGGTCATGATCCCGGGGTTTTCCCGGAACTGACGACGAACTTCCACGACGACGGACTGCGCCGCGCGCCCGACGGCCGTCATCGACATGCCACCGAACAGGAACGGCAGCAGACCGCCGAACAGCAGTCCCACCACGACGTAGGGGTTGGAGAGATCGAAGGCCACCGGGCCCATTCCGTCGAAGAAGGACCCCGGCGACGCATTGGCCGCGAAGTACTTCAGGTCCTCGGTATAGGCAGCGAAGAGCACAAGCGCGCCCAGGCCGGCCGAACCGATGGCGTAACCCTTGGTCACGGCCTTGGTGGTGTTGCCCACCGCGTCGAGCGCGTCTGTCGTGACGCGAACTTCAGGCGGCAGCCCGGCCATTTCGGCGATGCCACCGGCATTGTCGGTGACCGGACCAAAGGCGTCGAGTGCAACCACGAAACCCGCCAGCGACAACATGGCTGTCGTGGCGATGGCGATGCCGAAGAGGCCCGCCAGGTTGTAGGTCACGATGATGCCCACGATGATCACGATGGCCGGCGCCGCGCAGGCTTCCAGGCTCATCGCCAGGCCCTGGATGACGTTCGTGCCGTGACCCGAGACCGAGGCTTGCGCCACCGACTTCACCGGCCGGAAATTGGTGCCGGTGTAGTATTCGGTGATCATCACGATCAGCGCCGTGATCACCAGGCCGGCCATCGAACACCAGAACAGCGACATGGCGTCGAAGCTCTTCTCTAGAGGTGTGCCCGCGTTCACGGTCAGCGTTTCTGGGACCAGCGACGGGATCAGGAAGTAGAGCGCAATCGCCGACAGCACGCCGGTGACGATCAGGCCCTGGTAGAGGGCGCCCATGATCGAGCCGCTCTTGCCCAGACGCACGGCGAAGGTGCCGATGATCGAGGTGATGATGCACACACCGCAGATGGCCAGCGGCAGCAACATGACATTGCCAAGCATGGCCGAGCCCGCGAAGAAGATGGCGGCCAGCACCATGGTGGCGACCGTGGTCACCGCATAGGTCTCGAACAGGTCAGCGGCCATGCCGGCGCAGTCGCCGACGTTGTCGCCCACGTTATCCGCGATCGTGGCGGCGTTGCGCGGGTCATCCTCGGGGATGCCGGCCTCAAGCTTGCCCACCAGATCGCCGCCAACGTCAGCGCCCTTGGTGAAAATGCCGCCGCCCAGACGGGCGAAGATCGAGATCAGCGAGGCGCCGAAGCCGAGCGAGACCAGACCGTCGATCACGTGGCGATCTGACGGCTCCAGACCCTGGGAACCCGTGAGGAAGGCGTA
>NZ_JBILRO010000294.1:0-3696 GCF_044372605.1 Phenylobacterium sp.
TTGAGGACACTTGGCGACGCATCGGCAAGCTCCTCGACTGCTTCTCACCCGCCGAATGCGCCAACTACATCAGACATGCCGGCAATGCGTACGTCTAAGCCCAACGCGCTCTAGTAAGGCGCCTCCAACAAGCTACGCGCCGCCGCGACGTGGCCCGTCAAGCCGGGAAGGTATTCAAGGATCCGGACGGCTACCGCGTCGTACTGAACAACGGCGGTTGGTCGGCGTAGCGACATTGGCGGACTTCACCTTCATGGCCCGCTGCCGACCAGCGAGGAACTGGAGAAGTCCGGTCCGTCAACGAAGCCAGTTGGCGGTCAGGTCGAGCGGTGCGAACGCGCCTTCCAGCGGGCACCGGGATAGGGCGGTGTGCGGCAGGGCGAGCGTCGCCCGATCTTCGGGCGCGGCGCAGGCAAACGGCGCGCAATCGTCGATCCAGGGCTCCTCCTGACTGCGGAGGGCCAAACACGGGGAGGGGCGCTCGCGCAGGAGCCATTCGACATTGGCCCTCAGCGCCGCGGGCTCTGCGCCCACAACGGAGAGGAGGCGGGCGAGCCAGGGGGAAGGGTTGCCTGGCAGCAGTTGAGGCGAGTCGAGGAAGACGACCCGCAGATCAGCCCGCGCCAGCCATTCCCGCCCGACAGGGCTCTCGCGCCAGAGGGTGACGAGCGCCTGGCTCGCCAGAACGCCTCCGAAGCAGTGGCCGATCACGTCGATCCGCTGGGCCCCGGACACCACGCCGGCCATGGCTTCGGCGAGGCCGGTCGCCACGCTGGCGATCGTCTGTTGGGGATCGAAGGCATAGGCTGCGAGACTTGAGGGATGCTCCGCCGTGAACGCTCGACCGCCAAGGGCACCGGCGAGGCGATGGATGAAGGCGCCGCGGGCCTCCGCCGCGCCCCAGGTCTCGAGTGGGTCCCCATTGAGCCCGTGGATGAAGACATGGACGCGGTCCGCGCTGCCGCCATGGCCGACCCGCGTGAGCCGGATCACGGCGGCGGCGCCGCGTAGCTGGCCAGCGCTCGGTCCAGCGCCTGTGGAACATAGCCGAAGCGTTCCGGCCCTCCCCTGTGCAGGGGGGCCTCGGGATCCAGGTTCTGGATCGCACACCAGTGGAGGAGTTCCAGGAGACCGCGGCGGGCGAGGAGGGGCGCTGGGGTCGACACGAGCGTCGCCACCACGGCCCGGCACACATCGGCCGGGTAGCGGGCCTGCGCGCGATCGCCGAACAGGTGCGAGAACAAAGCCGGCGGCCCGCCCGGCGGCGTCTGCAGGCTGGCGGCGTGGGCGACGCGGTCCAGGCCCCAATCGGCCAGCACCTCGCAGATCGCCTCCTGATCGCCCCGGCCGTCCCAGGGCTGGCCGGGGGCCTCCGGCCGGGCGCGGGCCTCGGCCGCCTCCAGCAGGCGTAGGCTCCAGTCCGTGCGGCGCAGCCCGAAGACGCCCGTGTTCACCGGCTGCATCGCCCAGCCGCGGACGAGGTCAAGCCGGGTCCGCGCGAACCAGGGCTCGGGCTGCTGGGCCACGAGATCGGCGTCCGCCGTGATCAACGTCTCCAGGCGTTGGTCCGGACGGGTGACGAGGGCGTCGCTGTCGACCCAGAACGCCCAGTCATGGTCGGCGAGGGCGGCGCGCAGCGCCGGGATCTTGCCCCAGCAGGCGTGGCGCCCCGCCAGGTCCGGGACGGCGTCGAACGCAGCATAGCCATGCCGCGCGCAGTAGGCGCGAAGGCCGCGGCCCGCGGCGGGCCCCAAGCCCTCGTACTTGAGGGTCGGATGACCTGGCGGCGCGAAGTTGAAGGTGGCGAGCGCGATCCGCACCGGCGCGCGTCAGTTCGGCAGGACGCTGATCGCCGGCGTCAGCGAAGACAGCCGCTGGCGCAGACCATCGGGGACATCCGCCGTGACCGCGATCGACCGGACCTCGCCGCCAAGCGTCTCGAAGGTGGGCCCCAATTGCTCCACGGCCTGGGTGAGGTCGTCGCCGGAGGTGGCCTGCAACGACAGGTCCAGTCCCGGCCCGTCGACGTTCGCGGCCGCGACGACATCGGGCTTCCCTAGGCTCGCCTGCATCTGCTTGATGGCGGCCTGCAGATCGGCCAGGCGGTCGGCGCCGCTCGAGACCTTGGCCAGGATCCTCATGTCACGGCCCCCGCCGTCCGACGCCGCAGCGCCACGCCGGCGAGCCCGGCCCCCAGGATCATCAGAGCCCAGCCCGTGGGCTCGGGAACGCCGGCCGATGAGACCGTGAAGTTGAGATTCTGGCCGAAGTCGACCCCGAACTCGGAGAAGGGAACGAAGGTGGTGGTCGACTGGGCCAGGAAGTCCAGTCCGCGCGTTGCGCCGTTCCCGGTGACGGTGAGCGCACCCGAAGTCGAACCGCTCCACAAAGCGGCGCCCGTCGAGGAGGTGTCGAGCGACACGAGGAAGAAGTAGAGGCCGGGGCCCAGCGAGGCGATGGTGAACCAGGGCTGTGACGTCGCGCCGGTGAAGGCGTGGGCATCGATGGCGCCCGCGAAGCTGGCGGTCGGGCCGATCGCGTCCTTCTGCAGCCACATGGCACCGGTGCAACCGAGGCACAGGATTGGCGCGGAGATGGACAGATCGGTGGCGGTCGCGCCCAGGGTGAAGCTCACCGCGGCGGCCTGGCCGGCCTGCAGGCTGAACGCCTGGTTCGCGCCCCCCACATCCAGCAGGACGCCGGCGCCGGCCGGCGCGCAGGTCAGGCCGAGCACCAGCGCGGCGCCCGCGAGAGATCGGACTGTCCCGGCGAGACGTCGTTCGAGGGTTATCATGCATAGGCTCCGGTCAGCTGGAGGGAATCGTTCAGCCCCGCGTCGGCCAGGACGAACCCGCTGCCGTGGGGCCATTTGATCGCCGAAGTGGCGTTAAGCACGGCGCTGGTGATGGCCGGCGCCTTGTCCTTCTCCGCCGCCTGGATGCTGGCGACGGTGAGCATCATAACCCCCGACGCGAACGCCAGCGCCATGGCCGTGACCCCGATGGCCGCGCCGTCGGTCACCACGGCGGCCGCGATGCCGGCCACCAGAGCGCAGGCTGCCAGCACGCCTTCGGCGAGCTTGATCTCGGCGTCCGTGTCCGTCCACTTGTTGATGTCGGGACTGTTTGGCGCGTCGACGAATACGAGCGACTGGCTGGGCGCGTCAAGCTGCATGTAGAGGCTGTTGATCGTCCGGGCGCGGGCGTGGACCCCCGGGGAGACGTCGCAGCAGGTCTGCACGTCCAGCGTCAGGACGGTCGCCTGGATGGTCGCCTTGAGGTCCTCGACGCTGGCAGTGGCGCTGTTGCTGTCGTTGGGATCAGTTTTGAAAGTCATGCCTGAGCCCGCATTGACGATCGAGTCCCCCGTGCTGGAGAGCGCGAAGTCCGACGGCTGGGCGCCCGCGAAGGTGTGCGGCAGGCAGTGGATCAGGATCTGGTCCATCACCCGCGCCTTGGAGATCAGGAGGCTCGCCCTGCGCCCCGGGGGAATGCAGAGATTGCTGAGCTGCTGGACCAGGCCGTCCGAGGAACGTCCTCCGGTCATTGACAAAATCCCCAGCGCGCCATCCGTGGCTTCGGCGTCCCCGCCGAGGTCGGAATAGGCATAGGCGACATCGGTCGGCTGCATCCACTGGAAATCGTCGATATCGGCGCGGCGGTCGAGGTCGACCGTCGAGAAGACGTGGTCGAAGTC
>NZ_JBILRO010000295.1:0-3687 GCF_044372605.1 Phenylobacterium sp.
AGGCGTCTTCGTATTGATCCGGGGGGATGCCGGGCCCGTTGTCATCGACCTGGATTTCCAGGGCGCCATCCGGGCTGCGATGGGCCGCCACCTCGACCTGGTCGCCATGGGCTGCCGCGTTCATCACCAGATTGGCCAGGGCGCGCTTCAGGGCGTTGGGGCGCACCGTGACCGACAGGTCGGGATCGGCGGCGACCTTGACGTCGGCCCCCAGCCGGGCCGCGCCGTCGCGCACAGCCTCGATCAGGGGGAGGAGCGGGACCAGCCGGGTGTCTTCGCCCCCCTCGCCACGGGCGAAGGCCAGATACTCGTCGATCATATGTTCCATGTCGGCCAGATCGCGCTTCATGTCGGCCGTCCGGTGGGTGGGTTCGGCAAGGGCGAGGGTCAGTTTCAGGCGGGTGAGCGGGGTGCGAAGGTCGTGGCTGACCGAGGCTAGCAGGGCGGTGCGCTGTTCGATGTGGCGCTGGATGCGCCCGCGCATGTCGAGAAAGGCCGTGGCGGCGCGCCGGACTTCCCGGGCACCGTGGGGCTTGAAGGCGGGTGTGTCGGCGCCGCGCCCGAAGGCCTCGGCGGCATTGGCCAGCCGCTCTATGGCGCGGACCTGGTTGCGGATGAACAGGATCGCCACGGTGGTCAGCAGCACGGTCGCCAGGGTCATCCAGAGCACGAAGATGTGGCCCTGGGTGGCGAAGGCCCGCTCACGCGGCGCCAGCACCCGCATGACCCCGCCCTCGACGCCGACGCGGATGTCAACGTAGGCGGGATATCGGGTGGTATCGAACCAGAACGGCGCATCCAGACGGTCGGACAGCGCCCGCTCCAGCGAACGGTCGATGGGCGTGACGAAGGGTTCCAGCAGGGCGGGCGGATCGCGCCGTCGGGCCGGCAAGGCGCGGCCGGGCTGCAGGGCGATGGACAGGCTCATGGACTTCTCGGCGCGCTGCGATAGGCGGACGAAGCTTTCCGGGCGGGGGTCGTCCCGGTAGCTCTCGACGGCCCAGGCGATGTCGCCCGCGAGACCCTCCGACAGCCGCGCCGTGACGGTCTGCCAGTGGGCGTCGAAAAAGACGTAGGTCACCGCGATCTGCATCAGAGCGACAGGCAGCACGATGATCAGCAGAGAGCGCCCGAACAGGGTCGCTGGCACGCTGCGCTTCAGCCAGCGGAGGAAGACGCGCGGGGACGAGGGGGTCCTCATCAGTCCGGGGCCAGCTTGTAACCGATGCCGCGCACGGTCTGGAGGTAGCGTGGCGCCTTGGCGTCGTCCTCGATCTTGCGGCGCAGACGGGTGACCTGCACATCCACCGCGCGACCCGAGGGGTCGACCGAGCCGCGCGCGAGTTCCATGCGGTCGACGGGCTCATGGGGGGTCAAGGCCAGGGTCTGCAGGAGGGTGACCTCGGCCTCGGTCAGACGGACCGGTTCACCGTTGCAGGTCAGCTCGCCGCGGTCGGGATTGAACCGGCAGCGGCCCAGGGACAGGACCCCGCCGGGCTGGGCCTGGTCGCCGGCGCGCCGCAGGATGGCCTCGATGCGCAGCAGCAGTTCCTCCGGCTCGAAGGGCTTGCCAAGGTAGTCGTCGGCGCCGGTTTTCAGGCCCTCGATGCGGTCGCCGGCTTCACCCAGTGCGGTCAGCATGAGCACCGGCGTGCGGCCCGCCTTGCCACGCTGCTGGCGCAGCCAGCGGGTCAGGGAGAAGCCATCCTCGCCGGGCATCATCACGTCGAAGATCGCCAGATCAAAATCCAGGGTGGCCAGCAGCCGTCGGGCAGGATCGCCTCCAGGCGCCCCCGTCACGCGAAAGCCTGCGCGGGTCAGATACTCCTTGAGGAGCTCCCGGATCCGGTCATCGTCGTCGACCACCAGCAGGTGGCGACTCTTCGGCGGCGCATCTGCGAAGTTCATCAGGGGTTTTCGCCCTCCTGTCGTCCAACGCGAATCTGCGCGGGGATTTGGCCAGCGCCAAGCGATAACGCAAACGGCGGTGGAAAGCTGACGCCCGTTCGGACCAATTTGTTTGACGTGACGGTGAGGGAACGGTTCAAGGAACGCTTCTGAAAGGCGGCGCAACCCTCATGACCATCGTTCCCTTTGACGACCGCGACGGATGGATCTGGCTGGATGGCCAGTTTGTGGCCTGGCGCGACGCCAAGGTCCATGTGCTGACCCATGGGCTTCACTATGCCTCCGCCGTGTTCGAGGGCGAGCGCATGTATGGCGGCGAGATCTTCGAGTTGACGGCGCATACGGAGCGGCTGTTCAAGTCGGCGGAGTATCTGGATTTCGAGATCCCCTATTCGGTCGCCGAGATCGATCAGGCGTGCCGGGAAACGTGTGCGAAGAACGGCCTTGTCGACGCCTATGTCCGGCCAATCGCCTGGCGCGGTTCGGAGATGATCGGCGTTTCCGCCCAGGATACGAAGATCCACGTGGCCGTCGCGGTCTGGGACTGGCCGTCCTATTTCTCGCCTGCGGAGCGGGCCAAGGGCATCCGCATGTGCTGGGCCAAGTACAAGCGCCCGTCGCCGGAAACCGAGCCGGTCCACGCCAAGGCCACTGGCCTCTACATGATCTGCACCATCTCCAAGCACGCCGCCGAGAAGAACGGCTACACCGACGCCATGATGCTCGACTACCGCGGCTATGTGGCGGAGAGCACCGGCTCCAACGTGTTCTTCATCCAGGATGGCGTGATCCATACGCCGACGCCCGACTGTTTCCTCAACGGCATCACCCGGCAAACCGTGATCCGGCTGGCGCGTGAGAAGGGCCTGACGGTCGTGGAGCGTCACATCCGCCCGGAGGAGCTGGCAGGGTTCACCGAGTGCTTCGTGGTGGGTACAGCGGCCGAGGTGACGCCGGTGGCCCAGATCGGCGAGTACAGCTTCAAGCCGGACGCCATTTCACTGGGCCTGATGGACGATTACGCCCGGCTGGTGCGGCGCGAGCTGGTGGGGGCCTGAATCCTAGAGCCTGTCCGGTTCAGATGGAATCTTCTGAACCGGATAAACGGGCTCGTTATCAAATGTTTAGAGCACGACGGGCGCTTGGACCGGTATCCAGTTCAAGCTGTCGTGCTCTACGCCAGCAGCGCGTAGGGGCGGGGGTGCGCCTCGCCCCGGCTGAGGTAGACCAACCCGACGATACAGCGGACTGCGTACCAGATGGTGGCAAACGTCAGGATCAGCCAGGCCAGCCCCATGATCGGGAAACCGATCAGAATGATGCTGAGCAGAGCGCCAACGCCAAAGATCACGCCGCCGACGATCATCATCATCAGGCCGCCCCAGAAGGTGCGGATCAGATAGGTGAAATGGGTTTTCATGCCAGGCATCGCCGATGATCGCTGGGTGTAGGCAATAACCAACCCGATGACGGCCGTGATCCCGGTGGCGAAGGCCAGCAGGTAGAGCGCGTAGCAGACCGCCGGCATGGTCTTGTCTTCAATGCGCGTCTCGGTCGAATAGATCTCGGTCACTGGCGTATCCTTTCAGCCCTTGATCCACATGATGTTACGGATCTCCGGACTACGCCAATTAAAGTGGGGTCATGATTGGCCCGGCGCAATCTCAGCGCCCGACGATGATCTCCACGCCGGCGCCTACGGCATCGGGGGCCAGGGCCAGGGGCTTTTCAACGCGGACCCGGGCGCGGCTGACCCTGGGGTCGGCCAGGCACAGATGG
>NZ_JBILRO010000296.1:0-3683 GCF_044372605.1 Phenylobacterium sp.
TTCTCGATCTGCCATTCGATCGGCAGGCCATGGCAGTCCCACCCGGGCACATAGTCGACGTCGTAGCCCAGCAGGAACCGCGACCGGACCACGAAGTCCTTCAGCGTCTTCTGCAGCGAGTGACCAATGTGGATCGCGCCGTTGGCGTAGGGGGGCCCGTCATGCAGGACGAACAACGGGGCACCGGCCCGCTGACGCTCGGCGCGGACGGCGTGATAGAGCCCGATTTCATCCCATTTGGCGAGGATCTGCGGTTCCTTCTGCGGCAGGCCTGCGCGCATGGGAAAGGGCGTTTCGGGGAGGAAGACGGTTTCGCGATAATCGCGTGCGGTCGAGGTGGCGTCGTCGGCCATGAGCGTATCCAGGCTGGTTCGGTGTTTCTGGGGTGCGAGGGGAACCCGGCGGGCGCTGGAACGAAACCGTCCGCGGCGTCACGCCGGGCGGATAATTCGCGAGGAGGTCCGAACCGAAATCATGGCCGTGGCTCTATCAGAGCCAGGCCGCGTCGTCATCCCTCCGTGCGTCGGTCTACGCCCCCAGCAGCCCCCGCGCAGCCCGAGCATCCGCCATCACCTGTTCCGTCATAATCTCCAGGCTGTCGAACTTCTCCTCAGGCCGCAGGAAGGCGATCAGGTCGGTTTCGATGATGCGGTCGTAGATGTCCTCGTCGAAGTCGAACAGCCAGACCTCCAGCAGGGGCGCCGTGACGCCATGCACCGTTGGATTGATCCCGATGTTCGCCACACCGGCCAGCTCACGGCCGTCCGACAGGCGCGTACGGGTGGCGTAGACGCCGAAACGCGGGGTCACATAGTCGGCCAGCGCCACGTTCGCCGTGGGAAAGCCCAGTTTACGGCCCAGCTGGCGACCGCGCTGGACGGGCCCCTCGATGGCGAACGGGCGGCCCAGGATCTCGGCAGCGACCTCGGGCTTACCGTCACGCAGGGCGTTGCGGACGGCGGTGGAAGAGAACTTGTCGCCGGTCTCATCGCCGAAGGGCGCGGCCACCGAGACCCCGAAGCCCATTTCCCTCCCGTAGGCGGCCATGGTGTCCGGCGTGCCGGTGCGGCCCTTGCCGAAGGAGTTGTCGAAGCCCACCGAGACATGGCGCGCGCCCAGGCCCTCATTTAGGACCTCGCTGGCAAACTCCCTGTCGCTCATCCCGGCCAGTCCGGCGTCGAGCGGCAGGACATAGAGCATGTCCACGCCCAGCCTTTCGAGCGCGCGAGCCTGTTGATCCGGCTGCATCAGGTGAAACGCGGGCTCGTCCGGCCGGAAGTAGACCCGGGGGTGGGGGTCAAAGGTGATCACACCCAGCGGTGCGCCCAGGTCGCGCGCAGCGTCGGCGGCGAGCGCGATCACCTGCTGATGGCCCAGATGCACGCCGTCGAAACTGCCCATGGCGACCGAGGCGCCGCGGTCGACGGCATCGAGGTCTTTCCAGCCGCGGATGAACCGGATGCGCTTCATGCGGCTCGGCGCGGCGCGATGACAACGGCCTCGCCGTCCATCACCGTCTTGCCGCCCACTTCGCAGACGGTCTCAAGCGTGACCCGCCCCTTGGCTTCGTCCAGCGCCGTCACGGTGGCGCGGGCGACAACCAGATCACCGATCCTCACAGGCCGCCGGAATCGCAGGGACTGCGACAGATAGATCGCGCCGGGCCCCGGCAGCCGGGTGCCCAGGATGGCCGAGATATAGGCCGCCGATAGCATGCCGTGGGCGATCCGCTCGCCGAACTGGGTGGTGCGGGCATAGTCCTCGTCCAGGTGTACGGGATTGTTGTCGCCGGAGACCTCCGCAAAGGCCTCGATGTCGGCGGCGCCCACCACCCGGTTGATCTCCACGGCCTGACCCACGCTAAGCTCGTCGAAATAGAAACCCTGCACCGCGCTCACCCCTCTTCGGCCTCACCACACCATATCGGCTATGGCCCAGGTCGCGTGAAGCCCGTCCTGGCGCAAAAGATCGTTCACCACCGACATGATCAGCCCCCGGGCGTTCACGGTCTCGGCGCCGTGTATGCCGTTGGCGACGAAGAGAACGTCAAGTCCCTGGGCGTTGGCGCCGCGAATATCGGTGGGCAGGCCATCGCCGACACATAACACCCGACGGGGATCGACCTCGCGACCGAGCTCTGCCGCCGCCGCCGCCAGCGCCATCTGATAGATCGGCGCGAAGGGTTTGCCCGCCATGATCACCTGGCCACCCAGGCTCTCGTAGAGTTGCGCCAGGGCGCCGGCGCAATAGATCAGCTTGTCGCCCCGCTGCACCACAATGTCCGGATTGGCGCAGATCAGCGGCAGGCCGCGCGCCACACAGGCCCTGAACCGATCGCGATAGTCGCCCGGCTCGTCGTTCTCGTCATCGAAGGGGCCGGTCACGCAGATGAATGCCGCCTCGGCAGGCTCGCAGAGCCTCAGGCCCAAGCCCTCATAGAGAACCTCGTCGCGGTCCGGCCCGATTGCCCAGACCTCCGGCGCGCCCTGAGCCGTCAGCAGGTCCCGCGTCGCGTCGCCGGAGGTGATCAGCCGGGTCCATGCCGCCCGGGGCACCGCGAGCGAATCCAGCTGTTCAACAATGGGCGGCGCAGGTCGCGGGGCGTTGGAAATCAGGATGACCGGCCCGCATTGCTCCCGGAACCGCGACAGCGCTGCGCAGGCGGCCGGAAAGCTCTCCCGGCCGTTGTGGATCACGCCCCAGACGTCGCACAGCAGCAGGTCATAGCGCCCGGCGATCTCGGACAGTCCGCCAACGGCAGTGGGCAAGCGCGTTGAAGAGCTCATGAACGGGGCGGTACGTGCTGGATCGCCCCGGGTCAACGCCTGCCGGAGCCGATAACGGGTTCGTCAGAGATTCAACCGCCCGCAGCGCGACGCCGGGGCATCTCGATCACCCGGCGAGGCGGCGGACCGGTCTCGGCCAGCACGGCGTCCTTGATTGCGCGCGGCTCACCGAACAGGTGGCCCTGGGCGATCTGGATATCGAGATCGAGGATATCCACCACCTGGCGTTCGTTCTCCACCTTCTCGGCGATCAGTTCCACCCCGTAGCGGCGCATCAGAAGCGCGAAGTCTTCGGCGGCCAGGTCGGGCATGGAACGGAATACCAGCCGCTCGCCGATCTCGGTGAGATCATCCAGTAGCCGCTGGGCGCCAATACGCACGAATTTCACATCCGCCCGGGTGAGGTCCTGAAGGTCGAGATCCAGGTCTGCGACCTTATCTAGACTGAACCGGAAGCCGAGTTCGGCCAGCTTGCCCATATTGCGCGCCTCAACCGAGGTGCGGGCGTCGAAAGCCGCCTGCCCTACCTCGAAGATCAACGCCGGCGCCAGGTCGCGGTTGGCGCGCAGCAGTTCCAGGAACTGCGGGAAAAACTCGTCGTCGCCCAGGCTGGCCATGGCCACGTTGCAGAAGATGCCCACCCGCCGATCCTGGGCGGCCAGTCGGCGCACGATCTGCACGCAGCGGAACAGCAGCAGATTGTCGATGGCGGTCACCAGTCCGGCCGGTTCGGCGACAGCCAGATACTCTGCCGGCATGATGATCTGGCCGGTGGGATCGCGCAGGCGGGTAAAGCTTTCGTAGAACACGGTCCGACGCTGCGGCAGGGAGACCACCGGCTGCAGGTAGAGGTCGACGCGGTTCTCGGCCAGGGCCTCGCGGACGATCTCCATGAGG
>NZ_JBILRO010000297.1:0-3679 GCF_044372605.1 Phenylobacterium sp.
GGGCTACACGCTCGATGAGTTGATGAACGACATCACCGGCGCCACGCCGGCCTCGTTCGAGCCCAGCATCGACTATGTGGTCACCAAGATCCCCCGCTTCGCCTTCGAGAAGTATCCGGGCGCCGAGGCCTATCTGACCACCTCCATGAAGTCGGTGGGCGAGGTGATGGCCATCGGCCGCTGTTTCGCCGAGAGCCTGCAGAAAGCTCTGCGCGGTCTCGAAACCGGTCTGACGGGTCTGGATGAAATTTCGATTCCCGGCGCCAACGATCCGGAGATGGGCCACGCCGCCATCCTGCGCGCGCTGGGCACGCCGACCCCGGACCGCCTGCTGGTGATCGCCCAGGCCTTCCGTGCAGGCCTGACCTGCGAGGAGATCCACGCGGCCTGTTCCTATGAGCCCTGGTTCCTGCGGCAGATTGAAACCCTGATGCAGGAAGAGGCCCAGGTCCGCGGCCAGGGTCTGCCCACCGATCCCGCCGGCCTGCGCCGGCTCAAGGCGCTGGGCTTTTCCGATGCGCGTCTGGCCAAGCTGATCCATTCGACCGAATCCGAGGTCCGCACCCGCCGTCGCGCCCTGGGCGTACGCCCGGTGTTCAAGCGGATCGACACCTGCGCCGGCGAGTTCCGCGCCGAAACGCCCTACATGTACTCGACCTATGAGACCGGCGCGCTGGGCCAGGTCCCTGAGTGCGAGAGCGACCCGACTGATCGCAAGAAGGCGATCATCCTGGGCGGCGGACCCAACCGGATCGGCCAGGGCATCGAGTTCGACTACTGCTGCTGCCACGCCGCCTTCGCGCTCAAGGATATCGGCGTCGAGTCGATCATGGTGAACTGCAACCCCGAGACCGTCTCCACCGACTACGACACGTCCGATCGACTCTACTTCGAGCCGTTGACGGCAGAGGACGTTCTTGAACTGATCGACGTCGAGCAGTCCAAGGGCACGCTGCTGGGTGTCATTGTCCAGTTCGGCGGCCAGACGCCGCTCAAGCTGGCGCAGCCGCTGGAGGACGCCGGCATCCCGATCCTCGGCACCTCGCCGGACGCGATCGACCTGGCCGAAGACCGCGAGCGGTTCCAGCAACTGCTCCATCGCCTGAACATCGCCCAGCCCGTCAACGCCATCGCCCGCTCCCGTGACGAGGCCTTCGCCGGGGCCCACAAGGTTGGCTACCCCGTGGTGATCCGGCCCTCCTATGTGCTGGGCGGGCGCGCCATGGAGATCGTGCGCGATGACGAGCAGCTGGAACGCTACATCACCACCGCCGTGCAGGTGTCCGGCGACAGCCCCGTCCTGATCGATCAGTATCTGAGCCGCGCCACAGAGGTGGACGTGGACGCGCTTTGCGATGACACCGGCGCCGTCTTCGTGGCCGGCGTGCTGGAGCACATCGAGGAGGCGGGCGTCCACTCCGGCGACAGCGCCTGTTCGATGCCGCCATTCTCGCTCAAGGCCGAGACCATCGCCGAATTGAAGCGTCAGACCGAGGAAATGGCGCGGGCCCTGAAGGTGCGCGGCCTGATGAACGTGCAGTTCGCCATCGAGGAGCCGCAGAGCGACACGCCCCGGATCTATGTGCTCGAGGTCAATCCCCGGGCCAGCCGAACGGTGCCGTTCGTCGCCAAGACGATCGGTCAGCCCGTCGCTGCCATCGCCGCCAAGCTGATGGCGGGCAAACCGCTTTCGGACTTCGGCCTGGTCGATGCGCCTTACGACCATATCGCGGTCAAGGAAGCCGTGTTCCCGTTCGCCCGGTTCGCGGGCGTCGACACCATCCTGGGCCCGGAGATGCGCTCGACCGGCGAGGTGATGGGCCTGGACTGGATCCGCGAGGGCGAAACCACGTCCGCTGCGGCTTTCGCCCGCGCCTTCGCCAAGGCGCAGCTCGGCGGTGGCACGCGCCTGCCGCAGAAGGGGTGCCTGTTTGTGTCGGTGCGCGATGATGACAAGGCGTGGATCGCCGAGCCGGTGCGTCTGATGCTGGCCCAGGGCTTCCGGGTGCTGGCCACGGCCGGAACCGGCGCCTATCTGGCCGAACAAGGGCTCAAGGTGGAGCTGGTCAAGAAGGTGCTCGAAGGTCGCCCGCACATCGTGGACGCCATGAAAAACGGCGACGTCCAGCTGGTCTTCAACACCACCGAGGGCAAGCAGTCGCTGAAGGACAGCTTCGAGATCCGCCGCACGTCGCTGATGATGAAGATCCCCTACTTCACCACCACCCCGGCCGCCCTGGCGGCGGCGCAGGCGATCGCCGAGGTCGCCAAGGCGCCGCTCGAGGTGAGGCCTCTGCAGAGCTATAGCTAGTCGCCGGGACTATGGTAGCCTCCGGAAAAATCGGAGGCGCCCATGTTGCGGATCATTCTCGCGGTCCTGGCTGTGTTCGGGCTGGCTGCAACGGCCCATGCCCAGCCCGCCCGGCTGGAAACCATCGAGCTGAGCTCGAAGCTTGTGCCGTCGCCGGTCAAGGTCTCGGTGCTGCTACCGGCCGGCTACGACGCCGCGAAGGGCCTGCCGCTGTTGCTGATGCTGCATGGCGGCGGAGGCGACAACGGCTTCCTGACGAGCATGCGCCCCATCGTCGAGGCGGCCTGGGCCGCCGGGGAGTTTCCGCCTGCGGTCGTGGTGACCCCGAATGTCGGGCGTTCGCTCTACATGGACTATCGCGACGGCTCGCAGAAATGGGAGACCTTCCTGGTCAAGGAAATGATCCCCGAGCTTCGCCGGCGTTATGGCCTTTCGCCCGAGCGCAGCAAGACGGTGGTGACCGGCATATCCATGGGCGGCCTCGGCAGCCTGAGGCTGGGCTTCAACCATCCCGAGGTCTTCGGCGGGCTGGCGGCGCTGGAAGCCGGGATCGAGCCGGCGCTCAGCTTCGATGATGTGAAGATGCGCAACCGCTTCCAGCGGAACGACCAGTTCTTCGGAACCATCTTTGGCAATCCGGTGGATCGGGCGTTCTGGCGCAAGTCAAACCCGGCCAACATGGTGCTGGATAACCGGGAGAAGATCCTGGCCTCAGGCCTTTCGATCTATGTCGAGGTCGGCGATATCGACATGTTCCATCTGGATGAGGGCGTGGAGTTCCTCCACCGGGTCATGTGGGACCACGGCATCCCGCACGAGTACCGGCTGGTGCGAGGGGCCGACCACCTGGGCAAGACTATCCAGCCACGCATGCGCGACGCACTGAAGTTCCTGAACCTGCACGTCCTGAACCCGCCGCCCGCCGACACCAGCTTCGCCACCAACAAGGCCACGATCGACCGGCTGCGCCGCGCCATGGGCGTGCCCGACGACCAGCCCCGCCCGCCCTTGCCACCGACGAGCCTGCCGAAATGATCGCCCGCCGCACCCTGCTCGCCGCCACCCCGGCTCTCGCCCTCGCCCGGCCAGTGCTGGCGGCGCCGTCAAAGGATGTCGCCGTCCGCGGTAGCAAGGCCTACAGCGAATCCGCCATGGTCATGTCGGTGTCCGCCGATGGCTCCAGCGCGATCACCCTGCGGTTCTGCCGTTTCCCGGTCGAGGGCTACACCTGGCTATGGTGCCATATGCTCAAGGACGGAGTGCTGTACGCCTTCACCAGTCATGACCTGCCCTGTTCGGCAGACCGCCTGGCCGGAACCCCCAGCGCCGCCTACGAAGCCTCACCGCTAAGTGCAGCTCTGGTGCGAG
>NZ_JBILRO010000067.1:0-13778 GCF_044372605.1 Phenylobacterium sp.
CGGAGGAGGCTTTGAAGCGGCTGCAGGCCGGTGAACTTCCGGGCACCGGGCCACTCGGCGGCGGCCCGGCCGGCGGCGGGGGCGGGGGCGGCGGCGTTGCAGCGCGCAGCGCCACGAATGCGGTGGCCCGCCAGCCCATGCCGTCGGCCCCGCCCTCTCCAGAGCCAGCCGCAGTCCTGAACACCTTCGAGGACCTCCTGGCGCTGATCGACCGTCGACGGGATGTGACCTTGAAGATGGATGTGGAGCGCTACATCCGTCCCATCAGCTTCCGGCAGGGCGCCATCGAGTATGAACCCGGCCCCGGCGCGCCCGTCAATCTGGCCCAGCGGCTGGTGGCGAGGCTAAAGGAGTGGACCGGCGAGCGCTGGCTGATCGCCGCGCAAGGCGGCGGGGGCGCCGAAAGCGCCTGGGAGAAACAACGGCGCGAGCAGCGCGAGGTCCGCGCCGAGATCGAGCAGGACCCCTTCGTCCGCTCCGTGATGGAAGCCTTTCCCGGCGCCGAGATCATCGGCGTCCGCAACCTGGCGCCGACCCCGGCGATCGAGGGCGTGGCCCCGACCGAGGTCGACGATGATGACGAGGAGTAACGGCTGATGGACATCAATGCCCTGATGAAACAGGCCCAGGCCATGCAGCAGCGGATGGCCGATGCGCAGGAACGAATTGCCGCTATCGAGGTGGAGGGCACGTCCGGCGGCGGCATGGTGAAACTGGTGCTGCGCGGATCGGGCGAACTGGCGCGCGTAGAGCTTGATCCCGGTCTCATGGCGCCGGGCGAGGGAGAAGTGGTGGCCGATCTGATGGTCGCCGCCCACGCCGACGCCAAGCGGAAGCTGGACGCCGCCCAGGGCGAACTGATGCGCGAGGCGGCCGGGCCGCTGGCCGGCATGAACATTCCCGGCATGCCGAAGTTCTGAGATGGCCTCGTCCGCCGGACCAGAGATCGAACGCCTCGTCACGCTGCTGGCCAAGATTCCAGGACTGGGGCGCCGCTCCGCTCGTCGTGCGGCGCTGGCGCTGCTCAAGCGGCGCGATCAGTTGCTGGTCCCCCTGGCCGACGCCCTGAGTGAAGCCGCGCGGCTGGTGCAGACCTGCGAGGAGTGCGGCTCGCTGGACACCCAGAACCCCTGCGCCATCTGCGCCGACTGGAGCCGCGACGACGCCCTAATCTGCGTTGTCGAAGATGTTGGCGCGCTCTGGGCGATGGAACGCGCCGCGGCGTTTCGCGGACGATACCACGTGCTGAGCGGTCTGCTCTCCGCGCTGGAGGGTGTGGGGCCGGAGGCTCTGCGCGTCGACGACCTGATGGAGCGCGCCGCGCGCGACCATACCTCCGAGGTGATCCTGGCCCTGCCAGCCACGGTCGACGGCCAGACCACGGCGCACTATCTGGCCGAACGGCTGGCCGCGTGTAACGTCTCGGTCTCGATGATGGCGCGAGGCGTTCCTGTCGGCGGTGAACTGGACTGGCTGGACGACGGCACCATCGCCCACGCCATCCGCGCGCGACGACCGGCCTAGAGCACGACAGCTTGAAGTGGATACCGGTTCAAGCGCCCGTCGTGCTCTAAACGTATGATAACGAGCCTGTTTATCCGATTCAGATGATTCCATCTGAACCGGACAGGCTCTAGTCCGCCTTCCAGGGGACCGGCTCGATCTTCCGGATCATCAGGCCCCAGCCTGCGACGCCCAGCAAGGCGCCCGCCGCCGTGACGATGAACGCGGCTTGGAAACTCCCCGTGCTGTCAACAATCATGCCGGTGATGATCGGTCCCAGAATGCCGGCGAAGTTGGCCCAGCCGTTCTGCACCCCTATCCACTTGCCCGCCGCCTTGGGCCCGGCCAGCGTCTGACCGGTGGCGAAAATGTGCGGACCGACCGCGCCCAGGGCGAAGGCGACGACGAACAGGCATCCGATCGCCACCTGTGGCGCCACATAGGCGCAGGCCAGCAGCCCGGCGGCGGTGACAAGATGGGCGCACACAAAGATGGTCTTGCGGGCCCGGTCGGGCGTCGCGCCGGTCGCGATCCAGCGGTCTGAAAGCCAGCCGCTCAGGAACGAACCCGCCGCATAGACCAGGTAGAGGCCGCCCCCCACATTGGCCATTTCTCCCAGCGTGTAGCCCTGCGACTTCACAAGGTAGAGCGGGATCCAGGAGACAACGAAGTAGAAGGCGAAGTTGACCGAGAAGTGGCCAAGGCTGGCCCCCCAGAGCTCCGGGCGCCGGAAGATATCCGGAAAGGACGGCCCCGCGCCCGGCTCATGATCTGCAGCGCCCCGGTCCGTGAGTCTGCCCGTCACCAACAGCCAGGGCACAAGCCAGAGCAGGGAGATGGCGCCGAACATGATGAAGACCCCGCGCCATCCAAGCGTCTCCATCAGGTGTCCGCCGAAGAAGATGCCAACCGCCGGCCCGAGGGACAGTCCGACGATGATCAGGCCGTTGGCGGCGCCCAGGCGGGCTGCGGGCACATGCCGCGCGATCAGGGTCGAACTGACCGGGAAGGCGGCGCTTTCGCCAACCCCCAGGAGCAAACGTAGCACAAGCAGGGCCACGAAACCTGCCGCGAAGCCGCTGAAAAAGGTCGCCAGCGACCAGATCGCCAGACCGGCAGCCAGGGTCTTGTAGGCGTTGAAACGGTCGGCCATCCAGCCGGAGAGGACGAGCCCCGGCGTGTAGGTCCAGAAGAAGGCCGAGATCAGGATACCGATCTGGGTCGAGGTGAGGGCGAGTTCGTCCTTGATGAGCGGCGCAGCGGTGGCCAGACCTCCCCGGTCTACATAGTTGATGAACACCGCCGCCGCGAGCAGCGGCACTATGAATGGGCTGAAAGCCTCGCGCAGCGGCTTCGCCGCCGTTTCCGTCGTCATGGTGTTCCCCCGATCCCCTTTTCACGGACACTGACACGGCTGGTCCCGACTCACCTAAGTCGCTAGGAACACAGCATGAACCTGATGCTGCTGATGATCATGTTGCTGGCTCTGACCGCCGCGATCGCCATCGCCTGGGCTCTGCGTGAACGCGGTCGGGCAGCGGCGGCCGAGCTCAGGCTGGCGCTCTATCAGGAACAGGGCGAGCTGGTTCGCAACCAGTTGACCCAGTCGGCGGCCAGTGTCGCCGAGGAGATCCTGCGCAAGAACGATGAGGCGGTGCGGGGCCGCGAGCAGCTGGCCCAGGCCCGGCTGGAGGCGCAACTCAAGCCCGTCGCCGACACCCTGCTGAAGTTCCAGGAGCAGGTGACGGCCGTGGAGAAGCAACGCGCTGAGGAGACCGGCGGCCTGAAGGAACAGATCGCCCAGATGCTGCAGGCTGCCACCGCCACCCAGGATGAGGCCCGCAAGCTCTCCAGCGCCCTGCGGCGCGGCGCTGGCGTGCAGGGTCGCTGGGGCGAGCAGACCCTGCGCAATGTGCTGGAGGCCGCGGGCCTTACCAACCGCTACGACTTCGACGAACAGACCTCCACCGATACCGACGAAGGCCGCCGCCGGCCTGATGTAACCGTGCGCCTGCCAGGCGGGGCCCTGTTCGTCATCGACGCCAAGTGCTCACTGAACGCCTTCCTCGAAATCCAGGAAGCCGTGGACGACTTCGCCCGCGACGCCGCCGGGATCCGTCACGTGCAGAGCGTGCGCAGCCACATCTCAGGCCTCTCGGCCAAGGCTTACTGGGACCAGTTCGATGCTTCGCCGGACTTCGTGGCCATGTTCGTGCCGCTGGACTCCGCCCTGGCCGCCGCGCTCGACCGCGAGCCTAACCTGATGAATGAGGCCATGGACAAGCGGGTGGTGATCGTCACCCCGTCCACCCTGTTCGCGCTCTGCAAGGCCGTGGTCTACGGCTGGCGCGTCGAGGAGCAGGCCGCCAACGCCCAGAAAATCGCCGAGCTGGGGCGTGAACTCTACAAGCGCATCGCGGTGATGGGCGGCCATGCCGATGCCATGGGCAAGGCGCTGCAGACGGCGGTTGGCCGCTACAATCAGTTCGTAGGCTCTCTGGAAGCCCAGGTGCTGACCCAGGCGCGCCGCTTCGAAGACCTCAAGGTCGACCATCAGGGCAAAACCGTCGCCGTGCTGGAGCCGCTGGACAGCGCCGTGCGGCCGCTGACCAAACTGCCCGCCGGCGAGACCCCACCGGTGCGACTTGTGGCCGGCGACGAGGGCTAGCGCCAGGGTCACGCACCTTGACGCCTGCAGATCGCGACCTTACGTCCGCGCCATGGCTATCCGAGAGATCCTTGTCGTCCCCCACCCTGTGCTGAAACAGGTGTCGACGTCCGTTGATGTGGTCGACGACGCCCTGCGCGCCCTTATGGATGACATGCTGGAGACCATGTACGACGCGCCGGGCATCGGCCTGGCGGCGGTGCAGATCGGTGTGCCCAAGCGGGTGATTGTGATGGATCTGGCGGGCAAGGACGAACCCCCGGCGCCGCGCTATTTCGTCAATCCCGAGATCGTCTGGGCCTCGGACGACACCGCACCCTACGAGGAAGGCTGCCTCTCCGTGCCGGAGTATTATGATGAGGTCGAACGGCCAGCCCGCGTGAAGCTCAAGTACCTGAACTATCAGGGCGAGGCAGTCGAGGAAGACGCCGACGGCATGTTCGCCGTCTGCATCCAGCACGAGATGGACCACCTTGAAGGCGTGCTGTTCATCGATCATCTGTCCCGGCTGAAGCGCGAGCAGGCGATCAAGAAGGTCAAGAAGCTGGTTCGGGCGTAAGCCGGGCGATCCTCGCCTTCGCCCCGTCCACGCGCTAAACCCCGGCCATGCGTCTAGCCTTTCTCGGCACCCCGGATTTTGCTGTCGCCAGCCTGAGCGCCATCCTGGCGGCGGGGCATGAGGTGGCGTGCGTCTATACCCAGCCGCCGGCGCCGCGCGGGCGCGGGCATGACCTGAAGCCTTCGCCGGTTCACGCCTTCGCCGACAGCCATGGCCTGACGGTCCGCACGCCCGCCTCAATGCGCGACCCCCTCGAGATCGCCGCTTTCGCCACCCTAAACCTCGACGCCGCCGTCGTGGTGGCGTTCGGTCAGATCCTGCCGGGCGGGGTGCTCGACGCACCACGCTTGGGCTCGTTCAACCTCCACGGCTCGCTGCTGCCGCGCTGGCGAGGCGCCGCGCCGATCCAGCGGGCGATCATGGCCGGCGACAAGGTTACCGGCGTGCAGGTCATGCGCATGACCGAGGGGCTCGACGAAGGCCCGGTTCTGGCCACCGCAACGGTCCGGATCGACGCTCTGGAAACGACTGCGACCCTGTTTGAACGGCTGGCCCCGATTGGCGCGGATCTCCTCGTCCGCACCCTGGCCGATATCGCCGCCGGGCGCGCCGTGGAAACGCCTCAGGCCAGGGAGGGCGTCACCTATGCCCGCAAGATCAGCCCCAGGCATGCGCGGCTGGACTGGACAAAGCCCGGGCCCGTGCTGGACGCCAAGATCAGGGGCATGTCGCCGGCGCCGGGCGCCTGGTTCGAACTGCCCTCCGAGAAAGGGCCTGTGCGCGTAAAAGCTCTGCTCTCGGCGTTCGAGGACACTGGCGGCGCGCCAGGCGTCACCCTCGACGACCGGCTGCTGGTGGCGACAGGCCAGGGCGCTGTGCGCCTGCTCAGGGTGCAACGCGAGGGCCGCGGCCCGCAGGAGGCTGAGGTTTTCCTCCGGGGGACGCCGGTGGCCGCCGGCGTTCGGCTGAGCTGATGCCGCGCTATCGCCTCCTGATCGAATATGACGGCCGTCCGTTCTGCGGCTATCAGACCCAGGCCGGATTGCCCTCCGTGCAGGGCGCGCTGGAGGCCGCCGTTCTGGGGTTCAGCGGTGAGACCGTCCGGGTCCAGGCGGCCGGCCGGACCGACACCGGCGTCCACGCCACCGGTCAGGTGGTCCATGTCGACCTTGCCCGGGACTGGCCGGCGGACACGGTGCGCAAGGCGCTGAACGCCCACCTGATGCCCCGGCCCGTCAGCGTACTGGAGGCCACCGAGGCCCCCGAGGGCTGGCATGCACGGTTTTCGGCTCTCGAGCGGCGCTACCGCTATCGTATTCTCAATCGGCAGAGCCCGCCGGCGCTGGATCAGGGACGGGTCTGGTATGTGCGCAAGCCGCTGGATGCTCCAGCCATGCACGACGCCGCCCAGGCGTTGTTGGGCCACCACGACTTCACCACCTTCCGCGACCTGGCCTGTCAGGCGAAGTCGCCGATGAAGACCCTGGACATCGCCACGGTGCGCCGGGAGGGTGAGGAAGTGATCCTGGACTTCGCCTCGCGCTCGTTTCTGCACCGGCAGGTACGCTCCATGACCGGCACCCTGGCCCAGGTGGGCGTCGGGCGCTGGAGCCGGGCCGACGTCGCCGACGCCCTGGCCGCGCGGGACCGCAGGGCTTGCGGCCCGGTGGCCCCGCCTGACGGCCTCTACCTTACCCACGTCGGCTATCAGCCGGCATCTCCTTCAACATCCTGAGGACCTCCGCCATGACACAAAGCCCCTGGGTTCATCACCGCAACGCCAACGTCGCCGATGACATCGATTTCGAGATCAAGGGCCAGGAACTCCAGTTCCTCGAGATCGAGCTCGATCCCGGCGAGAGCGCCGTGGCCGAGGCCGGCGCGCTTGTCTGGAAGGACGCCAGCATCGGCATGACCACCGTGTTCGGTGACGGCGCAGGCACGGAAGGTGGCTTCATGGGCAAGCTGCTGGGCGCCGGCAAGCGTCTGGTCACCGGCGAGAGCCTGTTCACCACCGTCTTCACCCACAACGCAGGGGGCAAGGCCCGCGTGGCCTTCGCCTCGCCGACGCCAGGTGCAATCCTGCCGATCAATCTGGGGGAACAGGGCGGCTGCCTGATCTGCCAGAAGGACAGTTTCCTGGCCGCTGCGCGCGGCGTCTCCATCGGTATCCAGTTCCAGCGCCGCATGATGACCGGCCTGTTCGGGGGCGAAGGCTTCATCATGCAGAAGCTGGAGGGCGACGGCTGGGTGTTCGTCCAGATGGGCGGCACCGTGATCGAGCGCACCCTGACGGCCGGCGAGGAACTGCACGTGGATACCGGCTGCCTGGCCGCCTATACGCCCAGCGTCGATTTCGACCTGGTGATGGCCGGCGGCGTCAAGAGTGTGCTGTTCGGCGGCGAGGGTCTGTTCTTCGCCCGCCTGCGCGGCCCCGGAAAGGTCTGGATCCAGTCCTTGCCGTTCTCGCGCCTGGCAGGTCGGATGCTGGCGGCGGCGGGCGGACAGGGCGGGAACCGCGGCGAGGGCTCGGTTCTGGGCGGGCTCGGCGACCTGATCGGCGGCAATCGATAGGGATCAGGCCGGCGCGAAGTAGCGCTGGATGATCCGGGCATAGACCTTCTGCAGGGTGCGGATTTCCTCGACCGGGGCGCGCTCATCCACCTGGTGCATGGTCTTGCCCACCAGCCCCACTTCGATCACCGGGCACAGCGCCCGGATGAAGCGGGCGTCAGACGTGCCGCCTGAAGTTGACAGCTCCGGGGCCGCGCCGGTGACGTCGGCCACAGCGGCGGCCACAAGGTCGGTGAAGGCGCCCCGCTCGGTCAGAAAAGCCTCACCGCTGATCTGGGGCGTGACCGTGATCTTCCCGGCAAAGCCCACTGAGGCGCGCCAGACCTCCAGCTCGAACCAGTCGGCCAGCTGCTGGCCCGTGTGGTTGGGGTTGAAGCGGATGTTGAGCCGCGCCCGCGCTACGCCGGGGATTACATTGGTCGCCGTGTTGGGCGCCTCGATCATGGTGACTTCGAGATTGGAGGGCTGGAACTCGGCATAGCCCTCGTCCAGCTTGCGCTCCTGCAGCGCCGAGAGAAGTTTCACCAGCACCGGCACAGGGTTGGCCGCCCGATGCGGATAGGCCACGTGGCCCTGGATGCCTTCCACCAGGATCTCGGTGTTGATCGACCCGCGCCGGCCCACCTTGACCATGTCGCCGAACGTTTCGGCCGAGGTGGGTTCGCCCACCACACAGTGATCGATCACCTCGCCCTCGGCGGCCAGCGCTTCGACCACCAGCTTTGTGCCATGGGTGGCGACGCCCTCCTCGTCCCCGGTGATCAGGAACGAGATCGAGCCGGTGACCTGACCCGCAGCAATGGCCTCGGAGGCCGCAGCCGCGAAGGCGGCAATGGCGCTCTTCATGTCCACGGCGCCGCGTCCGATCAGCACGCCATCAATCACCTCGGCGCCAAAGGCGTCCTTCGTCCAGGCGCCGGCATCGCCCACCGGCACCACATCGGTATGCCCGGCAAAGCAGAGGTTGGGCCTGGCGGTCCCGTAGCGGGCGTAGAGGTTCTCGATCTCGCCGAATTTCATTCGGCGGCAGGCGAAGCCCAACCCTGCAAGCGTCTGCTCGACGATATCCATGGCGCCGGCGTCAGCGGGCGTCACCGAAGGGCGGCGGATCAGGTCGCGGGTCAGTTCAACGGCGTCAATCATACGTCGCGCTTTACCGGTCATTCCGCCCGGAGGCGAGAGGGGTGCGGGAAGCCCGCGATGGCGACCCCGCCGATCCTCAGCTCATCTTGAAGCGGATGGGCAGGCGTTTGGGGCCATTGACGAAGAAGCTTTCGCTCATGGCAGGCGTCCCGGCCATCTCGACAGATTCGAGTCTGGGCAGCAGCTCTTCCCAAAGGATGCGCATCTCCATCTTGGCCAGGTGCTGGCCGAGGCACAGGTGCGCGCCGTAGCCAAAGGCCAGATGCTTGTTGGGCGAGCGGTCGACGCGGAACTCGTCGGGGGCCTCGAAGACCTCTTCGTCGCGGTTGCCCGAGGCGTAGCAGAGCATCAGCCAGTCGTTCTGCTTCATCTGGCGACCGGCGAACTCGGTGTCAGCGGTGAGCGTGCGCATGAAGGTCTTCACGGGGGTGGTCCAGCGGATGGATTCATCCACCAGGCCCGGGATCAGCGACAGGTCGGCCTTCACCTTGCGGAGCTGGCCAGGATTATCCACCAGCGCCCACATGGCGCCGGCCGTCGATGACGAGGTGGTGTCGTGGCCGGCCGTGGCGACGATGATGTAGTAGCCCATGGCCTCGAAGTCGGAGATGGGCGCGCCGTTGATCTGGCTGTTGGCGATCAGCGAGGCCAGATCATCGGTGGGATTGGCCCTGCGCGCGGCGGACAGGGCGCTGAAATAGTTGTTGAAATCGATGATCACGCCCATGTCGAAGGCTGGCTCGCCCGTCTCGGTGGTCTGCGCCTCATTCGGCTTGCGGCCAAGCTCGGGGTCGGTGGCGCCGAACAGTTCCTGGGTCAGCTTCAGCATCCGGGGCTCGTCGCTCTCGGGCACGCCCAGGATGGTCATGATCACGTGCAGCGGGAAGTGCAGAGCCACCTCATTTACGAAGTCACACTCGCCGCCCTTGGCCGCCATCTTGTCGACCGAGGCGCGGGCGATGACGCGGATGCGCTCTTCCAGCTTCTTCAGGTTCTGCGGCATGAACCAGCCCTGGGTCAGGGCGCGGTACTTGGGATGATCCGGCGCGTCCATCTGCACCAGGGTGCGCAGCAGGTGCGGGCTACCGCCCATCATCTCGCGCACGCGCTTGTCGGCCGCCTGGCTGGTGAGCGTCGCGGCGCGGTCGCCATTGTGGAACAGGTCGTTCTGGCGGCTGATCTCCAGAATGTCGGCGTGTTTGGTGGCCACCCAGAACGGGTCAATGCCGTCGATCTTGGCCATGCCCATGGGCTCGTTGGCGCGCAGCCAGCGGTAAGTGTCGTGGATCCGGTTGTCAGCGTAGGCGGCCGGCATCGCCAGATGATCGGCATGGGCCTGGGGGATCATGTGGTCGGCGGCGGTGGTGGCGGACATTTGGTCTCCGGGGCAGCGGCCTGACGTGAGGTCACGCGAGACGACGCCGTCTGATTGTTCGTATCCTGAAGGGAGTTGATACCCCCAACGCGACGGCCCGCAAGTGTGACCGCGCGTCAACCGGAGACGCCAGGCGATGCTGACCAAGGGTGATGACTACCCGATCCACCAGACTCCCGAGCCGATCGCCTATTCAGGTTCGGACCGGAACTTCTATGACCGCTACTTTTTCAACGCCTATGCGCCGGATGGGTCGGCGTTCGCGGCCATCGCCTTCGGGGTCTATCCAGCGCTGAACGTGGCCGATGCGCACATCGCCATCGTCAAGGACGGCAAGGAGCGATGCCTGCACGCCTCGCGCGTCCTGGGTATGGAACGGCTGGACCTTGAAGTTGGGCCGATCGCCATCGAAATCCTGGAGCCCCTGCAGAAGCTGAAGGTGACGGTCCAGAAGACCGAGGGCATCGCCGGCGAGATCACCTTCGAAGGCCGCGCCTTTCCCATCGAGGAGCCGCGCTTTGTCAAGCGCAACGGCCCGCGCCTGTTCATGGACTACACCCGCCTGACGCAGAACGTGCGGGCCTCGGGCTGGCTGGAAGTGGACGGCGAGCGGATCGAGGTTTCCGGCTGGGTCGGCACCCGTGACCGCTCCTGGGGGATCCGTCCCGTCGGCGCGCCCGACACACAGCCTACCCCCGGCGGCGGGATCACCGGCTTCTTCTGGCAATGGACCCCGCTGAACTTCGCCGACACATCCGTCTATTTCCACATCAACGCCGACCCGGACGGCAAGCCCTGGAACACCCGCGCTGTGATCCTCCCGGACGGCGCAGGCCCCGAGGGCGGCTATCACTCCGACGCCCCGGTGATGGAGACCGAAATCCTGCCCGGCACACGGCACGCAAAGTCCGGCAAACTGATCATTCCCCTGGCGCAGGGCGAGGCCACCGTGAAGATCGAGCCTGTCGCCACCTTCCTGATGCGCGGCATCGGTTATGGCGGTGAGTGGCGGCACGGGGCGCTCAAGGGCGAGCTGGCCGTGGCGCGCGAGGACCTGGACACGGTGAACTTCGACCACGCCGATCCCGGCAACCTGCACATCCAGGCCATCAGCCGCGCCACTCTGTCACAGCCGGGCCGGGACGATCAGGTGGGTGTGGGCGTGTTCGAACAGCTGATCCTTGGACCCTACCGGCCGCTGGGCTTCTAGACCCCCGCGGCCTTCAACGCCTGATCAAGGTCGGCGATGATGTCGTCCACGTGCTCGATGCCGATGGACAGGCGCACGTAGCCCGGCGTCACCCCGGTGGCGGCCTGTTCGTCGGGCGTGAGCTGGGAATGGGTGGTGGAGGCCGGGTGGATCGCCAGGCTTCGCGCGTCGCCGATGTTGGCCACGTGGTAGAGCAGCTTCAGGGCATTGATGAAGGCGGCGCCGGCCTCGACCCCGCCGGCCATTTCGAAGCCCACAAGGCCGCCGTAGCCGCCCTTCAGGTTGCGGTCGGCGCGGGCGCGGGCCTCGCCGGTCTGCAGGCTGGGGTGAATCACCCGGGTGACGCCAGCGCGCGCGGCCAGCCAGGCGGCGACCCCTGCAGCGTTGGCGCAGTGGCGCTCCATCCGCAGCGCCAGGGTCTCGATCCCCTGGATGATCTGGAAGGCGTTGAACGGCGAAATGGCGGCGCCCAGGTCGCGCAGCAGGATCACCCGGGCGCGCAGGATGTAGGCGATGGGGCCGAGCGGTTTGACCGCCTGGGTCCAGACGGCGCCGTGATATGAGGCGTCGGGCGTGTTGAGCTGGGGCTGGCGTTCGGGGTTCGCCTCCCAGTCGAAATTGCCGCCGTCGACGATCAGGCCGCCGATGGAGGTGCCGTGACCGCCCAGGTATTTGGTAGCGGAATAGACCACGATGGCCGCGCCATGATCCAGCGGACGGCAGAGCAGTGGTGCGGCGGTGTTGTCCATGATCAGCGGAATGCCAAACTCGCGGCCGATGGCGGCGACCTCGGCGATGGGGAAGACCTCGAGCTTCGGGTTCGGCAGGGTCTCGGCGTAGTAGGCGCGCGTGCGGTCATCAGTGGCGCGACGGAAGGCTTCCGGTTCGGCGGGGTCAACGAATCGGACCTCGATCCCCTGGTCCTTCAGCGTGTTGGCGAACAGGTTCCAGGTGCCGCCGTAGAGGGCGGTGGACGACACGATGTTGTCGCCCGCCCGCGCCAGGTTCTGCACGGCATAGGCCGACGCCGCCTGCCCGGACGCCACAGCCAGAGCGCCCACGCCGCCCTCCAGCGCCGCGACACGCTTTTCGAGCACGTCGGTCGTGGGGTTCATGATGCGGGTGTAAATGTTGCCCAGCTCGGACAGCGAGAAGAGCGCAGCGGCATGGCCCGCGTCGCGGAACTGGTAGGATGTCGTCTGGTGGATCGGCACCGCCACCGAGCCCGTCGAGGGATCAGCCCTCCAGCCGGCGTGTATGACGAGGGTCTCGGGGTGGAGCGGGGCGTCGGACATCGATAGCTTCCTCGGGCAGATCGCGGTCGTCGCCGCTGCTTACGAGCGTTCTAGCGCAAGTGGCCTCGCAGAAAAGGCTCCACGCAGTCACTTGGCCCGTTGCGCGAGATCAAGGCCCTGCCGCGCCTTTGCGCCCATGCGACAGGATGCAGGAGACCGCCACATGTCGTTGATCAACACGAAGGCCGCGTACGGCTGGATCGCCATCGCCCTGCACTGGATCAGCGCCGTCGGCGTCGTGGCGATGTACTTCCCGGGCGAGCAGATGGAGGACGCCCCGGACCGGGCGGCCAAAGTCGCTGCCCAGGCCCTCCACGTTTCGGTGGGGATCCTGCTATTCACCTTTCTGCTGGCGCGGCTGCTGTGGAGCCTGTCGCAGCCGCATCCGGATTCGTTGGAGCGGAACCGATGGTTCCGGATCGCGGCGCGGTTCGTACAGGGATTGTTTCTGTTGATGATCGCCGTGCTGATCGTCACGGGACCGCTCGCCGTGTGGTCTGCGCCGCGGGCCATCGCCGTGTTTGACCTGTTCAGCCTGCCCAGTCCGTTTCCGACCCGCATCGTGTGGCTGCATGACCTGGCTGAAGAGGTGCACGGTCTGGCGACGAAGCTGTTCTGGCCCCTCGTCATCCTGCACGTCGGAGGCGCTGTGAAGCACCTGCTGCTGGATCGTGACAGGACCGTTCAGCGTATGCTCTGGGTCCGGCGCACCTGAACCGACGGAGCCACACTGATGATGAGTCGACTTCACGCGGAACGGCATCTGGTGCAGCGGATCGGCTGGCTACGGGCCGCAGTCCTCGGGGCCAATGACGGCATCGTCTCGACCGCCAGCCTGATCGTCGGTGTCGCCGCAGCCGCGCAGGGTCGGACCGAGATCCTGGTGGCCGGCGCGGCGGGCCTGGTGGCCGGGGCCATGTCGATGGCGGCCGGAGAATATGTCTCGGTCAGCTCGCAGTCCGATACCGAAGGTGCGGACCTGGCGCGGGAACGGGCGGAACTGGCCACCCAGCCGGAGTTCGAGCTTGATGAACTGGCCGGCCTCTACGCGGCGCGCGGCGTCGAGCCCGCCCTGGCACGGCAGGTGGCGACCCAGCTGATGGCTAAGGACGCCCTGGGCGCCCACGCCCGTGACGAGCTCGGTATCTCGGAGATCACAACGGCCCGACCGATCCAGGCCGCGCTGACCTCGGCCATGACCTTCTCGGTCGGCGCCGCCCTGCCGCTGGCCGCTGCGACCTTCTCACCCCAGGCCGCCATCACCTCGGCGGTATCCATCGCCTCGATCCTGTTCCTGGTCCTGCTGGGTGTCGTCGGCGCCAGAGCGGGCGGCGCGCCGGTGCTGAAAAGCGTGTTGCGGGTGACCTTCTGGGGCGCCGCCGCCATGGCCCTCACCGCGGGCGTCGGCCTGATGTTCGGTGTGGCAGCCTAGTTCGACCGCGCCCGGATCA
>NZ_JBILRO010000316.1:0-3085 GCF_044372605.1 Phenylobacterium sp.
AGACTAGAGCCTTTCCGGATCAGATGGAATCATCTGAACAGGACAAAAAGACTCGCCCTTCACATGTCTGGAGCATGACGGGCGCTTCAACCGGTACCCACTTGAAGCTGTCATGCTCTAGCGGGTCAAGCGCGCCGGGGGAACCTCAGATCACAGGGTCGCTGTAGACGGCGTCGGCCAGGGTGTGATCCATGCTCTTTGCCGGCTCATCGCCCGCCGGACAATTGACCAGCCGCGCCGGCACGCCGGCCGCAGTGCAGCCCGCCGGAACCGGCTTCAGAACCACCGAGCCCGAGGCCACCTTGGCGTAATCGCCGATCGTGATATTGCCCAGCACCTTGGCTCCGGCGCCCAGCAGGACGCCGCGGCCCACCTTCGGGTGCCGGTCGCCGCGCTCGGCCCCGGTGCCGCCCAGGGTCACGCCCTGCAGCATCGAAACATCGTCGCCGATCACGGCGGTCTCGCCGATCACGATGCCGGTGCCATGGTCGATGAACACGCCGCGGCCGATCCGGGTCGCCGGATTGATGTCGACCTGGAACAGCTCGCTGGAGCGGCTCTGCAGATAGAACGCCAGCGTCTCCCTGCCCTCGTGCCACAGCCAGTGCGCCACCCGGTGGGTCTGCAGCGCCAGGAAGCCCTTGAAGAACAGGAACGGCTGGACATAGCCCTTGCAGGCAGGGTCCCGCTCGAACACCGCCCGTAGATCGTACTCGGCCTTTTCGACGATCGAAGGGTCGGCCTGATAGGCCTCCTCGCAGATGTCGCGCAGGCTCATGGCCCGCAGTTCCTGGTCGCCCAGCTTCCGCGCCAGCTGATAGCTGAGCGCGTCCCCCAGCGACTTGTGGTTCAGGATCACCGCCGCCAGCAGGCTGGCCAATGCCGACTCAGACAAGGCCGCCGCCTGAGCCTCGTTTCGGAGCGCCGCCCATACCGGCAGAGACGTATCGGCGTTCACCACTTCCAGTCGCTGCGTCATCCGTATCTCCCCGCCGCTAGCCTATCATCGCCTGTGCGAGATCGGGCGGCAACAACCCTTCCCTGCCCATATGGGATGCTTTCAACAGCATCGCCAACGTCAGGATGTCTTCGGTGTCGTCGTCGCAGGTCGGCTACCTGGGCTTTTCTCCCAGAAGAGGGACATCCCTACCATTGCGGAAGCTGTGATCACTCACCTAAGTGAGAGATCTAGATCTGATCCCGGAAGGTCACCAAAACCTTGAGTTCCGCATTGCCGCCGCCGCCGCCGTTCGGTGCGGCGCTCCCGATTGAGACGTCGCCCGAGGTACTGCGCTTTCTGGCGCTGCGACGCTCCACCTCCGCCGCAACCCTGACGGAGCCGGCGCCAGACCCGGGTCAAGTCGCAGACCTCCTGCGACTGGCCGCCCGGGTCCCGGATCATGGCAAGCTGACGCCATGGCGGTTCATTGTTCTTCAGGGCGCGGACAAGGCCGTCTTTGCAGCCCGGCTGGAAGCCATCAGCTCCGGTCGCGGCGACATCGTCCAGACCGGCAAACTCGCCAAGCTCAAGACTCCTCCCCTGGCCATCGCCGTCATCTCGACGCCGAAAGTCGCCGCAATTCCGGAGTGGGAGCAGGTGCTGTCAGCGGGCGCCGTATGTTCCACCCTTGTCCAGGCCGCGCTGGCCATGGGGTTTGGAGCCAACTGGATCACCGACTGGTACAGCTATGACGCTCAGGCGACCTTAGCTCTCGGCCTCAATGATAGCGAACGCGTCGCCGGCTTCGTCCTCATCGGCACACCGCGCGAGCCGCCGCTGGAACGCGAGCGACCCTCACCGCCCGAGCTCGTGACTCACTGGAAGCCCTAGGTGGCTAACCGCGCCTACCCACGCCCCCGATAGGGCGCGACCCCCTGATCCGGAAGCCAGACCCCTGTTGGCGCCGCACCCGTCTGCCAGAACACATCGATCGGAATTCCGCCTCGCGGATACCAGTAGCCGCCGATCCTCAACCACTCCGGCGTCAGCTCCACCGCGAGCCGCTTGCCGATCGCCACCGTGCAATCCTCATGGAATGCGCCGTGATTGCGGAACGAACCGAGGTAGAGCTTGAGTGACTTGGATTCCACCAGCCAGTCGCCCGGCACGTAGTCGATCACCAGATGGGCGAAATCCGGCTGCCCTGTCACCGGGCAAAGCGAGGTGAACTCGGGAACCGCAAAGCGAACCAGATAGCGGGTTCCAGCGTGCGGATTGGGCACACGCTCCAGAATCGCCGCCTCAGGACTGTCGAACCCGCGCGCCTCCCGGCCAAGCTGGGTGAGATGGGTCTCTTCCATACTCACGGCATTAGCCGCTAGTACGGTTCTCAACAAGCAGCGGAGGGCGTCGGATGTTGCGGCAGTTCGAAGGTTTCGTGGTCGTCGTGACCGGGGCTTCCACAGGATTGGGGCGCGCCATCGCTGTGGAGGTCGATAGCCAGGGAGCCCGAACGGTACTCATCAACTATGCTCACAACCAGGCCGACGCAGAGGAAACCGCGCGCCGGGTCGAGGCGCTGGGCGCGGCGGCCGTGATCGTTCAGGGCGACGTAGCGGACGATGCCGATTGTCGACGGATCGCGGCCGCTGCAGCGCCGTTCGGTCGCATCGACGCTCTTTTCAACAATGCCGGGACCACGCGATTCGCGGCGCACGGTGATATGGAAGCGGTTTCCGCGCAGGACTTTCTGGATCTGTATGCCGTCAATGTTATCGGCGCCTTCCAGATGGTACGGGCCTGCAGAAATCTGCTCGAAGCTGCGCCCCAGCCCGGCGCTGTCGTGATGACCTCCTCCATCGCCGGTGTCGCAGGGATCGGTTCATCCGTGCCCTATGCCGCGTCCAAGGGCGCTCTCAACACCATGACAGTGTCCCTGGCGCGGGCGCTGGCGCCGAAGATTCGCGTGAACGCGGTCTGTCCGGGTTTCATCGACACGCCATGGTTCGGCAAGGGTATGCCCGAGAGCGCAGTCGAACGTCTTCGAACCAATGCGGCCGCCGGGACACCGCTGAAATCGGCTTCCAGACCGGAAGACATCGCCGCCGCAGCCGTCTTTCTGGCCGCGCCAGCGTCCCGCCATGT
>NZ_JBILRO010000106.1:0-10675 GCF_044372605.1 Phenylobacterium sp.
GCGGGCTCGCACTTGGGATTCGCACCCCTGGTCGCGCGCTGACCTTGAATTGCGAATGATTTGCGACTAAAACTTCAGCACTGCGACGACAAGGATGCTTAATAAATTATCAGCAACTTTGCCCCTTCGCTGAACGCTGCCCCTCCCGTTGATCTGAGGGCTCCACGTACGACCATGACTTTACCGCTGGCCTTGGCCGGTCGGAAACATAAGGGGATAAAACCAATGAGAACGCTCAAAATCGCGCTCGCCGCCACTGTTGCATCATTTGCCATGGCCGGCGCTGCGGCCGCCCAGGACTCCGGCCCGAAGTTCGCCTTCAACGTCGGCGCCAACAATGATTACGTTTTCCGCGGCATCAGCCAGACCGACGAAGACCTGTCCGTCTTCGGTGGGGTCGACGCCAGCTTCATGGACATCGGCTATGCCGGCGCCTGGGTGTCAAACGTGGATTTCGGCAATGGCACCAATTTCGAGTATGACCTGTACGCTGGTGTGAAGCCCGTCGCCGGTGCGATCACCTTCGATCTGGCCGTCTTTTTCTACGGCTACGCGGGTTCGCCCAACGGCTCGAACCAGGACTACTTCGAGGGCAAGATCGCGGCCTCGGTCCCGGCCGGCCCCTTCACTCTGGGCGCCGCGATGTTCTACTCGCCCGAGTTCTTCGGCAAGACCGGCGAAGCTGTCTACACCGAGGTCAACTTCTCCACGGCGATCCCGGACAGCAAGTTCACGGTTAATGGCGCGCTGGGTTACCAGCAGGTCCGGGGCGACCTGGATTACGGAACCTGGAACGTCGGTGTCGGCTATGCGTTTACCGATACCCTCAGCGCCGACATCCGCTATCATGACACCGACCAGCACGGTTTCGGCAAGATTTACGGAAGCCGCGTCGTCGGTGGCCTGAAGTTCACCTTCTAGGCCCCGAACCCTTGATCTAGACGATCAGAAAAGCCGTCGCAGACTCGCGACGGCTTTTCCATTTTCCGATTGGGCCAGTGTATCGACCCCGCACGAAGCTGGATTAAGGATGTTGGTCACAGACTGGCCGAGGGCTATGGTTAGGAATCGCATTTCCAGAGGAGTGTAACAAATGGAGCGTATGGCCGCCCGCGCCCAGACGATCCTGCTGGATATGCTATTGGCAGCGATCGCGTTCGCGCTTGCGTTTTTCGTGGCCCCAACCCAACCAGAACTTGGATTCGGTCAGGATGGCGCCCTTTCCTTCTTCCAACTTTGCGCCATGTTCGCGGCCCTCGCGGGTATCTTCAGCCTGATCTTCCAGCGCGAGCTGTCGCCCTGGCGCTATGTTTCAATTCCTGACGCACTTGTACTGGCACGCTGCGCTCTGCTGACGGCAGGGGTGTTTCTGCTGGCCGTATTCGTACTGGATCGCGCCGAGGGCCTCCCGCGTTCGACCCTGGTGATGGCGCCTCTGCTCCAGATGTTCATCTGCATGGGCGCTCGTATCGCGCGCCGCGCGCAGCACGAGAACGCGCTGGAGAGTTTCTCCCCATTGCAGATGGCGTCCGACCGCGCCTCGCCCGCTTCGTCGCTGCTGCTGATCGGCCCCTCATCTCTGGCTGACACCTATCTGCGCGGCGTCGCGCGCAGCCATGACCACCCCTATGCCCCTGTCGGCATCATTGGCACAGACCGTCGCGAGGTGGGGCAGCAGGTCCGGGGCGTCTGCATTCTGGAGGCCATCGATCGCCTCGACGAAGCCCTGGCGGAGGAGCCAGGCAAGCTCAAGGGCCTGACCGCAGATCTGCTTGGCCGCCTCAAGAACGATGGCATCCGGCTGCTGCGCCTGCCTTCAATTGTTGAATTGTCCCAACACGATGGCGTCACCCTTCTGCCCATGCGTGACATCAACATCGAGGAATTGTTGGCCCGCGAGCCTATTGAGCTCGACAGGCATGCGGTCGGAGACCTCATCCAGGGTCGCCGCGTGTTGATTACCGGCGCAGGTGGTTCCATCGGCGCTGAACTTTGTCGACAAGTGGCCAGCTTCAACTGCGCGCGCCTGATCCTGCTCGATTTCTCCGAGACCGCCCTATTCGAGATCGAGCGGGAAATTCGCGAGACCTTTCCCAGCATCGCGATCAAAGCCGTGTTGAGCGACGTCCGGTCGGCCACCCGAACGACCGCCATCTTTGCCCGGGAACGTCCCGAGCTGGTTTTCCATGCTGCGGCCTTGAAGCACGTTTCCATGGTCGAGCGACATCCGACCGAGGGCATCCTGACCAATGTCATCGGCACCTGGAATGTCGCAGAGGCGTCGCGGGCCTGCGACGCCCGCCAGATGGTTCTGATATCCACCGACAAGGCTGTCGATCCCACCAACGTGATGGGCGCCACCAAACGTTTGGCCGAAGCCGTCATCCAGGCTCAGCAAAGCACGGGCGAAGGCTGCCGCTTCTCCGCCGTGCGATTCGGCAATGTGCTGGGCTCGTCTGGTTCGGTGGTGCCGATCTTCAAATCCCAGATCGAACGCGGGGGCCCGGTCACGGTGACCCACCCCGAAATGACTCGTTTCTTCATGACAATCCCGGAGGCGGCGCAACTGGTGCTTCACGCCACTGCCACCTGTCACGCCGACGAGCGTCGCGACTCACGACTGTTCCTTCTCGAAATGGGTGAGCCGGTTAGCATCATGGATCTGGCGCAGCAGATGATCGCGTTGTCGGGCCGCCGGAGCATCGATGTCGAGATCACCGGCCTACGACCGGGCGAGAAACTGACAGAAGCCTTGCTTGATGAAACTGAACGAGCCCTTCCCTGCGCGCCCAAGGTGATGGAGGTTGTTTCCAGCTCAGCCCTGCGGGTGATGCCCACTCACCTCGAAGCGCTGGCCGCGACCGTTGAGTCGGGCAGCGATGAGGATATCCGCAACGCCCTCTTCGACCTCGTCGGACAGATACGCGGCGAGAAGCCGGGAGCCCAACCGACCCTGCGAGTAGTGTCGGGAGGCTAAAGCGCAACCATCGACCGCAAATTTCAGCGAAACTTGCCCAGGCTACTCTGCGGCAACAACACGTTCTGGGGCAGCAGCCGCCTTCAGACGCGTCACCAACGCTTCATACTCATTCCAGAGCGCCTTGGGCGTGGCCTCACCGAACCGCTCGTAGAACTCCGGGATCAGGGCTGCTTCCTGCAACCAGATCGCCGGATCCACGGTGAGCAACAGGTTCATCTGCGCTTCGGTCATGTTGAGGCCGGAGGTGTCCAGGCTGGCCCGGGTCGGCACGCGCCCAATAGGCGTGTCCACAGCGTCAGCCGTGCCGTCCAGCCGCTCGGTGATCCATTTCAGCACCCGGCTGTTGTCGCCATAACCAGGCCAAACAAACTTGCCCCGCTCGTCCTTGCGGAACCAGTTGACGAAGTAGATCCGGGGCAGCTTTGCCGCGTCATGGGTCGCACCCATCTTCAGCCAATGAGCAAAGTAGTCGCCCATGTTGTAGCCGCAGAATGGCAGCATCGCGAACGGGTCGCGGCGCAGTTCTCCAATGGCGTTTTCCGCCGCTGCCGTGCCTTCCGAAGCGACGTTCGAGGCCATGAATACGCCGTGCTGCCAATCGCGGGCCTCGGTCACCAACGGCACAGCAGAGGCGCGGCGTCCGCCGAACAGTATTGCCGAGATCGGCACCCCAGCCGGATCCTCCCACTCAGGCGCGATAACCGGCGTCTGGGCAGCGGGCACCGTGAAACGGGCGTTCGGATGCGCGGCGGGCGTATCGCTGTCCGGCGTCCAGTCGCGCCCCTGCCAGTCGATCAGATGCGCCGGCGCTTCCGGTGTCAGGCCTTCCCACCAGACATCACCGTCATCGGTAAGGGCCACGTTGGTGAAGATCGAATTGCCCCAGAGCGCCTCGATCGCGTTCTTGTTGGTCTCGATGCCGGTACCGGGCGCCACACCGAAGAAGCCGGCTTCCGGGTTGATGGCGTAAAGCCGACCGTCCTGACCGAACCGCATCCAACAAATGTCGTCGCCGATCGTCTCGGCTTTCCATCCCTTCAGGGTCGGTTCCAGCATCGCCATATTGGTCTTGCCGCAAGCGCTGGGGAAGGCGGCTGCCACAAACTTCGACTCGCCTGCGGGCGACGTCAGCTTGAGGATCAGCATGTGCTCGGCGAACCAGCCCTCATCGCGGGCCATGACCGAAGCGATGCGCAGTGCAAAGCACTTCTTGCCCAGTAGCGCGTTCCCGCCATAGCCGGAGCCGTAGGACCAGATTTCCCGGCTCTCGGGGAAGTGGACGATGTACTTGATCTCGTTGCAGGGCCAGGTGACATCTTTGACGCCATCCACCAGCGGCATACCCACCGTGTGCACGGCAGGAACAAAGAAGCCGTCGTCACCGAGCACGTCCAGCGCACCCTGGCCCATCCGCGTCATGATCCGCATGGATACCGCCACGTAGGCGCTGTCGGTGATTTCAACACCAATCTGGCTGATGGCAGACCCCAAGGGGCCCATACAGAAGGGCACCACATACATCGTGCGGCCGCGCATGACGCCCCGGAACAGGTCCGTCAGGTCCGAACGCATCTCGTTCGGGTCGAGCCAGTTGTTGGTGGGGCCGGCGTCTTCCGGCTTCTCCGAGCAAATGAAAGTCCGGCTTTCCACGCGGGCGACATCGCGAGGATCCGAGGCGGCATAGAACGAGTTCGGGCGCTTTTCGGGGTTCAGTCGCTTGAGCGTGCCAGCCGCCACCAGTTCGCCCGTGAGCCGGTTCCACTCGCCTTCCGAACCATCGCACCAGACCACCTGGTCCGGTTGTGTCAATTCGGCGATATCACGCACCCACCGGATCAGTCGGGCGTGTTTCGTCGGCGCACTTTCGAGTCCCGGTACGGTCTTCAGGCTCATTTACGGCAACTCCTTGGGTCCCAAACCGGCACAGAGGCATCCCCTCGCGCGCACTCGCCGTGGGAATTCCATAGTTCGTCTGCAGGGGCCGGGCCAGCACCAAGGCCCCTGCAGTCGCGACAATCTACGCATCCCCTGTGGAAATGGCTGCATTCAGGGCATGCTGGCTCAGTGCTACTGCTTAGCGAGACGTGTTTCGAAACGAATCGCTTCACGGGACCAATTCCTGTGCCTCGCAGATTTGGCGCAAACAGCGGAATAGGGCATGAGTAGGCAGCGCTTTAGTTTTGTTCGGCCATGGAACCCTTGATCCCTTGCCCGCTCGCCCGTCGAAGCCCGACTGCCACAACAGCGGCGTCATCGGCATGAGCATGGTCACCGGACATGACCGGGCGTCGCGCCCGACAGACCCGCTCCTGGAAATCTATCTGGAACGCAGGACGAACCTCGTGCGTTTCTTTGCTGCGCGTACGGGTTCGGCCGCCACGGCAGAGGATCTGGCGCAGGAACTCTATCTCAAGTTGGCGACGCGCGACCCGAACGCCCTGATGATCGAGAATCCTGTAGCGCTGATCTATCGGGTAGCGACGAACGTCATGCTCGACCGGGTGCGCGGCGATACGCGATCCAGCGCGCGCGAGGCGGCATGGCGGCGGGTGGCTCACGCCTCTATAGGCGAGGATGACATAGCCATTGAGCCGCCGGCGGATGAAGCGGCCGCGTCTCGTCAGCGCTTGCGGCAATTGGTTGAGGCCGTTTCAGGCCTGCCACCACAGATGCAGCGCGCTTTTCGGCTTCACAAACTGGAGGGCCGCAGCCATGCCGAAACGGCCCGCATCATGGGCATCTCGGTCAAGTCAGTAGAAAAGCATATCTCCGCCGGACTGAAGAACGTCACCCAAAGGTTGATCTCTTGATCTACTCAAACTTGTATTTTCCGATGGGGGGGCGACGCGGTTCGGCGACGTCTATGCATCTGACAGGCGGTCGCATGCGGCAGCCTTGGAAGGGTGCATGATCAAGACCTGGCGACAGAACGACGAGGCGCGCTGCGAAGACGCGGCGAGTTGGGTCGTGCGTCTTGAAGCCGGTATCTTTGGAGATGCGGAAGCAATCGCCTTTGACGCTTGGCTGTCTTCTTCGCCTGGCAATGTTTCGGCGTTTGATCTGGCGATGAGGGTTTCCCAACAAGTCGCCGCCAATGCGGAACCCATCGCTCAGGGTCTGTCCGCGAAGCGATCGATCCGGCCGGCGCCAGATCGCAGAATGGTCGTTGGCGGCTTCGGGATTGCTGCAGCGGCCGTTCTGGCCGTTATGGCGGCGCCCCAGTTGATCTCGTCGACCAGCACCGAGACCTATGCGACCGCCAAGGGTGAACGACGCTCCGTGACGTTGGCCGACGGGTCAAGGGTCGATCTCAATGCTGGCACTCGCTTGACGGTATCCCTCTCGCGAAGCGCCAGGACAGTACGACTGTATCAGGGCCAGGCCGTTTTTGACGTCGCCCATAACGCGGAGCGACCCTTTTTTGTCACCGCCGGCGACCGTACCGTGCGCGTGGTCGGAACCCAGTTCGACGTACGACGCCGGGAGGGCAAACTGTCCGTGACGGTGGCGCGGGGCGCCGTTGAGGTCCGTCCGGCTGAGGGTGCATACGGCAAGGCCTACCGTCTTCGCCCGGGTCAGCGCCTCGATCATGTTGAGGGTAACGCCCGAACGCTGGTCGTGAAGGCCGAAGCCTCCGAAGTGCTGGCCTGGCGGACAGGACGGCTCGTCTACAGAGAGCAACCGCTGTCAGAGGTCATCGCCGACCTGAATCAGCAGTGGTCGACACCGATCCGCATAGATGACGCCACCCTTGGGGCGGTCCCGGTTTCCGGCGTTCTCGTACTGGACAATCAGGACGCAGTAATTCGACGCTTGGCCTTGCTGGTTCCGATAAGCGCGGTACGTTCGGACGCAGGTTTGATCCTGCGGCGTGATAGGACGTCGGATCGCTAATGAGGACCTGTTATCATAGCCGGGCGAAGCCTGCTTTCGCAGACTCTATTGAGCGGCGTTGCTCTCGCCTGCGTGGCGGGACGCGCTGAGGCCGCCGACTCTCGCTTCAATCTGGCGATCCCGCCGAGATCCTACGCTGATGCCCTGATCGATCTGGGGCTACAGACCAACGTTTCCATTCTGGGAACTGCATCATGCGGGGCCGGAGGCGTCACACGCCTTCGAGGCCGCTTCACGCTTGATGAAGCCTTGGCCCGCTTGCTCGACGACGCGCCCTGCCGCTACCGGATTGTTGACACCCGCACTGTTCGGATAACGGCCAACCCTGTGGCGGTAGCCCAGCCCGCCCCCGCTCCTGTCGAACCACCTCGGCCGCCGCCACTCCTTGCCGAGGTTGTGGTCACCGCCACCAGGCGCCCCGTTGCCATGGATCGCCTGCCTGCCGGCGTAAGCGCCATTTCAGGGCAACAGATCGCCGCAACGGGCTCGGTGGACATCGGGCGCACCGTGGGACAGCTGGCGGGGGTTCAGACGACGAACCTCGGTCCCGGTCGCGACAAGCTGCTTGTTCGAGGGCTGTCGGACGGCGCCTTTACCGGCCGCACCCGCTCAACGGTGGGCACCTACCTGGACGAGGCGCCGATCAACTACAATGCGCCAGACCCCGATCTGAGACTTGTAGACCTGGACCGGATCGAGATCATCCGCGGCCCGCAAGGCGCGCTCTACGGGTCCGGAGCCCTGGCCGGAGTCTATCGCATCGTCACACGAAAACCGGAGCTCGAGAGCATGTCAGCCGGCCTTGCGGGCTCTCTCTCCGCGACCAATGGCGGCGATGAAAGCTACGAGGTCGACGGCTACATCAACGTGCCGATTGTTCCAGGACGGCTCGCCGCCCGACTCGTCGCTTATGATGATCTCCAGGGCGGATACCTCGACAACATCAACCTGGGCCTCGCCAACGTCGATCAGACCCGCCGTAGCGGGGGCCGTCTGGCTCTCCGCGCGCAGATCTCGAACGCCTGGCGGATGGACATCGCCGGCGCTGTCCAGAATCTGCACTCCAACGATACACAGTACGTCACCGTCGCCGGCAGTACGGCGTCAAGGCCTTCTGCAGGCGCCCCGCCTCCCGTCCGGACCAACAGCGTGCGTGAAGCCCACAACAACGACTTCACCTACGCCGGAGCCACCATCCAGGGAGACTTCGACTGGGGCAGCCTCACCTCATCGGCCAGCTACGTACACCACGTCTATTCAAGCCAGTATGATGCTTCCGCGACCCTTGCCGGCAATTTCGTTGTCCGCACTGGCGATATTGGCGCCTATTTCGAGGCCGCCAATGCCGACATGCTCATCCAGGATCTCATGCTGCGCTCGCCGGGCGCCGGGCGGTTCAACTGGCTGGTCGGGGTCTACACTGCGCGAACCGTAGAGCGGACCCCCTCCTCGCTGAAGATCCTTTCGGTGGGCCCGCTGGTAACCACCGCCTACGCCGAAAGCCGCAAGGACCGACGGTCAGAATATGCCTTCTACGGCGAAGGGGTCTATGATTTCGCGGACGGGTGGAGCGCAACGGTCGGCGGGCGCATATTCGAGAATCGCGTGCATACGAAGTCGGATGTGGCGGTGACTCTCCCGTACGACTCCAGATCTTTTGATCGCACGCGCACTTTCCAGGGGTTCTCTCCCAAGATCGCGCTCCAGAAAGAGTTCCAGTCCGGTGACCTGATCTATGCCCTGGTGAGCGAGGGATACCGATCCGGAGGGTTCAACTCCAGCGGACTGTTCGCCATCGCCGCGCGTCGCGCGACCTTCGCGCCGGACCGCCTGCGCAATTATGAGATCGGTGCGAAGTTTCGCCGGCTTAACAATCGCCTTAACGTTCGCGCGTCCGTTTACGTCAATGACTGGTCCAACATCCAGACCGACCAGTACCGCCCCTCCGGCCTCGCCTACACGGCAAATGTCGCCGATGCCAGGATCGTGGGACTCGAGGCTGAAGCCAGCTACGATTGGCCCTTCGGTCTCTCCCTGCAGGTCAACGGACTGTTCGCGGACTCCCGCATTCGCAACGCCAACGCCGACTTCGCAGCCCAGGTCACCGGAGCGCTGCCAGGCGTGCCCAAAGCCTCCGGCGGCCTTCTGGCCGTCTATCAACGGTCGCTTACCGATGATCTCGCCCTGCGCCTGATCGGTGAAGCCAACTACGTCGGCCCCTCGTCTCTCAGCTTCAACGCCAGTCTCTCGCCAAAGATGGAACAGTACCTGCGCGCTCGCCTTTCGGTGGAGATCGCCGCCGATACCTGGCGGGCCACCGCCTTTGTCAGCAACCCGTTCAACGACACTGGAGATACCTTCGCCTACGGCAACCCGTTCAGCTTTGGACAGTTGCGCCAGGCCACCCCGCAACGCCCCCGCACCTTCGGTGTGCGATTCGCGACCAATTTCTGAACAAAAGGTAAAGCTTGGCTGGGGGGCAGGTCCAAGGGGCGGCGTCTAATCCATGACGAGCTCCGAAGCGGAGCGCCCGAGAGGTCTACCGTGGTTAAGTTGTCGGCCGTTGTCTGTGTCCAAAATCAGGAAGCCCAGCTTTCGGATTGTCTGCGCAAGCTCTCGTTCTGCGACGAGATCGTGGTGGTGGCAGACCGCTGCACCGACCGTTCGCAGGAAATCGCCCGACGCTACGGCGCCATCGTCATTGACGGTATCTTCCCGCTCGAGAGTCACCGGCGGATGGCTGGCGTCGAAGCCAGCTCCAGTGAGTGGGTGCTCGAGGTTGAGCCCGAGGACCGCATAGACGCCGCCTTGGCCTGGGAGATCCGCGCAGTGCTTCAGATGCGGCGCGCCGGTGATTGGTACGAACTGCCGATCGACAACTATATTGGCGAGAGCCTCGTCCGAAACGGCTGGACCGGCGTGCTGAGTGCAAGACGAGAGCCACGTCTCTACAAGCGCGGCCTGAAATCGTGGGATGCTGGACGCGTGCGGACGCCAGTGGCGATGGCCGGGCAATCGGGAGGCGCCCTGACCGGGGCGATCCGGCGTCTGCTGGGACGCGACGTCGGGAGTCTGATGGAACGTCTCAACCGGTTCACCGCACTGCGTGCCGAGGACGTGGTCGACACCGGTCGTACCGCTGGCCTGGCCATGAGCTTGGGTCAGGGTATTGGCGAACTGGCCCGCAGCTATCTGGTGCAGGGAGGTTGGCGCGAAGGGCGTCTTGGCCTGATGGCCGGTCTGCTGTCGGGAATGTCGCCTCTGATCGTCCACCTGCGCGCACGCGATGTCGCGGACGGACGTCGTCTGGCCGCAGAACAGGCCATCGAAACGACCCAGCCGGCCACACTGCGCCGGGTGGCAGGCCTCAGCGGGCGTTGACCCTTAAGGCTCCGGCAACGGGGCTCGCTCTAGAGAGCGTCTGAAGGGCTTCAACGCGGCGCCCGTCGGGAGGCGTGGCCTTGACGATCCTGGTTACCGGTTCAGCGGGCTTTATCGGCTTTCACCTGTCCCGGCGCTTGCTGGAGGCTGGTGAGGCGGTGGTCGGCCTGGACAACCTCAATGCCTACTATGATCCGGCGCTGAAGGCGGCCCGGCTGGCGATCCTCGAGCGCCATTCCGGCTATCGTCACGCCAAACTGGATCTGGCCGACCGCGAGGGCATGGCTGGCCTGTTCGCCGAAGTGAGGCCTGACGCAGTCGTCAATCTCGCCGCCCAGGCGGGCGTGCGCTACAGCCTCGAGGCGCCCGAGGCCTACGTGGACTCCAACGTCGTCGGCTTCCTCAACATCCTGGAGGGCT
>NZ_JBILRO010000068.1:0-13749 GCF_044372605.1 Phenylobacterium sp.
AGCCACGTTAACGCCTGAGGGCGGCGCCGGAATTTGGCGATGGCCATGCGCGGTCGTGGTGCTAGGCTCTCCCGACAAAGAGGTCAGGGGGATCCGCGCATGAACCGTAGATGGATGGTAGCTGCTGTTGCCGTCGTGGCACTGGGCGCCGGATCCGTCCAGGCAGCTGTACCGGCCAATGTCGCCGCGGCACTTGCTGACAAGGCCCGGCCAGCCGAGGACAGCGCCCGCGATGCGGCCCGGAAGCCCGGCGAACTGCTGGCGATGGGCGAGATCAAGACCGGCGGCAAAGTCGTCGATCTGGTGATGGGCGGCGGCTACTTCACGCGCATCCTGTCGGGCGTGGTGGGCCCCAAGGGGCAGGTCATCGGCTACCAGCCGGCCGAGTTCATTCAGTTCCAGGCCAGCTATGGCGAGAACCAGAAGAAGGTGGCCGCCGCCTACGCCAATGTGGTTCCGCTGATCTCGACCTTTGGCGCGCTCGACCTGCCGGACGGTGTGGATCTGGTGCTGACCGTGCAGAACTATCACGATCTGCATCTGAAGCCGTTCCCGGCCGACACGGCGACGAAGGTGAACGCCGAGGTGTTCAAGTCGCTGAAGCCCGGCGGCATCTATCTGATCGTCGACCATGCCGCCTTGGCTGGCTCGGGTCTTGAGGCGGCGGACAAGATCCACCGGATCGATCCTGCGATCGTTCGCAGGGAGGTTGAGGCCGCCGGTTTCAAGCTGGAGGCCGAAAGCGCCATGCTGGCCGTGCCGGAAGATCCGAAGACCGCCAACGTGTTCTCGCCGGCTATTCGCGGCAAGACCGATCAGTTCTTGATGAAGTTCCGCAAGCCCAAGTAGGTCTGATCACTTCAGTTTGCGGTCGAAGAAGTCCAGCGTCTGCATTGCCCGGTGCTTGCGGTTGGTGGGCGTCCATCCGCCGCGGTGCCGCAGACCTGGATAGACCATGGTCTCGAACGGCGTCCCCGCCGCCTGAAGGGCGAAAAGCGCGCGGGTGGTGTGGTCGAAGGTGACGTTGTCATCGGCCATGCCGTGAATGATCAGCAGCGATCCGGCCTTCAGCCGTGGTAGCCGCGACACCACCTCCGAGGCTGCATACCCGGCCGGGTTATCGGCAGGCGTGCCCATGTAACGCTCGGTGTAGTGGGTGTCGTAGAGTTTCCAGTCGGTGACCGGCGCGCCCGCGACTCCCGCCTTGAACGGCGTATCCGGCGCGGTGAGCAACAGGAGCGTCATGTAGCCGCCGTAGGACCATCCCGTAACCCCGATCCTGGCCTTGTCGACGTAAGGCAGGCTTTGCAGGTAACGGGCGCCGGCGATCTGGTCGTCGACCTCCAACTGGCCCATCTTGCGGTCGAGCACGGTCTTGAAGGCCGCGCTTCGGTTTGCCGAGCCGCGATTGTCTAGCTCGAACAGGATGTAGCCGGCATCCAGCAGGATCTGGTCTTCCGGCGACGCCCAGGCCTTTTGCACCATCTGGGCGCTCGGCCCGCCATAGACCGAGACGATCACAGGGTAGGTCCTGGCCGGATCGAACCCCGGTGGTGTCCGCATGGACCAGTAAAGATCCTGGCCGTCAGCCGCCTTGATGGTTCCGAACCCCGGTTCACGCAGGTTTGCAACGTAGGGCCAGTAGGGATGTCCCGGCTTCAGCGCATTTTCCTCGATCCAGCGCACCCGCGTCCCGTCCGATCGATAGAGCGCGGTCTGGGGTGGGGTCTTCGGATCGGTGTAGGTTCCCACGAACGCGCCACCTTTATGGGCGACCGTCACACCCCACAGGCCGCCCGCCGCCGTCAGCGCCCGGGGTTCACCGGGCTTTGCGTAGGAGACGGCATACACGCGGCTTTCGATCGGTGTGTCCCGCGAGGCCGAGAAGATGACCGTCGATCTGGCCTCGTCCACGCCCTCAATCTCAGCCACGGGCCAGTCACCTCGTGTGACCTGCCGGATCAGGGTCCCGTCCGCCGCATAAAGGTAGATATGGACATAGCCGGACCGTTCGGAGGTCCAGAGGAACGATCCCCCGGTCAGCGGGCGGAAATCATCGGTAAGGTCGACCCAGTGCGGGCTGGTCTCGCTCAGGATCACACGGCCTTTGCCGGTGGCCGGATCAACGGCCAGCAGATCAAGCCGTCGCTGGTCCCGCGTCTGACGCTGCACGTAGAGGGTCTTGCCATCCTTCGACCAGTTGACCCGCGCCAGATAGATGTCCGGGTTATCGCCGAGATCCACCTTGATGCGCGAGCCGGTCAGCGGCTGCACATAGAGTTCCACGCGGACGTTGGGCCGACCGGGGCGGGGGAAGCGTTGCGGGACGACATTGGCGCCGGTGGCGTTGACTTCAGGTCGGTCCACGATGTCTACGCCGGTCTGGTCCACAAAGGCCAGCGCAACAGCCTGATCATCCGGACTCCACCAATAGCCGGTGTAGCGCTGCATCTCCTCCTGGGCGATGAAATCCGCAGTCGCCCAACTCTTCAGCTCGGTGCCACCCTCAGTGAGGGCGCGCTCGGTCCCGCCGGTGACCGGCGTGATGTAGAGGTTGTCATCCCGGACATAGGACACATAACCGCCTCTGGGCGAGATCTTGGCGTCGATTTCGTCGCCGGGGGTCGTGGTGACCTGTCGGGCCGTCCCTGAGTTCACATCATAGAGCCAGATATCGCCTTCGACAGGGGCCAGGATCACCCGGCCCAGACTGTCCCAGGCGTAATCGATGACACCGCGTGTGGCGACGCCGAGGCGTTCACGTCGCGCCTTCTCCGCCTCCGAAAGATCGCGTTCGGTCGGCGCCAGCTTCTTGCCGTCCAGCAGCATCCGCGGCTCGCCGCCGGCCACGTCGGCGACCCACAGGTCGGTGACCCTCAGGTCGTCGGCGCGGGTCTTGATGTAGGTGACGGACTTGCCGTCCGGCGACAGCTTCACGCCCCGCGCGCGCGGTCCGGAGATATCGGGGCTTTCGAAGATGCGCTGGGGAGGCAGGTTTTCGGCCATGGCGGGAGCTGCAATGATCAAGGCCGCAAGCGCGGCGGTGGCGAGTTTCATGTCAGACGTTGAACAGGCTCAGTCGCAGCTTGGCAATCGCGGCGGGGGTTCCAGTGTAAAATCGCTGGCGCCTTGAACCCGGGCGCAAGGCATGCGACCTCCCGGACATGAGCGAAGAGACCGTCCCCGCCCTTCCCGACCGCCTGAGCGTCAATCCGGACAGCCCGTTCTATGACGAGGCTATCCTGCAACGGAACGTCGGCGTGCGTTTCAAGGGCCAGGACAAGACCAACGTTGAGGAATACTGTGTCAGCGAGGGCTGGGTGCGTCTGTCTGTCGGCGCGTCAAAGGACCGGCACGGCAATCCGCTGACCATGAAGCTTCAGGGGCCGGTTGAGCCCTATTACCGCGAAGGCTGATTTCGTCAGTCGTCTTCCCGCGGTGGCAGCGGTTCGATCCTCAGGCGGGTAAGCCGCGCGCCCTTGCGCGCCTCCACAGTGAAGCGATGGTTGTGGAAGGTGAAGGTCTGACCGACCTCGGGAATCGACTGGGCTTCATGGATCAGCAGCCCTGCGATCGTCACGGCCTCCTCGTCCGGCAGTTCCCAGTTCATGGCCCGGTTCAGATCGCGGATGGTCACCGAGCCTTCGACGAGGAATGATCCGTCGTCGTCAGGTTTCACGCCGGCGGCCACCGTGTCGTGTTCGTCCTCGATCTCGCCGACGATCTCCTCAAGGATGTCTTCAAGGGTGATCAGGCCCTGGATGGCGCCGTATTCGTCGACGACAAGCGCAAAGTGGTTCTGGGCCTTCAGGAACGCAGCCAGCTGATCCTTGAGCGATGTTGTCTCCGGCACAAACCACGGCGCGCGAAGGATGGCCGGGATATCCAGCGCGTCGATCCGGCCGTCATTCTGAGCCAGGGCACCCAGCAGATCCTTGACGTGCAGGATGCCTATGATGTTTTCGGGTTCATTGCGGTAGATCGGCAAACGGGTGTGCTGGCTCTCCAACGCCTCGGCCAGGATGCGCCTGGGCGGCAGTCCGCCATCGACCGTCATCATCGAGCGGCGGTGGACCATCACCTCGGTCACATCCATCTCGGCCAGATCAAGAACGCCGCCCAGCATGTCGCGGTCCCGGGTCTCCACCAGGCCTTCGGAGTAGTGATATTCTACCGAGCCGCGGATCTCCTCGTGGGCAGCCAGGACATCCGTCTCCATGTCGAGCTTTATGCCGAAGGGGCGCAGCGTCAGGCGCACGATCCATTGGGCGGTCCGGGCCAGTGGTCCGAAGATCCGTACGGTCCAGTAAGTCGGGATCGAAAGCGTCCGCGCCACATCATCCGGACGCGCGATGGCCAGCGTCTTGGGCAGGATCTCGGCGAACACCACGACCAGCACCGTCATGACACCGGTGGCGATCAGGGGGCCAGCGACAGACCCTGCTGGAAAGAGGGACGTCAGCACGGCCGTCGTCAGGGCCGAGGCGAAGATATTCAGGACGTTGTTCGACAGCAGGATCGCGCCGATCATGTTCTCCTGGTCGCCGATCAGCCGGTTGACGCGCCGCGCCGCGCGGTCTCCGTCTCGCTCCAGTTGGTGCATGCGGCCCCGCGAAGCCGCAGTCATCGACGTTTCCGCCGCCGAGATCAGGCCCGAGAGCGTGAGCAGTACTGCCAGGGTTGGCGCCAGGGCGAGCAGGGTGGCCAGAACTGTATTCAAGGGATAGCTCCCTCCAGGAGCAGGAAATCGCGAACCGCGTTTGCATCCACGTTCCGGGCGACAAAGGCATCGCCAAGAGCGTGGGCGAGGATGAAGGTCAGCCGACCGGCCTCGGCTTTCTTGTCCTGAGACATGTGGGCGATCATCCGGTCCGCCCGGAACGGGTGACCGGCAACCTCGACCAGTTGAGTGGGAAGCCCGGCGGCGGCAATGGCGCGCGTGGCCCGCTGTGCGTCCTGGCCCGGGATCAGCCCCAGCGAGGCCGAGAAGCGGAACGCCAGCGCCATGCCCGCGCCGACCGCCTCACCGTGTCGTAGCCCGTCGCCATAGCCGTTCTCCGCCTCCAGAGCGTGGGCGAAGGTGTGGCCGAGGTTCAGCAGCGCGCGTCGACCCTGCTCGCGCTCATCCTCGGCGACGATCCCGGCCTTCATTTCCACCGAACGCCCGACGGCGTGGATCAGCATCGCAGGATCCCGGGCGATCACGGCGGCGCCATTTGTTTCCAGCCACTCGAAGAACGCCATATCACCGAGCAAGCCGTACTTGATCACCTCGGCGTAGCCGGCCCGCATCTCACGGACGGGCAGGGTGCCCAGAACGTCCAGGTCCGCCAGGACCAGGCGCGGCTGGTGGAAGGCGCCGACCAGGTTCTTGCCACGCGCGGTATCGATGGCGGTCTTGCCGCCCACGGAACTGTCGACCTGAGCCAGCAGGGTGGTGGGGATCTGCACGAAGTCGATCCCGCGCTTGTAGATGGCGGCCGCAAAGCCCGCGAGATCGCCCACCACGCCGCCCCCGAAAGCGGTGATCAGATCCCCCCGGTCCAGTTCCAGCGCGAGAAGTCGGTCCAACACGTCGGCCAGCCCCTCGAAACTCTTGGTCTGTTCGCCGGGCGCCACGATCACCGGCAGGGCTTCGACGCCCGCCTTGGCCAGCGAGGCCGTCAATCGCGCGCCGTGCAGGGCCCAGACGGTCTCGTCGCTGACCACGGCCGTGCGGCCACGCGACTGGAACGGCGCAATCAGACGGCCGGCGGCGTCCAGCAGGCCCTGGCCGACCTGGACATCGTAGGCGCGATCCCCCAGTCCGACGGCGATGGTGCGGTTCATTCGACAGACTCACCCAGATGATCGGCCAACGCCTTGACCACCGCCATCACGGTAACCTGATGGGCAGTGTCGCCCGTTTCAACGACGATATCGGCCTCGGCATAGGCCGGATAACGCGCCGCCGCCTGTTCCCTGAGAACCTCCAGCGGGTCCTTGCCGATCAGCAGGGGACGCGTCTCCTTGCGCCCGACGCGGCGCGCCAGGACATCAAGATCAGCTTTCAGCCAGACGGACACAGCGCGGTCCTTGATGATCTCACGGGTTTCCGGACTCATGAACGCGCCGCCGCCGGTGGCCAGAATGACGGGCGGCCCTTCAAGCAACCGGGCGATCACCCTGCGTTCACCGTCGCGGAACGCCCCTTCGCCGAGATCAGCGAAGATCTCGGGTATCGACCGCCCAGCCGCGGTTTCTACCTCGGTGTCGGCGTCGCGGAATGGCAGGTCCAGGAGGGCGGCCAGACGCCGACCGACGCTCGACTTGCCGACCCCCATGAGGCCGACGAGTGCGATGGTGCGGCGGCGAAGCGGTTCGTAGCGGTCCATAAACGATGGAGGCTTTACACGAGGTTGCGCCCTCGCGCCAACGCCGGGCGTTGGAGTATGTTGAGAGCATGATGCGTATCGCACTCTTTCTCGGATTTCTGGTGGCGATAGCCGGTCCGGCGAGCGGGCAGGTGCAGGTGACCCAACTGGCCGCGCCGGACGCCTTTTCCACGCCGGGCCGTGACACCGGGCTGCCTGCCGATCTCTGGCGAGGAACCCCGGCGGAGATGGCGCTCGCGGTGCTGCCGTTGCTGGCCTCCCGACCGATGTCGCCGGCGGCGTCACATCTGGCGCGACAGCTTCTGGCGACTGGCGCGCCGGGGCCCGAAGGCTCGACCGGCGATGACGGGTTGGCGGCGGGGCGGGCCAACGCCATGATCGCGCTGGGAGATCTTGAAGCCGCCGCACGGATACTGGAACGGGCGCCGAGCCTCGATCGCAACGCCGGCCTGTCGAAGGCCGCCGCCGAGGTGGCGCTGCTTTCGGGGGATGCGACGCGAGCCTGCGCCATCGCCGCCGCCCTGGCCGCCGGGCGAGGCGACATCTATTGGCTGCGACTGAGGTCGTTCTGCCAGGCCGAGGCCGGCCAGTCCGATCAGGCCCATCTGACGTTTGAGCTGGCCCAGACCCAGGCGCGGGATGCTGTCTACGGGCGCTTGATGAGTGCCAGACTGAATGCGACGCCTCCCGGCCCTGCATCGCTGCGTAACGGTCTCGATCTGTCGCTGTCGCGGTCACTGAAGCTGGATGTGGCCGCGGCGAAGCCTGCGCCTGCCGTGGCCGTCGCCCTGTCAGGACAGGCCCCGCCGGCGCCGAGTTATGACCTGGCCGGGATTGACGAGGCGACGGCCGCGCTGGCCGAAGCCCTCACCCAGGGGCCGCCATCCGAAGCCGGGGTGTCTGCCCTGATCGGCGCGGCTATGGACGCAGACCTCAAGATCCGTCCGAAGAGACAGGGTTCGGCGCTGCTGATGGCCGCGCTTCTGGATGAGCTCAGTTCCGTTGACCGCACTCGTCTGGCGTCTTTCGCTGTGCCCGAGGGCCGATCCCCGACGGGCCGCAACGTCGCGCTCGAGGCCGCCGCGCAGGGGCGGCGGATGGGCGAGACCGCGCTGCTGGCGCTGTGGATCTGTGCGGAGGCCGGGCCGAGCGGGCTGACGGTGGCGGACCGCGCGCGCATCATCCGGTCGTTAAGGCAGGTGAAGCTGGACGAGCCCGCGCGCCTGTTCGCTCTGGAAGGCCTTGCAGGCCTGAAATGAGCGGGCGCGGCGGCGACTGGGCCGAAGCCTTTCTGGAGATGATGGCGGTCGAGCGCGCAGCGGCGCGAAACACGCTGACAGCCTATGCCCGCGATCTGGTGGACGCCGAGGGCTATCTGGCCGGTCGTTGTGGGGGTTTGGCAGGCGCGCACGCCGAGGACGTCGAGGCCTACTTCGCCGATATGGGTGCGCGTGGTCTGTCGCCGGCCACAGCCGCGCGCCGCCGCGCCGCCGTGCGTCAGTTCTATCGGTTCGTGCTCGGCGAGGGGTGGCGGCCCGACGACCCCTCACGCCGGGTGGAGGCGCCCAAACGCGGGCGCCCCTTGCCCAAGGTGTTGAGCCGCGAGGAGATGAACCATCTGATCGCCGCAGCCACGGCGCGCGACGGCGCCCAGGGCCTCCGGTTCGGTTGCATGGTGGAACTGGCCTATGCCTCGGGTCTCAGAATCTCGGAATTGACGGCCTTGCCGCTGGCGGCGCTGTCGCGCGATCCGGCCTATCTGATCGTCAAGGGCAAGGGCGGCAAGGAACGTCTCGCGCCCCTCAACGACACCGCACGGACGGCGGTGAAGGCCTATCTTGAGGTCCGCCCGACGTTTCTGCCCAAGGGCGACAAGGCCAACCCCTGGCTGTTCCCTTCGCGCGGAAAGGCCGCGCGCCTGACCCCGCGCCGTTTCGCCCAGGTGCTGGACGAGGCCGCCGCCGGGGCCGGGATAGATCCCGCCCGGGTCAGCCCCCATGTGCTGCGCCACGCCTTCGCGACCCACCTTCTGGAGGGAGGCGCGGATCTGCGGGTCGTGCAGAAGCTCCTGGGTCACGCCGACATCGCTACCACCCAGATCTATACCCATGTGGCTTCGGACCGGCTGATCGAGGTTGTGCAGAGTCGCCACCCGCTGTCACGAAAGCGTTAGACCCGCGGTAGCGCTTTGGACGGCCTGGACCCCGTTCCCGCCTTGTGACAAAGGCCGTTCAAGCCTAGTTTCCGGCGCTTCCGGGCCCGCCGCCCCAAATCACGGATCCCTGATGGCCGCGCACTACCTCGAGTTCGAGCGCCCGATCGCCGACCTCGAAACCAAGATCGAGGAACTGTCGAAGCTCTCCGAGACGGCAAACCCCGGCGCGTTTGACGACGACATCCAGGCCTTGCGAATCCGCGTGCAGGACCTACGTCGCGACGCCTATTCAAACCTCGACGCCTGGCAGAAGACCCTGGTGGCGCGCCATCCGGACCGGCCGCACTTCATCGACTATGTTGCGGCCCTGATCGATGAGTTTCAGGAACTGCGCGGCGACCGCAAGTTTGCCGATGATCCGGCGATCATGGGCGGGCTTGGTCGCTTCCGCGGCCGCGCGGTGGTGGTGATGGGCAACGAGAAGGGTCGCGATACCGTCAGCCGGGTGAAGCACAATTTCGGCTATGCGCGCCCCGAGGCCTACCGCAAGACCGTGCGACTGATGGAACTTGCCGAGCGGTTCAGCCTGCCGGTGATCAGCTTTGTCGACACCACGGCGGCCTATCCGGGTATCTCGTCCGAGGAACGCGGCGTGGCCGAGGCGATCGCGCGATCCACCGAAAAGGCGCTGCTGCTCAAGGTGCCGATGGTGGCGGTGATTACCGGCGAAGGCGGCTCCGGCGGCGCTATCGCCACAGCCTGCGGCAGCCGGGTCTTGATCCTGGAGCACGCGGTCTACTCGGTGATCCCGCCCGAGGGCGCGAATTCGATCCTCTGGCGCGGTGCGCGCACGCCCGCCGAGGCGGCCAAGGCGCTCAAGATCACGGCGCAGGACCTGCTGCGCATGAAGATCATCGACCGCATCATCCCGGAACCCCCCGGCGGCGCCCACGCCGATCCGGAGGCCGCCATGCGCGCGGTAGGCGATGCGGTGGAAGAAGAACTGAAGGCGCTGGAGGGCCTGTCGGCCGAGGTGCTGATGGCGCGGCGGTCGGAACGCTTCTACGCGATCGGGCGGAGCGGGCTGGGCTGAGGGCGGCGTTTTCCGCACCGCCGGAATAAAGAAAGCCGCCGGGGTGACCCGGCGGCTCTTTTTTTTGGCAATGCCAAGGAAGCCGGCAACTCCGAAGAGCTGCCGGCAGTCCAGGATCAGAAGTTCATGTTTGCGCCGACGAAGAAGAAGCGGCCCGCGTTGTCGTATTGCGACGAGCCGGTGCCGGTACCGGTGAAGATTTCCGGGCGCTCGGGCGGATTCTTGTCGAACACATTGACGATGCCCGCCCGGAACGACACGTCGTCGTTGAGACGGTAGCTGACGCGCATGTCGTGGCGGAAGTAGTCGCCGGTCGTATAGGGATCAAGAACACCCTTCTGCTGCACCTGGCTGATGATCATCGAGCCGAAGTAGTTAGTGCTCCAGCCGAAGGAGAACTTGTCATAGGTCCAGCGGACTGATCCATTGGCCTTCCATTCCGGCGTCGCATTGGTGATCGTGTTGGCGAACTGCACGAAGGCCTGGCCGGGAAGGCCCTGCTGCACGAACTGGTACATCCAGGTCGCGTCGAGGCGAAGGGCGATCGAACCATAGTCCTTGCCGAGCACGTCCTCGGTGCGGAAGCCGTAGGCGATCGAATAGTCGTAGCCCTCAACCTTGGTCGTCGCGACGTTCTGATTGAGCAGCACGATTTCCGTTACGCCACCTGGCACTGCGCCGCCATTGGCTCCGGTCGGGTCCCGACGAATTTGCGTGCAGAACGGGTTGGAAGCGAAAGCGGTTGTCGCGTCGTCATGGCAGAGTGCGCCGAGCAGGGTGTTGATCGGAATCGTGCCCACAGCGTCACGCAGGTTGTACTTGAAGTAGTCAACCGAGATCGACAGGTCGGGAACCCAGCGCGGCTTGATCACAACGCCATACTGGTAGGTCTTGGCCTTCTCCGGGCCGAGATCCGGGTTACCGCCCTGCAGTAGCGCCAGCGAGGAGCGGCCCGTCCCGAAGTTCGAAACGAAGGTCAACGGGTTGTAGTTCGGGATCGCTGCCGCACAGGTGACCCGGCGAGCTGCCTGTTGTGCAGCTGTCGCGCCCCGGAATACATCGCGGTCGCATGGATCGATCGCTGCGCCGGTGAAGTTGCGGTTTTGTGGCGCGAAAAGCTCTACGATATTCGGCGCGCGGACAGCCGTGGCTTCGGTGGCGCGGAATGTGACGTCCTCCACCGGCGACCAGGTAATGTTGACGCGATACTGGTCGGTCCCGCCGATGGTTGAGTAGTCGGAGGCGCGGCCAGCCAGTTCGACGGTCAGCTCCTTGGCCAGCAGAAAATCCTTGAGGATAGGAACGCGGACTTCGCCGTAGACGTCCTTCACGTTGTACTCACCCCCGCGGGTCCCGATAGCGTTGAAGAACAGCGCGCCCGAAGCTCCCAGGGCGTCCTGAACAAACAGGCTTTCTTCCTTGCGGTACTCGGCGCCGAACGCCAGACCCACCGGCCCGGCCGGAAGGTCGAACAGGTCCGTCACGAAATTCAGGCCCGCGACGGTCTGCTTCACGGTCTGATCGGTCGCTGACAGGGCGTTGGTCCAGAGAATCGCCTCGCGGCTGGGGCCGTTGATCAGGTCCCAGGGAACGCAACCGGCAGCGCGGGCGTTTGCATCGCGGCAAACCACCTGTCCGTTCAGCAACACCGCGTCCGTAGCTTGCTGGACCCGCGCGACCCGGGGCACATTGTAGGAGGTCGTCGTGCCGTCCAGTTGCGAGTACTGCGCGTAGCCATCAACGCCCACATCCAGGCCAAATGTCTGGAACTTGCCTGCGAAGCCGCCCGCGACGCGGGCTTGTTCGCGCGACGAGCGGACGTCACGACCACCGAACTCGTTCCAGAACTTGCCGACCTGGGCCGTCGAGCCTTGCGTGAAGGTCTTGGCCGCGGCGGTCCATTCCGCGCGCAGCTGGGCGGCAGTCGTGCCCGCGCCGTTGAGGTAGGCGTTGTCGCCACGCAGGACGACTGGCATCAAACCGCCGCCTGCCGTGGATGAGAACGGCGGCTGGAATATGCCGTAGCCGTTGGCCTTCAGGTAACTGGCGTCGATGAAGACGTTCCAGTCCTCAGCCAGCTTGTAGTCGACGTAGGTCCTCAGTACCGCACGATCACTCTTGCCTTGCAGGGCATTGTAAACGCCCGTGAAAAACAGGGACGGATCTTGGCAATCAGGCTGGCTGGTGGTGGTCGAGCAGGCCGGAGACAGACGCACAATGCTGACGCCGTTGTCGCGGACATCGCGGGTTACCGCGCGCGCCGTACCCAGGGCGCCGCCGATCAGCTGGAAGGTCGCGAACGGCGTCGTCGCTGAAGGTGAACCCGGCAGGATCGTCTGGGGTGTCAGGCGGGTGTCACGACGGAAGCCGGGGAAGAAGTCACCCCGATCCTTCTGCATGATCAGGTCCTGCTTGGCGTACTCGCCGCCGACCAGAACGTTGAGCTTCTCGTCGAGGAACTTCTTGCCCCAGTTGAAGCCACTGCGGAATTCTTCACCGTCACCGCGCTGGGTGATGCCACCTTGCAGGTCGAGCTCGAGTCCGTCCTGTTCCTTCTTCATGATGAAGTTGACGACGCCGGAGATGGCTTCCGAGCCGTAGACGGCGGATGCCCCGCCCGCGATGGTTTCGATCGACTTCACCATCAGGGACGGGATCGTGTTCAGATCGACCGCCGGTGAGGAGGCATCGGAGAAGGGCAGGCGGCGGCCATCCATCAGCACCAGCGTGCGCGTGGGGCCAAGGCCCCGGATGTCGGCGCGGGTCTGGCCGGCCAGGAACAGCGTGCCCGAGGAGTTCTGGCTGTTGGTCGCCGGGTTGATGTTCGGTTGTTCAAGCAGAATGTTGCCGATGGAGATAGTTCCCGCGTCGCGGATCGACTCGGCAGACACCACCGACAGCGGCTGCGGCGAGGAGAAGGTGTCACGGCGGATGCGCGACCCGGTAATGACGATTTCTCCGACGTCGACGGCGTCAGCGTCAGTCTGGGCCTGAGCGAAGGTCGGAACGGCGAGCAGGCTGGCCGAGGCGGCCGAAGCGAGCAACGCGGTGCGGAACAGAGTGTTCATCTGGGCTTTCATTCCTTGGCTCCCAGCCTGGGAGTTGTGGGCGAGGGCTGTCGGCGACACCGACGAGGCGATGGAGGTTCAAAGCCGTAACTCCAAGCGTCGACGCCAAGTGGCGTTTACGCTGGGACAACAGCCTGAGCGATTGGGAGAACCCGTGTCACGCAGTTGTCGCGTAATCAACGAAAAGTCGCCACGATTGAGCGTCCGGAAGCGACATGGTTACGATTTTGTTACGCTGTGCGGCCTTGCGGCCACACAATCGGTGGTCGTGGGCAAATCCTTCCGCCGCCGCGGCGAATCCGGGCTCACGCTAGGCTGCGCAGCGCCTCAACGAGCTCATCAACGGTGGCTTCGGTCGTCGCCCAGGAGCACATGAAACGCACCGAGCCGTCGAGAAACCGGTAGACGAACCAGCCTCTCGCTTGCAGGGCAGTCAGCCGATCTTCGTCCATTTCGACAAAGACCGCGTTGGCCTCGACGGCGTGGGTGACCCGGAACGGCATCGAAGCCGCCAGTCGACGCGCCATCGCGTTGGCGTGGGCGGCATGGCGCGCGATGGCGCCGTCTTCCAGCATACCGATGAAGGGTGCGGCATAGAACCGACCCTTGGAGGGAAGCTGGCCGCCCTGTTTCAGGCGCGCGTCGAACCTTCTGGCCAGCTTGCGGTCGAAGATCACCACGGCCTCGGTGGGCGGCATGCCGGCCTTGGTTCCGCCCAGCACCAGGATGTCGACGCCAAGGCCGGCGATGGCCCGGACGTCGAAGCTGGCCGCCGCCGCATTGGCGAGCCGCGCGCCGTCGAGGTGCACGCCGTAGTCCAGATCCTTCACGGGCTGGATCAGCGCCTGTAGATCAGCGACCGGGTAGACGGTTCCGTACTCTGTCGCATTGGTCAGCGAGAGAGCGGCCGGTGACTGGCGATGGGCGACATCGGGCGCGGCGAGTGGACCGGTGAGGCTCGCAGGGTCGATCCGGCCGGACGCGCCCGGCAGGCCAATCAGTCCCAGACCCTGCCCGAAAAACCCGGGCGCGCCCGTCTCGTCCGTGCAGACGTGGGCG
>NZ_JBILRO010000070.1:0-13661 GCF_044372605.1 Phenylobacterium sp.
TCCACTATCAGCGCTATCGTTTCATCGGAACCCGAGGGGTAGGGGGACAATTCCGCCAAGGCTCCGATGATGCGCGCGATGGGGTAGCAGAGGGGGCCGACGACGAGACTCCAGATGAACACGTGTGACAAGGGCGCCCCGGAGACAAGTTGAAACGCTGCGATCAAACTCATGGCGATCATCGACCATGCCACCCACCCGATCTTCCAGGTGCGCAGGTCCTTGCGTTTCGACAGTCCGACTTCCGCCCACAGCGCGCAGGCGCCCGCAACCGCAAGCGTGAAGCAGCCCAATGCGATCCACCCGGTCACCTCACGGCCGTCCAGGACACGTGCTACATAGGGTCTCTCCGGCCCGATCCATCAGAAATAATCGGGTTCCCGCTGGCGCATCTGGTCTTCGAACCTGCCGACGGCGCCCATGACGCTGTCACGCCAGTTCGGGTCCACGGCACGTCCCAGATCATAGGCGGTCCAAGCGCTCACAACGTCGTACGCGCCATAATAGGCATCGCCTGCGTCCTTGAAGGTGTTGCTGGACCAGGGGTGGGCCTGGATGTGAATCCAATAGTTATCCACGCGGTTGGGGGGCATCGCCGCCCGGATTGCGGGATCCCAATCCTTCGACGCCGGGGAGGTCGTCAGCAGGTTCGCGTAAGTCACATTCCGAAACGTGCCATAGGCGAGGCCCTCCATGCGGGGAGAACTCAGAAAGCGTGCCGCAGCCTGCCGATCCCCTGGCGCCTGGGCATTCCCCGCCAGATCGCTGATCGCCATCAGCCGGGCGGCCTCCGGATCGGCCCACAGTTGTGGCAACATCGCGCGTACGCCGCTCAGCAACGGGCTCGGCGCCCCGCCTATGGGCTTGAATGCGACGGCATGTTCCTGGGTGAGTTGCATGAACAGCCACACGGCCTCAAGTCCGCGCCCCGAAGTGAGGGCGGCGCGCATGGCGGCCAGTGTCGCCTCTGCAGTCGGCTTCTGCATCGTCCCGTCGAGGGCTTGAGACACTGTCCGAAGTGCAAGGGCGCGTGGCGACCCACCCAGCTGCGCCTCTTCCGACAGAGCTGCGGTCAAGCCGGCTGGTAGCGGATACGCTGCCGACAAGCGGCGAACATTGGAAATGCTCAGCCGTTGCTGCGCCAACGGGCCTGCATCCACGTCGATAGACGCCGGAATTACCCGTCCGTTGGCGATGTCGCCACGGACCTGTGGATGAAGCGGCGCGTAGCGCGCCAGGAAGCGGATCAAGCCACGCATCTCCTGGGCCGATATATCGCCCACCGAGCCTCGAACCGACGTCAGGATGGCTTTGCCGACACGGTATTCACGACCCTCCCGCGTTTGGCGCATTTCAAGGCGAGATGGCCGGGAACCCACGATGCCAAGCTCGGCGGAATTCGCTTCCGCGCTGAAACGGGGATCCTCTGATGCGACCCGGCTCAAAGCCGCGCGGTTCTCGATTTCCACTAGCTTGAACGCGACAATGGCATAGCAGCTGTGACTGGTGAACACTCTGGCCGTACGGTTCCACGACATGGTTCTACACAGCGCGTGATCTTCCAGTGTTTGCTTTTCGCCCTCCACAATCTGAGAGAAGGTGGGGGCCAGGATGACAACCTCAGTGGTGATCTCGGCGGGCTTGTCCGGCCGGATCTTCTCTCTACGGAGATCGAAGACAAGCGCCTCGGATTCTACGAGCGATCGAGCTTGCCGGACCTGATCGCTGGTCCACAGCGGGTTGGCCCGGGCCAGCTCCGTCGCGAGGCTCAAGGTGCAGACCAGCGCCGCCAGCACGAAGCGTTTCATTCCGGACAGCCCTCGAACAACCTGAACGGGCAAGATGCCATAACGAGCGCTATTCGGCTACCGGTTCCGCCCTTACCTCCCCCATGAAATGGCGGGAGGGGGACCACGCCCCGAAGAGGGCGTGGTGGTAGGGGCAGGCCACACGCACGGCCCATCAACCCCAAAGAAAAACCCCGCCGGCTCTCACCGACGGGGCTCCTCAAACTCAAACCGCATTCAGCGGCGTATCAATACCCCTGGATCCGGGCATACCGATCCCGATGGAACGCCTGGTTGCCGAACGCTGCTTCCGCCGCACGGGCGCGCTTCAGATAGAAGCCCGCATCGTGCGCGTCGGTCATGCCGATGCCGCCGTGCATCTGCACCATCTCGTTGCTCACCAGATGGAACGTGTCGCCCATCTTCGCCTTGGCCAGCGACACCAGTTCCGGCACGTCCGGGGCGTCGTTGTCGATCGCCGTCAGCGCAGCCTCGACGGCCGAACGCGACAGTTCCAGCTCGGTGAACATCTTGGCTGCGCGGTGCTGCAGGGCCTGGAAGGAACCGATCACCTGGCCGAACTGAACGCGGGTCTTCAGATAGTCCAGCGTCACTTCAAAGGCCTGCACGGCGGCGCCCAGCATTTCTGCCGAGATGCCGGCCCGCGCACGGTCCAGGGTCTTTTCCAGCAGGGCCGCGCCGCCGGTCAGCTTGTCGGCGTCCGAGACGGCGACGTTGTCGAAGCTGACGTTGGCCGCGCCGCGGCTGTCGGCCAGGTTCAGCTTGGTGCGGGTCACGCCGGGGGCGTCAGCGGCCACCAGATAGAGCTCGACGGCGCCGCCCGAAACGGCCGAGACCACGAACACATTGGCCGCCATGCCTTCCAGCACAAAGGTCTTCTTGCCCGAGAGCTTGCCGTCCGAGACGGTGGTCGCCACCTTGTCGGGGCGATGGTGTGGGCCTTCATCGACCGCCAGGGTGGCGATGGCCGCGCCTTCCGCGATCTTGGACAGCCAGGCCGACTTCTGCGCGTCCGAGCCGCCCAGGATGATCGCCGAGGCGCCGCCCAGCGCGCTGGCCAGCAGCGGCGAGGCGGTGAGTGTGCGGCCGGTTTCTTCCAGCACCAGACCCAGGCTGAGGTAGCCGAAGTCAGAGCCGCCGTATTCCTCGGGGATGATCACCCCGGCCCAGCCCATTTCCGCCATCTCGTTCCAGGCGGCGACGTCGTAGCCCAGCTCGGCGCCGCTATCGCGCATCTTGCGGAAGGCGGTGACCGGGGACTTCTCCTGCACCCAGCTCTTGGCTGCGTCGCGCAGCATGCTCTGTTCTTCAGTCAGAACGGCCATAGTCGTTGTTTCCTTCGTGAATTTCTTGTCGTGACGTTGGTGATCGGGATTTCAGATGGAGAGCGGGTGCGGCGTCAACGCCCCCTCCACCCTTCGGGTGCCCCTGCCCCGTGAACGGGGAAGGTTTGTCGCGCGTACCTCCCCTGCGCAGCGGGGGAGGGGGACCACGAAGTGGTGGAGGGGGCGCTGGGTTCGCACATCACTTGCTTTGCGTAAGGTCCGGCAAGCCCAGAATGCGCTTGCTGACGATATTCGACTGCACCTCGGACGAGCCGCCGAAGATGGTGAAGGCCTTGCCGAACAGCCAGCCGCGCACCGCGCCCAGTTCCTCAGCCGAGAAGTCGTCGCCCTCCCAGCCCAGGCCCTGATGGCCCATGATCTCCAGCGCCATCTCGTGACGCTCCTGGATCAGGGAGGTGCCGGCGTTCTTCATGATCGAGGTGGTGTTGCCGGGGCTGGCGTTGCCGCGCGCCTCGACCATGGCGCGCACAGCGGTCTGCTGGAACGCGCGCATGTTCATCACATTGTTGATCAGGCGGGTACGCAGATCGCTGTCGGCGATCCGGCCTTCCTCGTCGACGCCCACATATTCCTTGGCCAGCTGCTCGATGGGCTTGCCGCCCGAGCCCAGCCCGCCGCCGGCGCCGGTGAGGCCCGAACGCTCGTGCTGCAGCAGCCGCTTGGCGATGGTCCAGCCGCCGTTCAGCGGTCCGACCAGGTTCTTCTTTTCGGCGATGGCGTCAGTCAGGAACACTTCGCAGAAAGGTGAAGATCCCGCGATCAGAGGAATCGGACGGGTTTCAACGCCCTTCTGATGCATGGTGAACAGTACAAACGAGATGCCTTCGTGTTTCTTCGAAGTATCCGTGCGAACCAGGCAGAAGCACCAGTCGGCCCATTGCGCGCCGCTCGTCCAGATTTTCTGACCGTTGATGACAAAGTGGTCGCCCTTGTCTTCGGCTTTAGTCTGGAGACCTGCGAGGTCAGAGCCGGCGCCCGGCTCGGAGAAGCCCTGGCACCAGGCGATTTCGCCGCGGCAGATCGGCGGGATGTGCTCCTGCTTCTGCGCCTCGGTGCCGTACTCCAGCAGGGTGGGGCCGAACATCATCACGCCCATGCCGCCGATCGGGTTGTAGGCCCGCGCCCGGGCGAACTCGCCCTGCACCACCCGCGCTTCCGCCGACGACAGTCCGCCGCCGCCGTATTCCTTCGGCCAGGTGGGGGTGCCCCAGCCCTTGGAGCCCACCGCCTTGCGCCAGGCTTCCATGTCGGGTGTGGGCGTGTTGCGCTCCTCCACCTGCATCGGGTTCTTGCCCTTGAGCGCGGCGGGGAAATTCGCCTCGACCCAGGTCCTTACCTCGCCCCGGAAGGCCTCGAGGTCAGTTCCGCCAAAATCCGCCATCTGTCTGTCTTCGTCCTCTTTGAACCCAAATTCCTGATCGTCATCCCCGGGCCTGACCCGGGGACCCATGCTGACCTTGCCGCCCACAAGCCGGAACGTCCGGGAGCATGGGTGGCCGGGTCAAGCCCGGCCATGACGAGCGCTGTGGTAGTCTACCGTGCCTGCGTCACCTCGGGCAGTCCGAGAATCCGCTTTGAGATGATGTTCAACTGCACTTCCCAGGAGCCGCCCGCAATGGTTCCGCTCTTGGTGCGCAGCATGGCCTTGATGGTCCCGGTCTCCTCGTCGGTAAATCCGGCGCCGTCCCAGCCCAGGCCCTGATGGCCCAGAACCTCGACCGACAGCTCGGCCTTGTCCTGGCGTACCTTGGAGCCCACGTTCTTCAGCACCGACGAGGCCGCATTGGGGCCGGAGTTCCCGCGATTCTCCTCAGCCGCCCGTCGCCCGGTGAGCTGGAAGGCGCGTTCTTCCATCAGGTGTTCGGTAATACGCCGGCGCAGGTCCACGTCGGTCAGCCTGCCGCTGTCATCGACGCCCACATAGGCCCTGGCCAGATCCTTCAGCGGCGGTCCGGGCACGGCGCCGGGACCGGGGCCGCCGCCCGCGCCGGAAATGCCCTCCCGCTCATGCTGCAACAATCGCTTGGCGATGGTCCAGCCGCCGTTCAGCGGCCCCATCAGGTTGGCCTTGGGCACCTTCACATCGGTGAAAAAGGTCTCGCAGAAGGGCGCTGTGTCGTTGATCAGCCGGATCGGCCGCGGTTCAACGCCGCCGCCGGCCATGTCGATCAGCAGGAAGCTGATCCCCTCATGCTTCTTGGACGTATCGGTACGTACCAGACAGAAACACCAGTCAGCCTTGTCGGCGCCGCTCGTCCAGATCTTGCTGCCGTCCACCACATAGTGGTCGCCCATGTCGACGGCCTTGGTCTGCAAGCTCGCCAGGTCTGATCCGGCGCCGGGCTCGGAGAACCCCTGGCACCACATCTTCTCGCCCCGTACGATGGCCGGGATGTGCTCGTGCTTCTGGGCTTCGGTGCCGTACTCCAGCAGGGTTGGGCCGAACATGATGACGCCCATGCCGCCGATCGGATTATAGGCGCCGATGTCGGCCATCTCCTGGGCCAGCACCTTGGCTTCCTCCCGGCTGAGGCCGCCGCCGCCATAGGCCTTGGGCCAGGTGGGTGTGCCCCAGCCCTTGTCGCCCATGGCCTTGCGCCAGGCGTCCCGCTCGGGGCTCAGCGCTTCCAGCCGCTCGCCACCGCCCGTGGCGCCCTTAAGGGACGCCGGAAAATTGGCCGTCAGCCATTCGCGAACATCCGCCCTGAACGCGTCGAGGGTATTGCCGAAATCCGCCATCTCAAGTTCCTCTCCCGTCTGCGGGGGAGGGGGACCGCGAAGCGGTGGAGGGGGCGTTGCCCCGACCACCGAATGCGCCGCAGCGCCCCCTCCGACCCTTCGGGCCACCTCCCCCGCACGCGGGGGAGGATTGATGTTACCCCTGCGTCGTATCCGGCAGGCCAAGGATGCGCTTGGAGACGATATTGCTCTGCACTTCCTGGCTGCCGCCGTAGATCGTGGTCGCCTTGCCCGAGAGCCAGGCGCGCACGGTCTCAAGCTCGTCCTTGTCGAAGTCCTCGCCAGCCCAGCCCAGGCCCTGATGGCCCATGATCTCCAGCAACAGCTCCGACCGGTTCTGGCCGATCCAGGTGCCGGAGTTCTTCATCACCGAGGTGGTCGCCGAAGGGTTCACATTGCCCTTGGCCTCGTCCATGGCCCGCAGGACCGTCAGGGCGTGGGCCTTGGCGTTGATCTGGTGTTGCGAGATCCGGGTGCGCAGATCGCTGTCGGCCAACCGGCCCTGATCGTCGACGCCCACGTACTTCTTGGCCATGTCGGGGATCGAGATCCCGCCGCTGCCGGCCATCCGCGACCCGCCCTGGCCTGAGCGTTCATGCTGCAGCAGCCGCTTGCCCACCGACCAGCCGCCGTTCAGCGGCCCGACCATGTCGTCCTTCTCGGCGCGCGCATCGGTGAAGAAGGTCTCGCAGAACGGCGAGGAGCCCGCGATCAGCTTGATCGGCCGGGTCTCGACCCCGGGCTGGTGCATATTGATGAGCACAAAACTTATGCCCTCATGCTTCTTCGTGGTATCTGTACGAACCAGACAGAAGCACCAGTCGGCGTATTGCGCGCCGCTCGTCCAGATCTTCTGGCCATTGATTTTCCAGTGATCTCCGGCGTCCTCGCACTTCGTCATCAGACTGGCGAGGTCCGATCCGGCGCCGGGCTCGGAATACCCCTGGCACCAGCGCAGCTCACCCTTCACGATCGGTGGGATGTGGCGCTGCTTCTGCTCTTCGGTGCCGTACTCCAGCAGGGTCGGGCCAAACATCGACAGGCCCATGCCGATCATCGGGTTGTAGGCGCCGATCCGGTCCATTTCATCGGCCAGCACCCGCGCCTCCGCGCCGGTCAGGCCGCCCGCGCCATATTTCTTCGGCCAGGTGGGGGTGCCCCAGCCCTTCTCGGCCATCCGCTGCTTCCAGACCAGATAGTCACCGGTGGGCTTCACCCCGCCCGCGATCATCCGGGTTCCCGCCTCGGGATCCTCCCGCAGCGACTGCGGATAGTTGGCCTCAAGCCAGGTCCGCGCCTCCGTCCGGAACGTGTCCAGGTCCGAACCGCCGAAATCCGCCATCGCATTCTCCCAAACTGGCGCCGTAGTGATACCGCTTCTTCTAATCCTACTTCGGATCCGGCAGGCCTAGAACCCTTTTTGAGACCACGTTCAGATTGATTTCCGAACTGCCGCCCTCGATCGAGTTGGCCTTGGATCGCAGCCAGCCGCGAACGGCGGCCAGCTCGCCGGGCTCATAGCCCTCGCCGGCCCAGCCCAGTCCCTGATGGCCCAGCCCCTCGACCAGCAGTTCGTTGCGCTCATGGGCGATCTTGGCCCCGGCGTATTTCATGGCGGCGGCCAGGTTGGACGGACCGTTGCCGGCCTTGGACTCATCCTGCTGGCGGTGCACGGTCAGCTGGAAGGACCGGGCCTCCATCAGGTGCTCCGTGATCCGTCGGCGCAGGTCGGTGTCGCTGAGTCGCCCATCGGCCTCGACCCCGACGCCGGCCTTGGCCGCCTCGACAACGGTCGGCACCGCTGTGCCCCCGCCGATGTTGCCGGCGCCCAGGCTGGCGCCGATGCCTTCCCGTTCGAACTGCAGCAGCCGCTTGGCGATCGTCCAGGCACCGTTCAGCGGTCCGAACAGCTGATCCTTGGGCACCTTCACGTCAGTGAAGAAGGTCTCACAGAACGGCGACGTGCCGTTGATCAGCAGGATCGGCCGGACTTCGACCCCCGGGGCCTTCATGTCGATCAGCAGGAAACTGATCCCCTCATGCTTTTTCGACCGGTCCGTGCGCACCAGACAATAGCAGCGATCCGCGTACTGTGCGCCAGAAGTCCATATTTTTGAACCATTTACGAGGAAGTGATCGCCCTTGTCCTCGGCCCAGGTCTGCAGTGACGCTAGGTCCGATCCGGCGCCCGGTTCGGAGTACCCCTGGCACCACCACACATCGCCGTTCACGATGCCCGGGACGTGCTCTTTCTTCAGCGCATCGCTGCCGTACTCCAGCAGCGTCGGGCCGAACATCGAGACGCCCATGCCGCCAATGGGATTGCGGGCGCCGATTTTCGTCATCTCCTCGGCCAGCACCCGGGCCTCGTCGCGCGAAAGGCCGCCGCCGCCGATTGACTTCGGCCAGACCGGCGTTCCCCAGCCCTTGGCCCCCATGGCGCGGCGCCAGGCCAGCGCTTCAGGACTTTCCGGTTGGGCCTGAAGCTTGGCAAGCTGGGCCATCGGGTTCTTCGCCAGAGACTTCGGGAAATTGGCCTCCAGCCAATCCCGCGCCTCGGCCCGGAAGGTTTCTACGTCGCCGCCAAAGTCTGCCATGTGTAGCCCTACTTCATGTCCGGAAGGCCAAGCACCCGCTTGGCGATTACATTGAGATTCACTTCCGAGGTGCCGCCCTCGATGGAGTTGGCCTTGGTTCTCAGCCAGCCGCGCACCGCGCCGATTTCCGGCGGATCATAGCCCTCGCCGTCCCAGCCCAGGCCCTGGTGGCCCAGGGCCTCGATCATGAGCTCGGAACGTTCCTTGGCGAACTCGGCCGCCGCATACTTGATGATCGACGTGGCCGCGCTCGGCCCATTGCCCGCGCGGCTCTCGGCCGCCGAACGATTGATGGTCTGTCGCAGCGCCTGGAAGTCCATCTTGTTAAGGGTGATCCGCTTGCGCAGGTCTGCATCCGGTAGGGCGCCATAGGAGGTAGCGACGTTTGCCAGATCGCCGGACGCGCCACCGGCCGTGCCGCCCTCGCCGAAGCCGGCGGAGATGTTCTGCCGCTCATATTGCAGCAGCCGCTTGGCGATTTCCCAACCGCCGTTGACCCGGCCGACCAGGTTTTCCTTGGGGATCTTCACGTCGGTGAAGAAGGTCTCACAGAACGGGCTCTCGCCGCTGATCAGCTGGATCGGCCTTGTCTCGACGCCCGGCGACGCCATATCGATAAGCACGAACGAGATGCCCTCGTGCTTCTTGGTCGCGTCGGTCCGCACCAGGCAGAAACACCAGTCGGCCTTGTCCGCATAGCTCGTCCACACCTTGCTGCCGTTGATCAGCCAGTGGTCGCCCTTGTCCTCGCACCTGGTCGCCAGCGCGGCCAGGTCCGAGCCGGCGCCTGGCTCGGAATAGCCCTGACACCAGCGGACCTCGCCTTTGATGATCCGAGGCAGGTGGACCAGCTTCTGGGCTTCGGTGGCGTATTCCATCAGCACTGGCCCAAGCATCCAGATTCCGAAGGCCAGCACCGGCGGCCGGTACTTGCCAGCGGCCAGCTCCTTGTCCAGAATCCGGGCTTCGTCAGCCGTCAGCCCGCCGCCGCCATAGGCCTTTGGCCACGTAGGTGTCGTCCACCCCTTGGCCGCCATGCGGTTCATCCAGAGGATTTGCGGATCTTGGGAACCTGCGAACGCCCGACCTCCCCAGACCGCTTCCGGGTCAGTCGGCGCATCGGCGCTGCGCAATTCGGCGGGATACATGGCCTCGAGCTGCTCGCGGACCTCCTTTCGGAAGGCCTCAAGGTCGACAGCGCCGAAATCGGCCATGGCGTTCTCCCAACTGTTACAGGACTCAAACTTAATGATCGTCTCGGCAAGGGCAAGCCGAATGAAACAGTTGTTTGAGCGGAAGTGCGCCAACCTAGCTAAGAGAACGACTCAATGAGCCTGTTGTCTGACCTGAAGCCCGCCACGAACGCCGCCGCGCCGTGGACGGCCGCGTTACTCACCCTGGCCGCGGGTGTCATGTTGCTGGCGTCGGCGGCGACGCCCTCCGAGCCGACGCGGTTCGTACGCGTGATGCAGATCGAGCCAGTGCTTCTGATCGAGCTCAGCCACTTCGCGTCAAGCGTTCTGGGGCTACTCCTGGTGATGCTGGCCTTCGGGCTGCGGGCGCGGCTTGGCGCGGCCTGGGCGGCTACAATTGTGGTGTTGCTGGTGGCGGCTCCGCTCAGCCTGGTGAAAGGATTCATTTGGGAAGAAACCACCATCCTGACCGCACTTGCCGTGATGCTCGTCCCCTTTCGCCGGGCGTTTCCACGAACCGCGCGCCTGACCCGCATGGAGGTGACCCCCGGATGGTTGCTGTCGGCGGTCTGTCTGGTGGCAGGGGCGGGTCTCCTCGGTGTCTGGTCGTTCCAGCACGCCGATTATGGCGAGATGCCCTGGTGGGAGGTCATGGCGGACGAGGATGCGGCGCGGTCTCTTCGCGGCTGGGTGGGTGCGGCCATGGCATTGTTGGCGGTAGGCGTCTGGCGCCTGCTGGCCTCCGCCGCCACGCCCGCGATCGTCGGGGATGAGGACCCGGAGTTTCAGCGCGTACGCGCGATCCTGGCCAACGCGGAGGTGTCCAAGCCGACATCCAACCTCGCGCTTCTGGGCGACAAGCGGTTCCTGTTTTCTGCGTCGGGCGACACTTTTCTGATGTTCGGGGTCAGGGGGCGCAGCTGGATCGCGATGGGCCCGCCGGTCGGGCGGCGCGACGAGCGCCTCGAATTGCTCTGGCAGTTCCGCGAGCTCGCCGACTCCCATGCGGCGCGCCCGGGATTCTATCTGCTCGAGGCAGACGATCTGCCAGACATCGTCGAGTTGGGTTTTGCGATCCAGAAGCTGGGTGAAGCGGCTGTGACCCCGCTGGAGGACTTCACCATCGAGGGCACCAAACGCGGGAACCTGCGGCGGGCGTGGCGCAAGGCGGCCGAGGAGGGGGCGACTTTCGAGGTCGTTCCTCCGGAGGCGGTAGAGGCGCTGATCCCGGATCTGCAGCGGATCTCGGACGAATGGCTTGCGGGACACGCCGGCGGCGAGAAAGGCTTCGCGCTGGGGGGCTTCCATCCGCCCTATGTCCAGCAATTCCCGGTGGCGGTGGTGCGCTGGGAGGGCCGGATTGTGGCCTTCGCGACCCTTTGGCCCGTAGCCTCCCTGTCGGCGTTTTCAATTGATCTGATGCGCTATGTCGAGGAGGGTCCTCGCCGGATCATGGACTATCTGTTCGTCGAACTGATCCAGTGGGGGCGCGAGCAGGGATACGCCGCCTTTGACTTCGGCATGGCGCCGCTGTCCGGTCTGGATGATCGCCCTCTGGCGCCCATGCTGTCGCGGGTGGGTCGCCTGATCTTCGACAGGGGCGAGGAGATTTACAACTTCCAGGGCGTGCGCGGATACAAGGACAAGTACGATCCGTTGTGGCAGCCGCGATACGTCGCAGCCCCGCGTAAATGGGCAATCCCGCTGCTCATGGCTGATGTCGGTCTGCTGACATCCGGGGGAATGGCCAACCTCGCCAAGCGTCCGGCAAAGTAGATCGACGAGACGGTCCCGGCGACGACTACGACCCGGGTGGGTTGAGCCCCGCCATCCGGAGTGCGCTGAACAGGAACATCATCGCCCCCGCCGCCGCCAGCAACATGATGAAGCGCCACGGCGCCATGCGCGGGCCTTTCAGCGGATTTGGCGGCCGCGCACCACGCCAGCCGGCGAACAGCCCGATGAGCGCCAGGGCCAACCCGAAACTGACCGTGGTCGAGATCGTCATTGTCCCTTTTTAGTCCGCAGCGAAGAAATCATCCACAGAAACCCCTTGACCCACCAGATGTTGTGTTAACGGCGCGTTTACACCCCATAGTTCGGCGCCTAGGGTAAGGTTTGTTCGAGAGGTGCGATTCGAATGAGCGCGGGGGCGCCCTGGAGCGTCAAAGGTATTGATCCCAAGGCCCGTGAGGTCGCAAAGGATCTTGCCCGTCGCTCCGGCATGACATTGGGTGAATGGCTGAACCGGGTCATCCTGGAGGATGACCTGCCCGAGGACGTCACCGCTGAAGCCCAGGTCTCGGATCGACTTCATCGGCTGTCGAACCCCGCGCCACGGTTGGCCGTGGCCCCAGGATCATCAGACCTCGCGCGTGTCGGTTCTGCGCTGGATCGAGTGACTGAGCGCATCGAGGCGTCGGAAACCCGCACGGGCCTGGCGATCCATGGCGTGGAGCATTCAGTCCGTCAGGCGTTGGCCCGTATCGAGACTGCCGAGCGGGAGCAGCGCGCCAGCGTCCACCGGCTGGAGAGCCTGGTCGCCGAGAACACGGCGGATCAAGTCGCGTTTGGTGCGCGTCTGCGCCATCTGGAATCAGAGCCGGCGGGTCCCCGGTCTGTTGAGGCGATGCAGGCCATTGAGTTGCGTCTGGCCAGCGTTGAGCCGGAGGCTGTAACCGATGCCGTGCTGCAGCGGCTCGGCGAGCGTCTGGCCGAGGCAGAGGCGCGAACCGCCAATGCGCTGGAAACGCTGCAAAAAACCCTGGCCTCCTTCGATCGGCGTGTGGCCGCCGTTGAGCGCCATGACGCTGTCGCCGCTGAGCAGAGGTTCGAGGCCTTGGGGCTTGCGCTGACGCAGCAGGTTGAGCAGGTGCGCGGCGAGGTGGCGCGGAAACTGGAAGCCGCGACGGGCCCGGCGCTCGAGGCCCGGCTCAGCGCCATGGCCGAAACCGTCAAGGCGGCCGAGCGGCGATCGACGCGTGCCGTCGAGGAGATCGGCCGACAGGTCCTGTTGATGGCCGAGGCGGTCAGCCGAAAGCTGGGCGAAGTGGACCAGCGAAGCGCTGACGCCATTGACCAGGTTGGGTCAGAAGTCGCGCGGATTGCAGGCGCAGTCGAGCTGCGCCTGGCCCGTGGCGAACACACGCAGGCCGAAGCTTTCGAGCGTCTGAACGCAGGCTTCTCAAGGGTTACCGATGCATTGGCCGCTCGCGGTATAGGCGCGAATGCGGAGGTTTATCCCGGGTCTGCGAAGCGGGACGCTGTCGACCGGCATCCGGTTGATGAAATTGAACCCATGCTGGCCGCGATCGATCAGCAGGTTGACCAGACGCTGATTGCCGACGATGCGGCGGTCGAGCCCGATCCCCAGACGGCGGCCCTGCTTGAGGAGGCCCGCCAGCGATTGGGTCTCGCGCACGAGGTAGAGGTCGAAAGCGACCTGCCCGCGAAGTCTGATCCTTTCATGGCGCCAGACCCTCAAACCCTGGCCCTTCTGCAGGAGGCCCGGCAACGCCTTGGCCCCCCACCTGAACCTGAACCTGAGCCCCTGCCAGTAGAGGCCGCAGCGCCGCCGACGCAGACCGGGCCATTCGATCCAGAGCTTTTCGCCCGGGCCGAGCCCGGCGATGAAGGTCGTCAGGAACCTTACGAAGCCCCTTGGCGACGCCTGGACCTGAATGAATCGAAGCAAGACGTCGAGACTGTGTTTGTTCCGATCCGGGAACCCGATGATGAGGCGCTCTTCGCGCCTCGTGATGCACCTGCGCCTTCGCCCGAATTGTCTACGCGCGAGGTTATTGATCGCGCTCGCGCGGCGGCGCGCGCCGCCAACGCCAACCCGCCCCTCGACATGCGTGCGAAGGTCGACCGGAAAGCAGCGACAGGTCGTCTGTTTCAGGGGTTTGGGGCCAAGCCACCGGCCCGTCGCCAGAATACCACCCTGCAGACCGCCCTGCTGGTCGCCGGAGGCGCAGC
>NZ_JBILRO010000071.1:0-13646 GCF_044372605.1 Phenylobacterium sp.
TCTGCCGCTGGCGGCGATCCGGGGTGAGGGGTTGTTCGACGTCCGTGCCGACCCCGCCGAGGCTTACAACCTCGCCAGCCTGCATCCGGAGATTCTGAAAGACATGCGAGCGAGGCTGGATCGGGCCAGAGCCACGTTCGAACCGTTGGGGCTGCGCAAGCCTTAGGAAATTCGGGTCTGAGGTGATCTCGGACCGTTTCTGCCCTATAGGTCCGCCCCCATGAGCCGTCCGTTCCTGAAGATGAACGGGCTCGGCAACGACTTTGTCGTGGTCGAGACCCGCACCGCCCCGTTCGCCCCGACGGCCGACGAGGTGCGCGCAATCGCCAATCGCGAAACCGGCGTCGGCTGCGATCAGCTGATCGTGGTTGAGGCCTCCGACACCGCCGACGCCCATGTGCGGTTCTGGAACGCGGACGGCGAGGAGGTTTCGGCCTGTGGCAACGGGACCCGCTGCGTCGGCTGGTTGTTGATGCAGGCCTCGGGCAGGGATGAGGCCGTGATCGAGACAAAGGCCGGTCGCCTCGTAGCCACGCGCGCCGGCGAGCGGTTGGTCAGCGTCGACATGGGCCTTCCGGGTCTGGAGTGGCGTGAGATCCCACTGGCGAGCGAACACGACACAGTCTCGCTTGGTGTCTCCCTCTACGACCACGCCGACCTGATGGCGCCGCCGGGGTGTGTCTCCATGGGCAATCCTCACGTGGTGTTCTTCGTGCCAGACGTGGAGTCCGTACCCATCGCCAGGATCGGACCGGTGGTGGAGCATCATCCGCTGTTCCCGCAGCAGGTGAATGTCGGCTTCGCCCAAATCGTGGCCGCCGACCGCATTCGTCTGAGGGTCTGGGAGCGTGGGGCGGGCCTGACGCGGGCCTGCGGCACCGGCGCCTGCGCGGCCCTGGTCGCCGCCGCGCGCCGCGAACTCACCGGCCGCCATGCAACCCTGGAACTGGACGGCGGCGAACTGTTCATCGAGTGGCGCGATGACGGCCACGTGATCATGACCGGGCCTGCCGCCGTGGACTTCATGGGCGAGTTGCCGTGACAGCGGACGTCGACATCGTCACGTTTGGCTGTCGCCTGAACGCCTACGAGAGCGAGGTCATCCGCGCGCGTGCGGCGGAGGACGGCCTGACCGATGCGGTGGTGTTCAACACCTGCGCCGTCACCGGCGAGGCGGTGCGTCAGGCGCGGCAGGCGATCCGCAAGGCCCGCCGTGAACGACCCGGCGCCAAGTTGATCGTCACCGGCTGCGCCGCCCAGATCGATCCGCAGGCCTTCGCCGATATGGCCGAGGTGGATCTGGTGTTGGGCAATGCCGAGAAGAGTCAGGCTGGCGTCTATGCGCTGCAGGCGGAGCCCGTACGCGTGCGTGTCAACGACATCATGAGCGTGCGCGAGACCGCAGGCCACTTGATTGACGGATTGAAGGATCGCGCCCGAGCCTATGTTGAGGTCCAGAACGGCTGCGACCACCGCTGCACCTTCTGTATCATTCCGTTCGGCCGTGGAAACTCCCGGTCGGCCGGGGCCGGCGAGGTGGTGGATCAGGTCCGGCGACTGACGGCGCAGGGCTATCAGGAGATCGTGCTCACCGGGGTGGACGTCACCAGCTGGGGCTCCGACCTGCCCGGTCAGCCGACGCTGGGCCAGCTGGTGGCGCGGATCCTGAAACTTGTGCCCGAACTGCCGCGCCTGCGGCTGTCGTCCATCGATGCCGCCGAGATCGACGCCGACCTGTTGCGCTGTCTGGCCGAAGAGCCGCGGCTGATGCCCTATCTGCACCTGTCGCTGCAGGCGGGCGACGACATGATCCTGAAGCGCATGAAGCGGCGCCATAGCCGGGCCGATGGCCTGAAGCTGATCGCCGACGTCCGCGCCGTGCGCCCGGACACGGCGTTCGGCGCCGACTTCATCGCGGGGTTCCCGACCGAGACGGACGAGATGTTCGAGAATACCCTGCGGCTGGTGGAGGAGGCTGGCCTGTCGTTCCTGCACGTCTTCCCTTACAGCGCCCGTCCCGGCACGCCCGCAGCGCGGATGCCGCCGGTGAAGGGCCCGGTGATCAAGGCCCGCGCCGCGCGTCTGCGCGCCGCAGGCGATGCGGCTCTGGCGCGACACCTGGATCGCCAGGTCGGCAGAACCCTCGACGGCCTCGTGGAATCCGACGGCCGGGCCAGAGCCGCAGATTTCACCGAGGTGATGTTCGAGGGCGCGGCGCGGGTTGGGGCCATCGCCGGCCTCCGCGTCACGGGTCACGACGGACGGCGCGCCCTCGCTGCTGTGATTTAGGACGGACGCTGTGAGCTTCTCGGGCGGATGCCAGTGTGGCGCGGTGCGGTTCCGGGTGGACGGCGAACTGGGGGAAGCCAGCATCTGCCACTGCCGCATGTGCCAGAAGGCGACCGGCGGCCTTTTCGGCCCCTATGTCGGGGCACCTAAACTTGTCTGGACGCGAGGGGAGCGCAAGCGTTTCCAGAGTTCCAACAAGGTCTGGCGCGGCTTCTGCGAAGCCTGCGGGACGCCGCTGACTTTCGAGTATGGCGATACGACAATCGCCCTTGCCATCGGCGCCCTGGACGATCCGGCAGCGGCGCAACCGTCAGAGCAACTCGGCAGCCCCAGCAAGCTGCCCTGGGTTGACGGGCTTGCCCACCTGCCCACCCATGAACCGACTGAGCCCCGCGCTGCGGCCCACCTGGCCAGCATCGTCAGTCTGCAGCATCCGGATCACGACACCTAGGTTCGCCCCGGGAAACCCGGCATCTGCCAGCCGAACAGGATCGCGCCGGCGCGAACGCCGAATGCGGCGGCAAAACCCAGAGCGCCGGCGATAACCAGAGCCATGCCGAGGGTGTTCAGCCCCACAAACACCGCCGCCCCCAGCAACGCCGGCGTCACATAGAGCTCGCGGCGCAGCAGCACAGAGGGCTCCTCGGCCAGGACGTCACGGATGATCCCGCCAAAGGTGGACGTCAGCACGCCCATCACGATGGCCGACCCCGGCGGTACGCCCAGGGACACGGCTTTCAGGGCGCCGACGACGGTGTAGGCCGCCATGCCTACGGCATCCAGCCAGAGCAGAAGGCGCTCGCGTCCCTGACCCCAACCGAAGATCCAGATGGCGACCGCGCCCAGCAGGCAGACCGCCAGATACTCCGGGCGCGCCACCCAGAACACCGGTGCATCGATCAGCAGGTCGCGCAGGGTGCCACCGCCCACACCCGTCACGGCGGCGAAGAAACCGAAGGTGATGATGTCGTGTTTGCGTCGCGCGGCGGCCAGCGCACCGGACGCGCCAAAGACGGCGACGGCAGCATAGTCCAGTACGGTCAGGGTCTGCGCGAGGGCGTCCATGCTAGACTTTGTGCGGTCAGAGGTGACGGCGCGCAAGGAGGCGGCTAGAAGCCCGCCCCATGTCAGACCCAAAACGCGGCTGGTTCTCGCGGCTCACCGAAGGCCTCACCAGGTCGTCGAAACAGATGGGCGAGCAGATCGCCCAGGTGTTCGTCGCCAAGGCGCCTCTGGATCAGGCCAAGCTCGACGAACTGGAAGAGATGTTGATCGAGGCCGACCTCGGTCCGCACTCGGCCGCCCGGATCACGGCGCGGTTCTCCGCAGAGTCTTTCGGGAAGAACGTCGACGACAATGACATCCGCGAGGCGCTGTCCAACGCCATCGGTGAGGAGCTGAGCGCGCGTGAGGGGGTCTTTGCCCCGCTCTCGGGTCCCAAACCCTATGTGGTGCTGTTCATCGGCGTGAACGGGTCCGGCAAGACCACGACGCTGGGCAAGATCGCCACCGACCTGAAACGCCAGGGCGCCAGGGTGCTGATTGTCGCCGGCGACACCTTCCGCGCCGCCGCCGTGGAGCAACTGAAGGTGTGGGCCGATCGCGCCGGCGCCGACTTCATCGGACGCCCCACCGGCTCCGACGCTGCCGGTCTGGCGTTCGACGCCCTGCAGAAGGCCCGGGACGAGGGCTACGACGTGGTGCTGGTCGACACCGCCGGGCGGCTTCAGAACAAGCAGGGCCTGATGGACGAACTGCACAAGATCATCCGGGTGCTCAAGAAGCTGGACCCCGATGCGCCGCACGAAACGCTGCTGGTGCTGGACGCCACTGTCGGGCGCAATGCGCTGGCCCAGGAAAACATCTTCGGCAACCAGATCGGTGTTTCCGGCATCGTCATGACCAAGCTGGATGGCACTGCGCGCGGCGGAGTGCTGGTGCCGGTGGCCCAGGCCTCGGACAGTCCCATCAAGCTGATCGGTGTCGGCGAGGGCGTCGACGACCTGCAGCCTTTCAACGCCCGGGCATTCGCCCGCTCACTCGTTGGCCTTGCGGAGCCTGTTCGATGACCAAACGCACGCGGGCCTGGGTCCGAAATTTCGTCGACTATTCCGCACTGGCGGTCTTTCTCGTCGCCTACTTCCTGACCGGCAAGAATATCACCATGGCCACCTGGGCCCTGGTGATCGGCTCGGCGGTGGCCCTGCTGGTCGGCCTGATCGTGGAGCGTCGGGTGGCGCCTCTACCCGCCATCGCCGGAGGGGCGGCGCTGGTGTTCGGCGGCGCATCGCTATTTTTCCACGATCCCCGGATCCTGAAGATGAAGCCCACCATCATGAACGGCCTGTTTGCCGCGGGGCTGCTCGGCGGACTGGCCTTCGGCAAGAATCCGCTGCGTCTGATGCTGGGCGAAGCGTTCGACATGCCGCCCGGGACCTGGCGTCAGCTGACCATCAACTTCGCCATGTTGTTCCTGGGTCTGGCGCTGCTGAACGAGTTCGTCTGGCGCACCCAGCCGGAGGAAACCTGGGTGATCTTCCGTTTCCCGGGAATGATGATCCTGACCTTCGTCTTCTCCATCGCCCACGCGCCTCTGTTGATGAAGCACGTGAAGACCGACGAGCCGCCGAAGGTCGACTAGACCCGGATATCGATCAGCGAGCCTGGACGCAGATACTTCTGGGGCGCATCCGGGGTCGAGGCTGATGGCGCAGCCACGACCGGGGCGGAGGCAGCCGGGGCCGATGTCGGCGCAGCAGGTTGCCCCATGGCCGCCGCAAAGAATGCCCTGGCCTGGGCCATCCGGGCGTTGTCCGGCGCGGTTGTGGCCGGTGGAGCGGGCGGCAGGCTGCCTGGGCGGATCGGGTTCAACGGGCGACCGGGATTATGGTTAACGCGAGACGCCCAAACTGGCGCCGGCGCCTCAACGACCGGTTAACGGGCGAGTTTCGCCAATCGTGCAGCCTCGGCCTCGGTGAGCGGCCCGGTGTGCTTCGCCAGCACCACGCCGTCACGCCCGATCACATAGGTCTCGGGGACACCGGTAACGCCGAGTTCGATTCCGGCGCGCCCGTTGCGGTCCACCAGGGCGGTGGCAAACGGATTGCCCAGTCGTGTCAGGAAGGCCTGGGTGTTGGGCGGTGCGTCCTTGTAGGCGATGCCCACCACGCGAACGCCCTGCCCGCGCATCCCCATCAGGATCGGGTGTTCGATCTCGCAGGGCGCGCACCATGAGGCGAATACATTGACCACCATTGGCCCTTCTGCGGCGATCTCGCGAATCCGCACCGGCTGGCCTTCGTCGAGGGTGGGCAGGCTCAGGTCCGGGACCATCTTGCCCACCAGCGCCTGTGGCTGCACCTGGGGATCGCGCTTGAGGGCATAGAAATAGAAGAGCCCGCCCAGCGCCACGAGCGCCACCAGCGGCAGGATGGCCAGCCAGCGGTTCACCTGGGCGTCTTCGACGATTGGGTGAGTTCTTCGTAGCGACGCCGCCAATGGCGGGCGTGATTTACGGACAGCAGGATCATGCCGCCGAAGACGACCGCCGTGATCACAAAGGCCGGGATGATGAATTCGGCGTACTTGAAATCAAACATGGGTTCAGCCCGCCGCCGCGCGCAAAGCTGCGGCTTCGGCGCGGCGGCGCCACACCTCGCCGCGGATACGCACCAGCCATAGCGACCCGAAGGCCGACATATAGGCAAGGCTCATGAGAAGCAGGGGAACGAGGAACACGGTCGACATCGCGGGGCCGCCCTTGGCGAACAGGGACGAACCCTGGTGCAGTGAATTCCACCACTCGACGCTGTAGTGAATGATCGGCAGGTTGATGACGCCCACCAGCGCCAGGATCGCCCCGGCCCGAGCGGCCTTGGCCTCGTCGTCCATCGAGGCGCGTAGCGCGATGTAGGCGATGTAGAGCAGGAACAGCACCAGCACCGAGGTCAGACGGCCGTCCCAGACCCACCAGGTTCCCCACATCGGTCGTCCCCAAAGGGATCCGGTGGCCAGCGCCAGGAAAGTGAAGGCCGCTCCCAGCGGCGCAGCGGCCTGGGCGGCGGCGTCGGCAAGGGCGTGGCGGAAAATCAGGGACAGGAAACTGGCGACCCCCAGACACGCATAGGCAAACATGCCCAGCTGCGCCGCCGGCACGTGGATGAACATGATCCGGACGGTATGGCCCTGCTGGTAGTCCTCAGGTGCGGTGAAGCCCAGATAGAGACCGGCCACCGCCAGTCCGGCGGCGATGACGCCGAACATGGGCGCGGCCCAGCGGGAAAACGCCATGAAGCGTTCGGGATTGGAAAGGAAGGCGGGCGCCCAGGTCATGGCCTTGTGAGATAGAGTCCATGTGCCCGCCCGGCAAGCCGCGCGAGCATGTGCGATACCGGTTGAGGGTCAGGAGAGGGCATTGCGACACGCTGCAGCCATGGCCAGCGGGCCCAGCGCTACAGCCGCCGCGGCATAGGCGCCCAACAGGGCCAGCCCGCCGCGCCAGGGCAGGCCGGATACGAACGAGTCCATGGCCCCGCCGCCGAAGATCACCGGGGGCGCGAACAGCGGCAGCACGATCACCGCCGTCAACAGTCCGCCGCGCCGCGCGCCGAGGCTGAGGGCTGCGCCGATCCCGCCCATGAAGGCGAAGGCGAGCCCGCCCAGCAGGGCGCAGCCAAAGATCAGCGGCGCCAGTTCCAGGGGCGCGCCAAGACCAAGCGCCGCTACCGGCGCCGCCGCCGCCAGCGGGGCGCCTGTGGCGAGCCACTGGCCCAGGCACTTGACGAAACAGGTCAGCTCCAGCGGCGTGGGCGACAGGGTCAACAGGTCCAGCGCGCCATCCTCGTAGTCGCGCTCGAACAGTCGTTCCAGCGACAGCAGTGAGGCCAGCGCCAGCGCCACCCAGGCCGCGCCCGTGGCGATCGCCGCCAGCCGCTGCGGCTCCGGCCCTATCGCCAGTGGCAGGAGCGTGGCGACCCCGGCATAGAAACCGACGGCGACCAGCGGCCCGCCGCCGCGCCCCCACGCCAGGGCGGTCTCGCGACCGAGCAGGGCGATGAGGCGGCTCATGTCGACAGCTCCAGGCTGCGGCTGGCCACGGGCAGAGGGTCGTGGACCGCCGCCAGGATCATGCCGCCACCATCAAGATGAGTCTGCATCAGCTGGCTCAGACGGTCGCGCCATCTGGCGTCCAGGGGACTGAGGGGCTCGTCCAGCAGCCAGAGCGTGCGGGGTGCGGCCAGCATGCGCGCCAGCGCGAGCCGACGACGCTGGCCGGCCGATAGCCGGCGTACCTCCAGATCAAGCAAGGTCGTCAGCTCCAGCGCGTCAGCCGCTGCGCCGAAGTCACCCCCGCCGCACCATCGGGTCCAGAACGCCAGCTCCTCACGCGCCGTTCGCGCGGCCTTGAGACCATCGGCATGGCCGACAAGATGGAGCCCATCGCCCCGCGCCTCTGTCGGATCCAGGTCTCCAAAAGTGATGTCACCGGCGTCCAGAGCCACCAATCCAGCCACCGCCCGGAGTAGGCTGGTCTTGCCGGAACCGTTCGGCCCGGTGAGCGCGCAGGCCTCACCGGCCTGCATCTCAAGGCAGACGTCCTGAAACAGCAGGCGCCCGCCCCGGCGGATCGCAGTGTTTCTGAGCTGGAGACGGGTGATCACGCGGTCAGCCAGCCTTTTGGAAAGCTTCGCATTCGCGTGCATGGACGAGGCGAAGGGCTGGGGCTATGAACACCGTGGTCGCCGAAGCTTGGGGGTGCCAACGCCGCGCGGAGACGAACGCTGTGTGTCCGTCTTTCGAAGAGCGCGCGAGTCCCCGGGTGGTTTGGGTGGCCGAAAACAGAGAGGATCTCCCGCTATGGCGTCCGTGGACACCCACAATACCCGCCGACTTCTGACGGTCGGAACGAAGACCTACGCTTACTACAGCCTTCCGGCGGCTGAGGAAGCGGGACTTCACGGCATTTCACGCCTGCCCATCTCGATGAAGGTGTTGCTGGAAAACCTGCTGCGCAACGAAGACGGAATCTCGGTCGGCGCCGACGACCTGAAGGCGATCGCCGCCTGGGCTGATAACCGGGGCTCGGTTGAGCACGAGATCAGCTTCCGCCCGGCCCGTGTGCTGATGCAGGACTTCACGGGCGTGCCCGCCGTCGTCGACCTGGCCGCCATGCGCGACGCCATGACCGCCCTGGGCGGCAACCCGGACAAGATCAATCCGCTGAGCCCCGTCGATCTTGTGATCGACCACTCGGTGATGGTGGACTTCTTCGGCAACGCCAAGGCCTTCGGCGATAACGTCGAGCGTGAGTACCAGCGCAATATCGAGCGCTACAACTTCCTGCGCTGGGGTTCGTCAGCCTTCAACAACTTCCGCGTCGTGCCCCCCGGCACCGGCATCTGCCACCAGGTGAACCTGGAGTATCTGGCCCAGACGGTCTGGACCAATTCCGACGAGGGCCAGGAAGTGGCCTATCCCGACACCGTCGTCGGCACCGACAGCCACACCACCATGATCAACGGCCTGGCCGTGCTGGGCTGGGGCGTCGGCGGCATCGAGGCTGAAGCCGCCATGCTGGGCCAGCCGATCCCGATGCTGATCCCGGAAGTCATCGGCTTCAGGCTGGACGGCGCGCTGCCGGAAGGCGCCACCGCTACTGACCTGGTGCTGACCGTTACCCAGATGCTGCGCAAGAAGGGCGTGGTGGGCAAGTTCGTCGAGTTCTACGGCCCCGGTCTTGCGAACATGACCCTGGAAGATCAGGCGACCATCGCCAACATGGCCCCGGAGTACGGTGCCACGTGCGGCTTCTTCCCCGTCACCCAGGCGACCATCGACTATCTGGCCGCCACAAACCGGGCGCCGGACCGTGTGGCGCTGGTCGAGGCCTACGCCAAGGCCCAGGGCATGTGGCGCGAGCCTACCGATCCGGACCCCGTGTTCACCGACACCCTGGAACTGGACATGGCCAGCGTCGTGCCCTCCATGGCCGGCCCCAAGCGTCCGCAGGACCGGGTCGAACTCACCGCCGCCGCCGCCGAATTCAAGGCAGCCATGGAAGGCGACATGTTCGCCAAGCCCGGTACGCTCACCGATCGCTTCAAGGTCGACGGCGAAAAGTACGATATCGGCAACGGCGACGTGGTGATTGCGGCCATCACCTCCTGCACCAACACCTCAAACCCCGGTGTGCTGATTGCGGCCGGTCTGGTGGCCAAGAAGGCCGTTGAAAAGGGCCTGAAGGTAAAGCCCTGGGTGAAGACCTCGCTGGCGCCGGGCTCTCAGGTGGTCACCGACTATCTGAAGTCGGCCGGCCTCACGAAGTCGCTGGACGCCCTGGGCTTCAATCTGGTCGGCTATGGCTGCACCACCTGCATCGGCAATTCGGGCCCGCTCGCGCCCGCGATCTCCGAGTCGGTGCAGGCCAATGACGTCGTGGTCTGCTCGGTCACATCCGGCAACCGCAACTTCGAAGGCCGGGTGAACCCGGATACCCGCGCCAACTATCTGGCCTCGCCGCCGCTGGTGGTGGCCTACGCCCTGGCCGGCTCGATGAACATCGACCTGACCACCGAAGCACTGGGCACCGGCAAGGACGGAAAGCCGGTCTATCTGAAGGACATCTGGCCCACTACGGCCGAGATCATCGCCCTGCAGCGCAAGCATGTCACCAGCAAGATGTTCGCCAGCCGGTACGCCGACGTCTTCAAGGGCGACAAGAACTGGCAGGGCATCAAGGTCAAGGGCGGCCAGACCTACGACTGGGACATGACCTCGACCTACGTCCAGAACCCGCCCTATTTCGAAGGGCTGGAGATGGAGCCCAAGGCGGTCACCGACATCGTCGAGGCCCGCGTCCTGGGTGTGTTCGGCGACTCGATCACCACCGACCACATCTCGCCGGCCGGCTCGTTCCGGGCCACCACGCCGGCGGGCAAGTATCTGGTGGAGCGCCAGGTGCCGCCGACGGAGTTCAACGGCTACGGCGCCCGCCGGGGTAACCACCAGGTGATGATGCGCGGCACGTTCGCCAACATCCGTATCCGGAACCGGATCACGCCCGATGTCGAAGGCGGCGTCACCAAGCATTTCCCGTCCGGCGACCAGATGTCGATCTACGACGCGGCCATGCGCTATCAGGGCGAAGGCCGTCCGCTGGTGATCTTCGCCGGCAAGGAATACGGCACCGGCTCGTCTCGCGACTGGGCGGCCAAGGGCACCAAGCTGCTGGGCGTCCGCGCTGTAGTCTGCGAGAGCTTCGAGCGGATCCACCGTTCGAACCTGGTGGGCATGGGCATCCTGCCGCTGCAGTTCCTGCAGGAAGGCTGGCAAAAGCTGAACCTCACCGGCGAAGAGATCGTCACCATCCGTGGCCTGACCGAGCTCGCCCCGCGCAAACAGCTGATCGTGGAAATGTATCGCCCGTCTGACGGTCGCATTGCCCGCTTCCCGGTTCGCTGCCGCATCGATACGCCGATGGAGCTTGAGTACTTCAAGAACGGCGGCGTCCTGAACTACGTCCTGCGCAGCCTGGCCAAGCCGGCCTGATCTGAGGCGACGGAACGGCGGGCGGGCGGCTGCAGGTCTGCGGCCGCCCGCTCTGCGTTTTGACGAGGTACGAGCCCCTGCGTCCACCTCACGGCTTCTTGTGATTTACAGCCCGGCGAACGCCGCTTAAGTCGGGGCGATGCGGATAGCGGCGCTTCTCGGCCTGATCCTGATCGCCTTGCCTCTTGGGGCGGCGGCCAAGCCGCCTGTGCTCGTGGAACTTTTCACGGCGCAGGGTTGCGGAAACTGCCGCGAGGCGGAGGCCCACCTGGCCAGGCTGGCGGACCGTCCTGGCGTTCTCGCTCTTACGTTCTCTGTCGACTATTGGGACTATCTCGGCTGGACCGACACCTTCGCTCGCCCCGAGCACACCGGGCGGCAAAAGGCCTACGTTACGCGGCTGAAGCTGCGCGAACCCTATACGCCGCAGGTCGTCGTGGATGGCCGACAGGAGACCCAGGGTCAGAAAACGGCGGAAGTGGACCGGCTGGTGCGCACCGCTGTGGGTCAGGCGCGCAATTATCCTGACATGCGGTTTGTAGGGTCCACGCGGGTGGATGTGGGTTCAGGCCGCGTCGCTGGCGGCGGGAGCGCGGATGTCTGGATGATCCGCTACGATCCCAGGGAGGTCGAGGTTTCCATCAAGGCTGGCGACAATCGTGGCGAGACGGTCGTGCAGCGAAACGTGGTTCGCCAGATCGTGCGGCTGGGCGTCTGGCGCGGCGCTCCCAAAGCCTACCGGTTGCCATCGGCAAGCGATGAGGGATTCAAGACCCTTGTGGTGGTTCAAACGCCGCGTGGGGGCCGGGTGCTGGGTCTCGCGCAGGGTCCGCACTGAGACACACCTGACCGAGAGGGCCCGCACCCTCGGGGGGAAGGGTGCGAGCCGTCAGTTCTGGAGAGAATCAGGAGTGTCGGCTGGCCAGTCCGCTGATCCAGGACGGGGCTGGGGGGGGCTTTTCAGGATCCGGAACCAACGGGCGCTCTGACCAACCGACACTGGCAATATCGGCGCGCTATCTGGCGAGGACGGGACCGAAACAAGGTCTTTTCGCGGCAGATCTGTCGGTCATGCGCGTCGAAATCGGGTGGCCTGATGCCGGCATCCGGGTTTAGGCTCCGACTCGATGGCTTTGGATCCGGGCTACGCAGCGCCGAGGCAGGCGGGTGTTTTCTTCGAGCGGCGCGAACTGGAGCGCCTGCTAAGCCTCTATGGGCGAATGGTCGCCGCCGGGGAATGGCGCGACTACGGCATGGACGGATTGCGGGATTGCGCCGTCTTCTCGGTGTTCCGCCGCAGCGCTGAGGCGCCGCTCTATCGTATTGAAAAGCACCCGGCGCTGGCCCGCAAGCAGGGTGCCTGGGCGATTGTCGGTCAGGGTGGCCATGTGCTGAAGCGCGGCCATGAGCTGGAACAGGTGCTCCGCTTCTTCGACAAGGGCCGATTTTCAGTGGTCGACTGACAACAGCCTGGTCGGTCACGGCCAGATGACCTCGAGCCGCCTTCAGGTCCCGACAAAAAACCCCGGCGGTCGCCCGCCGGGGTTCGAACCTCTGGTCCTGCGTCGCCGGTTAGCGGCGGTCGCCCAGGAAGGCGAGCAGGAACTGGAACAGGTTGATGAAGTTCAGATAGAGGCTGAGCGCGCCGAAGTTGGTGGCCACGCCCATGGCGGCCTGGTTCCCGCCGAGCTCATAGTACTGCATCTTCAGGCGCTGGGTGTCGAAGGCGATGAGGCCCGCGAAGATGAACACGCCGAGCGCGTTGATGATCAGCGACATCATCGAACTGCCCAGGAAGATGTTGATCAGCGAGGCGCCGAGCAGGCCCCACATGCCCATGATCAGGAAACTGCCGAACGCCGTCATGTCCTTCTTGGTGGTGTAGCCAAAGAGGGACAGAGCGCCGAAAGCGGTCGCCGTGAGCAGGAAGGTGGAGGCGATGGATGTGCCCGTGTAACGCAGCACCACCACGCCCAGCGAGGCGCCGATCAGGCCGACAATCGACCAGTAGAGGATGCCCGCGGTCCTTTCAGTGGCGTTTCGCATGGCGAACATGCCGAACATCATCACCGCCAGCGGCGCGAAGGCGATCACCATACCAAGGATCGTGTAGCCGACCCGGCCGTTGGCGACCGTGAACATCAGGCTGCTGATCGGCTGGAAGCTGCTGGTCAGGAACGCAAGCGCCGCCGACAGGACCAGACCCAGCGCCACTTTGTTGTAGACGCCGAGCATGAAGCTGCGGAGGCCCACGTCCACCGACATGTCGGCGCGATCCGCGGGGATCGAGCGCGCGAAGTCGCGGTTATAGTCGCTCATTTGAGCAAGACCCTTTGATGCGCGCCCGCAATCCGGACGCCCATCGAATATCGTTTTTCGCAGGCCATTGTACAAGGGCTGCTTCGTTTTTCTCATCACAAGGATATCGAACGCTCATGATCCGCCTGTTCGCCGCGCTCGCCGTTCCGCCGGAGATCGGACGCGCCCTGCAAGGTCGGCAAACAGGCATCGACGGCGCGCGCTGGCGGCCGCTCGAGGCTTTTCACGTAACGCTGCGCTTTTTCGGCGAGGTCCGACAGGATATGGCGCGCGATCTGGACGAGGCGTTGCTGCAGGTGGTGGCCCGGCCCTTTGACATCGTGCTCGACGGCGTGGGTTCATTCTCCGACAGCGATGGCCCTTCGGCGGTGTGGGCCGGGGTGCAGGCCAACCCGGCGCTCTCGCGACTGGCCAGCGCCTGCGAACGCGCCGCCCGGGACGCGGGCTTGGAGGCTGACGCCCGGCGCTATCGTCCCCACGTGACGCTCGCC
>NZ_JBILRO010000032.1:0-22186 GCF_044372605.1 Phenylobacterium sp.
CTGCGTCGTCTGCCGGAGGAAACCAGTTGCGTAGAGCTCTGCTAATCCCTTGCGGACATCAGCCGGCGTCACGCCCCAGAGCTCAAGCTGCTCATAGGTCCGCCCCAAATTCCCGTTGTCGGCGCCGCCGTGGCTCATGTGTTCGAACAACGCCGCATCAAGAATCCGCCGGGCGGATATCCCTAAAGCTCTGAAAGTGATGGTGCCCAGCATGGTGCGGGTCATCCAGAACCACGGCTGGTTGTCCGGCGGACCGTGGCTCAAGGTCCTTCCGTGTTTGGGTTTCTTGGTCGACATGGCTAACCACCCGTCGCCCGTAGTCGTCAGGCGGGCGCATGGGCCGGACAGGCGGGCGCAAATGCCCGTCGCCACTCCCAACGCCCGCCTGCGCCCCTAGGCGGCGTCAGTGCCCCCTTTCTCCATGAAACCGAGCGCGCGTGCGTGGTCGAGGGCTTCACCCAGGGCGGCGACCAGCGCCGGCACGTGGGCGAGATAGAGGCTCACACCCTTCTTCGTTGGACCGCGCACATGCGATGGACCAACTGAATAGTCGCACCACGTCCGCATATCGACGCGCGGTTGGCCGTTGAAGGTGTCAAGGATGACACGCAACTCAGCACGCGAGCCCAGCGGAAAGGTGCGGACCACCACCGGAAGCCCGCTCATACCGCATCGCCTTCAGCCAGGACCGCCACCGGCGAACCAAGGAAGTAGCGACCAACCCGCGAGCCATCGGTAGCCGGTTCACGGACCATCCCGATTGGGAATCCCGCCCGCCGCAACTGCATAACGTAGTGCGACGTTCGGCGTGCCCAGCCGAGGGGGGAGGCTTCGCCCGATGTGAACCCGGCAGCCCCGCGCGCTATCAGCAGCCGCAAAGTCTGCGCCTGCCGACCCACCACCGTCACCGGTTCGCCATTTGGCAGAACCTGCGCCGTCAACGCTTCCCGCGACCGATGCGGTTTGCTAGAAGCGGATGCCTGTCCAAGGGCAACACCACCAGCCCCGCGCGCCGCTCCACCGGCGCCGGGGTTTTTGTTTTTCTCCGTCATTGGGCCGCCTCCACTGCTGAGGCAGCCACATCGGCTTCGGTGGTGTTCCTGAAAGCCCGGCTCGATAGAAAGGCGTCCAGATCAGCCCGACGGTAGCGAACCGCTCGGCCCAGCCGCATGAAGGGCGGCCCGACCCCCAAGATCCGCCACTTGCGCAGCGTGACCTCTGCTATTCCCCACGTCCTGGCGACCAGGCTCGTGTCCAAGAGTTCGTCTTCCATCGTTTCGCTCCGTCGCTGAATTGCGATGGGCGATCCTGGGGGCGTTTGATCGTGCCGGGGAGCGGCTCACCGGAGACAAGCCCGGCACATCGTCGGTCTGTCAGGGGGTACCGGCCCTTGGCAGGTATTCCGCTTTTGGGCGTTTTTCCTGTCGTCCATCCGCAAGGGCGCGCCATTCAAACATGTGCGCAATCGTGCGTTCAACGGAGCGTTGCCCGACTCCACATGAACTCGCGACTTCCTTCACGCAGGCGCCCTGTGAGGTTTTTGGGTTTGCCGCGATGCAGGCGCGCGCCGCCGCTCGTACCGGATTGCCGGCCTCTCTCCGTTTTTCAGTAGCGTCTTCAAGTGCGATTTCGTTGACGAGACCACGCGCGGCATGTGGTCCCATCAGAACGGCGGCCTCTGCCTTCGCGAGGTAGAAGCCCGCCTCGATCAACGACTGCTCGCGGTTCGCCTCGACTGGCGATCCTGGCATTCCGCGTAGTCTTGAGACTTCTGGCTCTAGGCGGTTGAGGATATCGAGGCAGTTTGCAGCGGACACTTCGCACTGCGAGGTTGGATTCCCAGCTTCATCAACGTCGCCTGGGCTCAAATGCGCGGACAAGCGGTTTCTGACGACGTCGAGGCTAAGCCCTCCTTGAGTTCCTACTGGCCCGACGCGGACTGCCCAGTGCGAATCGCGGTGGACATAGATGGAGTAGCCCCTGACGCGGTCTTGGTGCCCGTCCGGACGCCTTACGACGTAGCGAACGCGAAAAAGTAAAGCATCGACAGGGGCATCAAACTCGTCGCCGTACCAATGTTGCGTTACCGACGAGACCAATACGCTGTCCCCGGCATTGGCATGGCCGTGGGGGCCGTACCGCGCCAAGTCTCGAAGCCGCGCAACCCCTTCAAGCTTCGCGCGTGCGCGAAGATAGGTTTTTGGTGGGGGTGGTGACCATGGAAAGGTGAGGCACGGAGCCTTGTTGAAAGGCCAGATACCCCTCGCACCCCAATCACCGCGCCCTTTGAAACTCCGGAGCGCGTGAACAGGCTCCCGCCCCTCGCCTATCTCGCCGAGGCGAAAGTCGAAATGCACACCCGCAATGCAGCCATGGCCGTTTGCGCGATGCATGTCCTCTAGGAGAGTCGATGGATCATCGTCGATCAACTCGCGACCCTCCGATCAAGCGCAGCCCCGATTTCGCCGCCGATCCAATCGTTCGCTTTGCGGAGGGGATCATCTGCAAGGTGTGCGTAGCGCGCGGTGGTAGCCGAATGCCGATGGCCCAGTAGCGCGCCAATAACCGGAAGGCCGAATCCCCCCGCCGCGCCAAAGCTAGCGAACGTGTGTCGCAAGTCATGGAGCCGCACATCGCTAAGTTCCGCCCTTTTTCGAGCTTCCTCCCAAACCTTGGCCGCGCCCTGATAGTGACCCTTGCTCGACAGTCCCAAGGTTCGGGTCGCCGCGCCCCTGCCGCGTGTTACCATCGCCGGTTCAGCTTCACTCCTCGCCAACTTGAGAGGCGACCTGCCTCGCGCCTTGGTCTGCATCGCCCTCGTTGAGGGGAACACGAACGAAATGTCCGCGTGCCGCTCAACGTCGGCCAGAATTGAAACCGCGCCGGGTGACAGGCTGATGGTCTTTTCGCCGGTCTTCGAGTCAGCGAGCCGCAAAGCGCCCCGCTCCAGATCCACCTCGCTCCAGCGCAGGGCCGCGATTTCTGACTTACGGGCGCCGGTGAGCGCCAGTAGCCGGACAATCGCAAGCCCGTACGGGTGCGCGCCTTCTGTCTCCAGTGACTCTAAAGCGACCCCTAGCCGTGATACCTCCGCAGGCGACAGGAAACGGTCCATCTTCCGGTCGGCAAATCGCTTCACGCCGCGAACGGGGTTCGTCGGCAGCAGGCCCCGATCCACCGCAAAAGCCAGGATCGCCCCCAGCAGGCCCAGTGTCCGCGTTGCCGCGCCCCTGCCCCCTGTCACCACCGCCTTGCCCCGCGCCTTCGTCTTCTCCGTCACAGCCGTCTTGCCGGTCGCAACGTCGGCAAGAAACCGCTCCACGTCCGCCCGGCGGACATTGGATAGACGCTTCCGACCCAGCAACGGCTTGATGTGCCGCTCGATCCGGCTCGTGTCGGTCTTGAGCGTGCTTGCCTTCTTGGTCGCACAACCCTCTTTGACGTAGAGTTCACAAAGGTCTTCGACGGTCATCTCCGCCCGCTTCAGCGCGCGCCCGGCCTGCGGGTCGCCACCACCGACCACCTCCGCCAAGGCCTTCTGTGCCGCCTTGCGCGCCGCCTCCGGCAGAAACTCCGGGCCATAGCGACCCAGCGTATACATGCGCTCAACGCCAGTCCGCCCGCCGCCCACCCGGTATCGGACAACGAAAGTCTTCACACCGGCAGCCGTTACCCGCAGACCGAAACCCCGCAGTTCCGTGTCCCAGACGATGAACCGGCCCTCTGTGGTCCGCGCATCATCGCAGACCGTTTTCGTAAGTTTCTGTCGAACAACAGCTTTAGGCACTTGACGGGTCCGCACCGGGTCCGCACCAAGGAGGAAATCTCCCGATACCACCGACTACGAACAAGCCACGAACTCACTGTTATTTCAATAGTCTATGAGCATCAAGCTGCGACAGGAAACGCTGACATATCTCGAAAGCTTGCCCTCCGAAGGCAAAGGTCACACGTTCGAATCGTGTCGGGTGCGCCAGCGTGGCGCTGGTGTCATCTGGGGGTCGCCATGTTGTACCTTGTGATCAAGGCGGCGATATCGGGGACCATTGTCGCCGCCCTATCGGTGTCCCGGCCCTTGTTCATGTTTATCCCCCTGTTTCTGGAGCAGGACGTTCCCTTCTACACTGCGCCGACGCTGATCGGGGCTGGGTACGGGTCGAAGCCTTGAGCGGGCAGGCGCGCCCTCGGGTGATTGCGGCGTTCGTCGCCCTGTCGGCCGTGGTCTTCGCCACAGCGGCCCTGGCCCACAACATTGGCGGCACAGACGCGGCCTTCGTCGCGGCGACCAGAGGCCCCGACCCTGTCCCGTTCCTGTATCTCGGCGCCAAACACATGGTGACCGGCTACGATCACCTGCTGTTCCTGGTGGGTGTGATCTTCTTCCTGTTCCGGATGCGGGACATTGTGCTGTACGTGAGCCTGTTCTCGCTGGGTCACTCCATCACCCTGCTGACAGGGGTCTATTTCCAGATCAGGGTCGATCCGCACCTGGTCGACGCGGTGATCGGGTTGTCTGTGGCCTGGAAGGCGCTGGAGAACCTTGGCGGTTTCCGTACGCTCTTCGGTGTGCAGCCCGACCCTCGCGCTGCCGTGTTCGGCTTTGGCCTGATCCATGGCTTTGGCCTCGCCACCAAACTTCAGGCCCTCAATCTGAATCCTGACGGCCTGTTGGTAAATCTGCTGGCGTTCAACGTCGGCGTCGAGATCGGTCAGGGGTTAGCGCTCGTCGTGATCCTGGCCGCCATGGTCCTGTGGCGTCGGACACGTACGTTCGAGCCCATGGCCCAGGGGGTCAATGTTCTCCTGATGCTGGCGGGGTTCGTCTTGGCCGGCCATCAGATCGCGGGCTACGTCCTTGATGGAGCTGTCACATGAGTAGGGAGCCTGTGCGACCGATGCCGCGCGGACGTTTGATCCTGGCGATACTTGGCGCGCTGGTCTTGGCGGTCTTGATCGTGCTCGGCGCGATTCTGCCGGTCGAGTTCAATCGCGACCCACTGGGTGTGGGCAAGCTCTCAGGTCTAAGCCGCCTATGGGCGCCTGATGAAACGGTGGTCGATCCTGCCAGTGAAGGCGCAGCGCGGGCGCGGGAGTATGACCTGCCCTTCAGGACGGATGTTGTGGAAATCCCTCTGGGAGACTTCCTGGCCGGTGCTGACCAATCCGAGCTTGAGTACAAGGTCCGCATGCAGAAGGACGCCACCCTGATCTATTCCTGGGAAGTGGTCGGGACCGCAGAGCCGCGTGACTTCCGCTACGATCAGCATGGCCATACCACCCCTGCGCCGGGCCAGCCGATGACCGTGGCTACCTACAAACAGGCGTTCGGCCTGCGCCAGCAGGGCGCGTTGACCGCCCCGTTCGATGGGATCCAGGGCTGGCAGTTCTCCAATTCGAGCGAAAGGCCGGTGGTTGTCCGGCTTCGATTGTCCGGATTCTACGCATTGATTCCAGCGGGCCAGCCTGGAAATGAAGCCGGTATCCGGGCCAATGTTCCGGCCGCCGAGGCCCGGCCTGCAACAACTTCGCCGTAATTGGCGCGCTCAGATGTCGGAACTGGAGGCTCGTCCTATGTGTCTGACCCTGTCTCTGCTTGGTCTAATGGCCGCCGCCCCGGCGGCCGCGGAAACCCTGGCGCCCCACGCGCCGGTGGTGACCGCTACGGCCTTAACCCCCATGAACGTGGCGGATCAGATCGATCACTATCTCAAGACCTCACCCGTCGCCGCGCGGGAGGCTGAAGACATCTGGCTCTATAGCGTGCGTGACGATCGACGGCCGCACGGCGAGATCGCGGCGGGAGTCGGGACACGCGGCTACCGCAGCTTCTACGCCAGGACGGATATCCCGCTGGGTGAGACGGGACGGCTGAGTGTGGCCATCGGTCAGAGCCGGTTCGCCAGCGGTCCGGGCGGTTGGTTTGATCCGCCTCATCGCCCACTATGGGCGGGTGCGCGTGAGCGCCAGAGGTGCGATCTGGAAGGCATGACACCTGAACGACCCTCCGACCGCATCGGTGGGCCTCACGGCCACTGTCGCGACGGCTTGACCCGCTGATTGATCACTTCACGGTCGCCGCACCCGGCAGAGGATCGCCCTTCGCAGAACCGTTCGTCTTCAGCTCAGGCTCGATCACGAACTGGGTGTGGCAGGCGACGCAGACTTCGTAGACGCGGCCTCCCTCGTCGAACACAGCCTTCTTGTCGCGCTTCTCGGCGGCGGCGCGGGCTATGGCGGCGCGTTCGGTCAGGAGCTGGGCGTACTTGATCCAGTCGGCCTCCGGCGCGCGGGTGCGGCCAGGCAGCTGCATGGCGTTGCCGGCTTCCATCAACATGGTCGCGCCCGTCACCGGCACGTCCCAACCCTCGTCTGTGGTGGGCGACAGGTCCCGCTCTCCGGCTTCGGTGATCTCGGTGCCCGACGCCTTCCAGTACATGAACGCCGCCGGGTCGACGAAGTGGCCCATGAACTCTGCCATTGACAGGTCGGTATTGAACTTGGCGCCGGCGGCGATCTGCGGCCCGGCGGGCTTTCCAGGTGAGCAGGCCGAGAGTGTGATCGCGCAGGCCGTCAGTAAGAGCAGGTTTTTCATAGGCCGGACCCCCCGTCGCACCTGGATGCGCGACCGGCGCACTCTACACAAAGCGCGAGCTCCGCGCCCAGTCCGGAAGGCCAGAAAAGACGCTGGTGTCTACGCAGCCTGATCGAAGCTTGGGTATGCGATGATTGACGCCGCTCATCGGGTAGGGCTTCCTCTCCTCAATCGTCTTCAGAACGATATGAGGAAACGCGATGACCAACCCAGAGACGGACCGGTTGCCGGTCCGAACCAAGCTGGCGTTCGGTATTGGCAGCGCCGCCGAGACCATCGCCCTGCTGTCGGTATCCAGCTTCGCGATCCTTTTTTACAATCAGGTGTTGGGTGTCCCGGCCCACCTGGCGGGGCTGGCGGTTTCGGCGAGCCTCGTGTTCGACGCCATGTCAGACCCGATCGTGGGTTCCTGGTCAGACCGGACGCGCTCGCGCTTCGGGCGGCGACATCTCTACATGTACGCCGCCCCGATTCCGATCGGTCTCAGCCTCTATGCCATTTTCAACCCGCCGGATGGCCTGGACCAGACCGGGCTGCTGATCTGGTTCGGTGTGGCAGTGATCCTGCTACGCCAGGCCATGACCTTCTTCCACACGCCGCACCTGGCGCTGGGGGCAGAGCTTTCGCCCAACTACACCGAGCGTTCCAAGGTGATGGCCTACAACAGCTTCTTCGTCTGGGTCGGCGGCGCCTTCACGACCACGATCGCGCTACGGATATTCTTCCCCTCCACCCCGGAGTATCCGCGCGGCATCCTCAATCCTGAACCCTGGCCGACCTTTGCGCTGGCCATGTCGATTGCGGCGGTCGCAGCGCTGTTCGCCTCGGCCTGGTTCACCCGGGACCGGATCCCTTTCCTGCCCCAACGCGCCGCCGAGACCCCCGGGTTCAGCGTCCGTGAGTTCGGTCGCGATATCGCCAAGGCGCTCAGCAACATCAACTACGTGTGGCTGCTTGTAGCCTATTTCTTCCTGTCGATGATGCTGGGCCTTCGCGAAGGCCTGCGGATGTACACCAACACCTTCTACTGGGGCTTCAACAGCGAGGAGCTCAGCCTGTTCATCATCGGCAGCTTCGCCGGGTACCTGACCGCGTTCGTTTTCGCCCCGCGCCTGCACGGCAAGATCGACAAGAAGAACACAATCATCATCTCGGGCCTGATCTATTGCATCGTGCCAATGATCCCGCTGGGTCTGGGGTTGATGGGCGTTCTCAGCCAGTCTACGCCCTATCTGCTGCCGATCGTCATCGCCTTCGCGACCGTCGCCTACGCCTCGGTGGCCGTCCTGCAGATCAGCGTCATGTCGGCGCTGGCCGATATCGCCGACCAGAACGAGTTGCGCTACGGAATCCGGCAGGAGGGCATCCTCTATTCCACCCGCGCGTTCGCCGCCAAGATGGATCAGGCGATCGGCGCTGCGTTGGCCGGCTTTGTGATCACCATGATCAACTTCCCCGCCAAGGCGGTTCCCGGGCAGGTCCCCGCCGACGTGATGTTCAACCTTGCCCTATGGGACGGTATCCTGGCGTCTATTCCTGGTCTGATTGCGATCGTGTTCTATGCCCAGTACCGGATCGACCGGAACAGTTATGAAGCGACCAAGCTTGCGCTGACCGAACACCGCGCAAAGGCGCGCGCCGCCGTGGTGGCGGAACAGCAGGGGCGGATCCAGGGCGGGTCTCCACAACCCGCGGAGTAGATCAGACGCCGGACTGCAACGCCTGCAGCAGGCTGCCGCTGTAGGCCGTGTGTCCGACATGGGTCAGGCGGGCCTCGAAGTCGGCCCAGATGTCGCCGCCGAGGTCGCGCCAGCGGCGGCAGAAGGCATAGTCTTCGGAAAGGTACTGCCCGGTTTCCGGCTCGATCAGGGTGTCGAAGACCATCACTGCTTCCTTGGCCATGCTGTCGGCCATATCACCCATCTTGGCCCGCAGCCCCGGATGGGCGTCGCAGACCCGCTGCATCGCGTCGCGCCGGATCATCAGAAAGCCGGTTCCCACATACGCGACCTGGGCGAATCCCTCCTCAACATTGACGCTGTTGTTCGGGTCGGGAAGGAAGCGAACTACATAGCCAACCGACGCGGCCATGATGTCGGCGACGTCGGCCTTGGCGGCGCGGCGCGCCTTGTCCCAATCCACCCGCTTCAACGGATAGACGCCGGCGACCACGTCCTTGTCGGCGTCGAGCAAGCGGAAGACGTTCTGCGGCAGAAACCCGATGTCGGCGTCAATGAACATCAGGTGCGTCGCCTGGGGATGCGCCAGGAACTGCGCCGCCAGCCGGGACCGGGCCCGGGTGATCAGGGCGTCGCCGCCCATCAGGTCGATATGCAATCCGATGCCACGTTCGCGGCAGGCGTCCTGCAGGGCGAGCATCGAATTGACGAAGTGCAAATGGAGGCCGCCGCCATAGCAAGGCACTGCGAGGTAGATGAACGGGGATGGTCCGGCAGGCTGTGACATCTGCCGACCATAGTCGTCCGGTCAAACGCCGTCGATCACCCGGCTGACCAAAGCGTCATAGAGGTTAAGCTGCTTGTAGGCGCGGAAATCAGGGTGCGCGGTTCGCCAGGCCCGCGCGAAGCGGGCCAGTCGCTCAGGGTCGGCGGCGATGGCGCTCAATGGGTCGATCCAGACCCGGATCGTGAAGACGACAGCGCCTGTCTGCGGAAGTTTGCGCAGGGTCTGGCGCTCGACCCTTGCAAAAAGGGCGTTGGCGGCGCTGTCCGGGTCGATATCCGGGATTGCGGCGCGCATAGGCCCGGGGTCTGGCGCGTAGAGGTCAGGCGAACTTACCAGGCTCCAGTTGCGGCGTTCCAGCAGTGTGTCGGGCCGCAGGTTGTCAAATATCCGCTCTACCCGCGTCAACAGCCGGGCCTCGAACCCGGTGACGGGCCGGTGCAACTCAGCCAGGCTGCGTCCGATCACTTCGGATGCCGTAAAGAAACTGCCGGCGCAGAGCGAAAGCGCGGTCAGCCGCCACGCGTCGCCGCGCTTTTCCATCAGGCACAGATCATCGGCGACCTCTCCGGCGGCCACAAGCAGCGGCGGCCGGCCATCGGACGTAATGTCTCGCTGCAATGCCCCGGACAGCATCGCCAGGAACTCAGCCTGCGCGGGTCGGGACCCGGGGGTCTCGGACCAGACGGCCGACGGGTCGGCGGCCAGCAGGCCCGTCTTCCTCTTGGCCAGGTCGGCTTCGCCACCTTCGAACCAATCGCAGATCGGGATCGGCCTCAGTCCGATGCGGAACTCGGCGGCCTCCTCCCAGGGGGCGTGGCGCAGGCTCATCTGCGTAGAACCAGTCGCGCCAGGAAGAAAACGCCCACGGCCAACGCCACACCGATGCCGTCGGCCACAAGGTCCTGAACATCGCGATGGCGGCCTACAAAACCCTGCATCACCTCAATGGCTGCGCCGTAAGCCAGGGCAAAGGCGGGGATCGCCAGCGTCCGGTTCGGCGCCAGGAGGTAGCCGGTGATCGTGAGCACGAACCACGCCGCCGTATGTTCAAATCTGTCGCCCACGCCGGTATCCGGCAGATCGCGGGAGGGCAGCAGGCACAACACCAGCAGGATCGCCGCGGCCAGCGCGAAAAGCGAAAGGCGGAGCGGGCGCGCAAAGCGGTGAGGCAACATACGCCCTTACTTGCACGTACCGCCGCCGCTCTCTAGGTCGTAGCAGCGCAGGTCTGGTGCAGGAGCGATGTGTTGACGATCGAGGCGGTGATCTGGGATTTCGGCGGGGTATTCACGACCTCACCGTTCGAGGCCTTCAATCGGTTCGAGGCCGAAAGGGGTCTGCCGAAGGATTTGATCCGGCGCGTCAACGCCACCAATCCCGATACGAACGCCTGGGCTCTGTTTGAGCGGAACGAAGTGGACACCACCCGGTTCGACGCCCTGTTTCTCGAAGAGTCGACCGCGCTGGGTCACCCGGTGCGCGGCGCCGATGTGTTGCCTCTGCTGAATGGAGCGTTGCGGCCCCAGATGGTGGCGGCGCTGAAGGCCTGCAAACAGCACTTCAAAGTGGCTTGCATAACCAACAACGTGGTCTCCATGCACAGCCCCGGGCAGGATGCCGGTCAGCGCGCCGCCGGGGCGATGGCGCAGGTGATGCCCCTGTTCGACGCCATCATCGAAAGTTCTAAGGCCGGTGTGCGCAAGCCTGACCCGAAGATCTATCTGATGATGTGCGAGCAACTGGGTGTGACGCCGCAGGCCTGCATCTACCTCGATGACCTCGGCATCAACTGCAAGCCGGCGGCCGGCCTGGGCATGAAGGCGATCAAGGTGGTGAGTGTTGAACAGACCCTGGCCGAGCTTTCCGTCCTCACCGGCCTGACCTTCGAGGCGGGTCCGCAGGCATGATCCGTCCCGAGAAGATCGGCGCGAAGGCTGCTCTGGCGCGTCTGCCGGGCTGGCAGGCGCTGGAAGGGGCGAGGGACGCCATCCAGCGCACGTTCCGCTTCAAGGACTTCAATGAAGCCTTCGGTTTCATGACCCGAGTCGCCCTGCGGGCGGATCAGCTGGATCACCATCCCGAATGGTTCAATGTCTACAATCGCGTCGATGTCATCCTGACCACCCATGACGCCGACGGCGTCACAGAGCTGGATGTCACCTTGGCCAGTTTCATGGACGAGGCTTCGGGCCAGACCTAGTTCGCCACAATGCCGCCAAGCAGCAGGCGCGCGCCCGGGCGACCCAGGACCGCGTCTGTCTGACGTTGAAGGGCGCTGGCGATGTATTCGGCGTTGGGCAGGGCCGTAGGACCAAGTCCCGCAGCATAGGCCTGCACCGTCTGCAGATAGGCTGCTCGAAGGCGCGGGGCTGACTGTTCCGCGCGGGTGCGCAACGCTGCGTCGGGTATTTCCAGCCCGCAGTCCACCGAAAGCACGCCGCGACGACCGTTGCCGCGAAGCGTGGTGCCCATCAGCGTCTGGATCGGGACATAATTGCCGCCGCCCGCTTCCTTCTTCTCGGCTCCTGCCGCCAGAGCAGCGCGTGGTATGCCGCCAGCGGCGACCGAAGCGATGAGGAAGAGGCGTCGATCCATAGTCCCACTATGTAGGGTTATGGTTAGCGGTCTCTTTACGTGCGCCTGCGAGAACAGGGCTCGAAGCAGCGAGACGGGAGCGCCCCTTGGGCCGATTTGCACCGACCACCCTCGACCTCGACGGCAAGGTGATTCTCGTCACAGGCGGCACCGGCTCGTTCGGTCGACGCTTCATTGAAACCGTTCTGGAACGCAGCAAACCGCGAAAGCTGATCGTCTATTCCCGCGATGAACTGAAACAGAGCGAGATGCAGATCGACATGTCCGAGCGGTTTTCCGCCGAACAGCTAAAGGTCATGCGTTTCTTCCTGGGCGACGTGCGGGACCGCGAACGCCTGTCGCTGGCCTTTCGTGGTGTCGACATCGTCATTCATGCCGCCGCCCTGAAACAGGTGCCGGCGGCCGAGTACAATCCCTCGGAATGCATTCACACCAACATCATGGGCGCCGAGAACGTGGTGCGCGCGTGCCTGGCCAACCGGGTTCAGCAGGTCGTGGCGTTGTCCACCGACAAGGCGTGCAACCCGATCAACCTCTACGGCGCTACCAAGCTGGCATCGGACAAGACCTTCGTGGCGGCCAACAACCTCTCTGGTGACATCGGCACGCGGTTTTCGGTGGTCCGCTATGGCAACGTGGTGGGTTCCAGGGGCTCCGTGATCCCGTTCTTCCAGCGCCTGATCCAGCGCGGCGCCACGGAACTGCCGATCACAGACGTCAGGATGACCCGATTTCTGATCACCCTGAACGAGGGGGTAGACTTCGTTCTCTCGTCGCTGGAGCGCATGCACGGCGGTGAAATCTTCGTACCAAAGATTCCGTCCATGAAGATCACCGACATCGCCGCCAGCATGGCGCCGGATCTGGCCACCAGGGTTGTCGGCATCCGCCCCGGGGAAAAGCTGCACGAGATGATGATCTCTGCCGACGACGCCCGTAACACCGTCGACCTCGGGGATCGTTACGCCATCGAACCGGCTTTCGTGGAGTACACTCGGGTCCCGCTGACCGGGGGTCGGCTGGCCGAGGAATTCAGCTACGCCAGCGACACCAATGATGACTGGCTGGATGGCGCAGGCCTGACCCGGATGCTGGAGGCCGGCGCCGCGCACGAGCGGCGGCGGCGGGCTAACGACTAGGGATGGAGCGCCCGATCATCCCTTACGGCCGCCAGACCATCGATGACGATGACATCGCCGTCGTGGCAGAGGCGTTGCGCGGCGACTTTCTCACCACTGGCCCGGCCGTCGAGGCGTTCGAGCAGGCCTTCGCCGCCACCGTAGGCGCACGACACGCCGTGGTCTGCTCGAACGGTACGGCGGCCCTGCACCTTGCGATGCTGGCCCTGGACGTGAAACCCGGGGAAGTGGTGATTGCGCCCTCGATTACCTTCCTGGCCACGGCCAATTGCGCCAGATACGTCGGTGCCGATGTGATCTTCGCGGACGTGGATCCAGACAGCGGCCTGATGACGCCCGCGACGCTGACGGAGGCGCTGTCCAAAGTCGGTGGCCGGTGCCTGCGCGCAGTTCTCCCGGTGCATCTCAGGGGCGATACGGTCGACCTGCCCGCTCTCGCGGGTCTGGCGGCCGCCGCCGGCGCAGTGCTGGTGGAAGACGCGCCTCATGCCCTTGGGACCACGATGCGCTACGGCAATGTCGCGGAAACCGTCGGCGACGTACGCCACTCCGCGATGGCTACGTTCTCGTTTCACCCGGTGAAGACCATCGCCACAGGCGAAGGCGGTATGGTCACCACCAATGATACGGCCCTCGCCGGGCGGCTACGCACCCTTCGCAGCCACGGGATGGTGCGACCGACGGGAGGCGACCCCTGGTACGAAATGCCGGAGCCCGGTTTCAACTACCGGCTGCCGGACATCCTTTGCGCACTCGGTCAGTCGCAACTGAAGAAGCTCCCCCGCTTTGCCGCGCGCCGTCGCGCATTGGCCGCCGCCTATCAGAAGGCGCTCTCCTCCTTGGCTCCGACCGTCAGAATCGCCGCTCAGCCCGCCTGGAGCGATCCCGTACTGCACCTGATGACGGTGTTGATCGACTTCGAGGCCGCAGGGCGCTCGCGGAGGCAGGTGGTCGAGGCGCTCAAGGCGCAGGGCGTTGGCAGCCAGGTTCACTACATCCCGGTTCACACCCAGCCCTACTATCGGAAGCTCTATGGCCCGCAATCACTGCCGGGCGCGGAGGCGTGGTACGCTCGGTGCCTGTCGCTACCGCTATATCCGGGCATGTCGGACGAGGATATCGACCACGTCGCGTTGGCCTTGAAGGCCGCCCTGGCCTGAGGGTCAGGCTGCCAGACCGGACCGCTGGATCAGGTCGCGAAACGTCTCCACCTGCTCCGGTTCAGCGGTCAGGGCGGTGTGAATGTCACCCTGCTTGACAAGAGTCATAGCCTCGACGCGGGCCCGCTTTGCCGCGGGCCCGGAGGGGGCGGTATCGCCGCCCGCCATTTTCAGCAGCCAGGTCAGTCGTTGCAGGATCGGCGCCTCAGCGCGGGCCAGGGTCTGCGTGAGCTTCGCGCGGGCTTCAATTTCTCCGCCGATCTCACCCAGTTTCTCTTGGATGGGCAAGGAATCTTCCGGGCTGAGGCCACATCGTGCTGCCGAGCGTTGCATGGCCGCAAGGCGGGCCAGGCGCTTCGTGGGCGACTCCTCCGGGGCTTCCATTTCCTTGTTGAACCGCAGGGAGTTGGCCGTCGATTTCAACCAACCGCCGGCCTGGCGTTTGTTTGCAGCGCCGATCACGTTCTCTGTAAGCCAGACCAAGGCCTCGAACTCCCCGCCCGCCGTGGTCTTGTGGACGAGATAGGCTTCCACAAAGTCGCCGGTGACCAGGGTTTTCGATCTGGTGGTGAACGCCGACTGCACCTCTTCCAAGGGTAACAGCTTCCCGGATGCTGCGGTCAGGGACATGCCGAGCGCACGCAGCAAGTCTATCTCGCCCGCAGCATCACCCGGGCACAGCCGCCGCCCGCCCGTCAACTCGCGAAGGATACGCCGCCCGATCGCAGCGCGTGTATCCTGGAAGGCTTCGCTGCCCAGCAACATGGCCAGGCGCAGCGCCAATGGTGACAGTTGAGGCATTACCTTGGCGACGGAGGCTTCTACCTTCATCAGTCGATCGACCGATTCATAGGCGGCCAGACGGGTCATTGCCGCCAGAGCGCCGCCGAGATGACGACCGCCGCCCATGATGTCGATCATGCCGGGTTTGGTTTCCAGTATCTCCGCGAGAGGCTGCTGCAGGACCATGAACGCCAGACCCCTTGCCGGGCCCTGTTTGGGCGCCGCGTCCGCCAGATCCATCAGGCGCTCGACCTTCTCGGACCAGGTCTTGGCAGGGGCGATCTCAGCCGCCACGCCAGCGCCCAGCAGATAGGCACGCTCGGGATCGCTCACCACGCGCTCCGCGACAGCCGCGAAGCCTTCCTTCGCGAGATTGGGCAGGACCCCCTTTTGCGCATCGTGCATCAACCGAACGACCGTGCGGTCGATCAGGGCCTGAAAGGTGCGCATCATCTCATGTACGGACCTGTTGCGCGCCTGAGCCTCAGGGATCGATACCTTCTGGATGGCGTGTTGCAGATCGAGGCCGGAGGATTCCAGTCGGTCGACAAGGTCTGGTCTGTGCAGAAGTTCAAACGGCGTGGCGTTGTTGCGTTCCAGCCAGATCTCCAGCAAGCGGCTGATCCGTTCGCGGGCGTGCAGTGTGTAGAGGTCCTGTGGCGTCACACAGAGAGGCTGAGCTTCGACGGTCGGTCGGCTCTTGGCGGCCACCCCTGCAGCGCCAAGCTTCAGGATTTCGACGGCCCGGTACTCGTTGGTTTCCTCGTCGAGTGTCTCCTTGGTGACCTTGGCCGCGGCGACACGACGCTCGGCCATTGCCTCATTGGCGACCTTGACCGCACCGCCCCGATCTTCGGTGGCCAGCAGCAAGGACCAGGGCGCGCCGGGTATCTTCCGGACAAACACCTCGAAGTGAACGTTATATCTATCCATGGAGGCACCTCGAGAGGCGGCAAACTCCTGCAACAAGTTTAAGGTCACGTTGACTTTGCCGGTTAAATGGCGCGGCCCCATTGAGGTCAAAGTCACGGTTCAGTAGCGTGCTGAGGCTTGGCAATGGAGTCACCAACCCGAGATGGCGAAAATCACCCTGGTGGACGACGACGAGAACATCGTGACGTCGGTCAGCCTCGCGCTTGAAAGCCACGGTCACACCGTGAAGGCCTACTATGACGGCGCCTCCGGCCTCGCTGCGCTCGAAAACGACCCGCCGGATGTGGCCATCCTGGACGTCAAGATGCCGCGCATGGACGGCATGGAGGTTCTCCGCCGCCTCCGCCGGACCTCCGACATGCCTGTAATCATTCTGACGTCCAAGGACGAGGAGATTGACGAGATCCTGGGCTTCAACCTCGGCGCCGACGACTACATGCACAAGCCATTCAGCCAGCGCCTGCTGATCGAGAGGGTCAAGGCGGTGCTACGCCGCGCCGGGCGTGGCGAGATGGACGGCTCTGAGGGGCCATCGATGGCGACGGCTGATGTGGCGGCGCGTGCCCTGAAGCGAGGCAAGCTGACCCTGGACCCGGCCCGCCATGAAAGCCTCTGGGAAGGCAAGTCGGTGAAGCTCACCGTCACCGAGTTCCTGTTGCTCCAGTCGCTGGCGCAGCGTCCGGGTTTCGTGAAGAGTCGCGACAACCTGATGGATGCGGCCTACGACGATCAGGTCTATGTCGACGACCGCACGATCGACAGTCACATCAAGCGCATGCGGAAAAAGTTCCGCGAGGTGGACCCTGAGTTCGACGCGATCGAAACCCTCTATGGCGTCGGCTACCGATACCGCGAGTCCTGAACCGCCGGCCCGGCGGTCGCGTCTGCGCAATCTGCCGGGGTCGCGCCTCGGGCGGCTGATCCTGGCGTTGAACCTGCTGGGCCTGGCGATCTTGATCTCCGGCGCCCTGGTGCTCAATGAGTTGCGCCGTGGCCTCGTGAACGCCCGGATCGACAGCCTGACAACACAGGGCGAGCTTATCGCCAGCATCCTGAATCAGGCCGCGACGGTGGGCGAGCCAGAGCCGCAGATGGACGCGGCGCTGGCCACTGAACTGCTGCAGACCCTATCCAACCCGAAGGCCCAGCGAGCCCGTCTTTTCGACGCCCGGGGCCGCCTGGTCGCTGACAGCGACTGGATTACCGACGAGGTCGAAAGCCGCTCCCTCCCGCCGGCCAAGGATCGTGACAATCCCCGCATGGGCCTTGATCGGTTGTTTAATCCGACACCGCCGTCGGTAGCCGAGGTGCGCAGGGAACTTGCCCTCGAGGTGACGACGGCGCTCGGTGGCGAGCGGCACGCCGGGATGCGCCGCGGCGAAAATGGGGCGCGGGTGGTTTCGGTCTCGATCCCCATCCAGCATGTGCGTGCGGTGCTTGGGGTCGTGACCCTGGAAGCCAGCGATGTGGACGCCATCATCGCGCGCGAACGCGCCGCCCTGATCCCGTTCATCCTGATTGCTATCCTTGTGACCCTGGCGTCGTCGTTGCTGCTCAACAGTCTTGTGGCTCAGCCCGTCCTGCGGCTGGCCCGCGCCGCCGACCGGGTACGGCAGAACCGCGCCGGTGAGATTTCATTGCCTGATCTGGCCCGCCGCGATGACGAGGTGGGCGATCTGACCCGAAGCCTCGAGGACATGACCCAGGCGCTCAGCGAGCGGATGGGCGCCATCGAGTCTTTCGCTGCCGACGTGGCTCATGAGATCCGCAATCCTCTGACCTCGCTACGCTCCGCAGTGGAAACTCTGGATCTGGTCGGGGACGGGCCGTCGCGCGAACGCTTGCTCGGTATCCTGAAGAACGACGTCCAGCGCCTGGACCGGTTGGTCACCGACATCTCCAACGCCTCGCGGCTCGATGCCGAGTTGTCGAGGGATGCGCCGAAGCGGGTCGACTTCGGTCGACTCATCGGCGACATCCTGGGCCTCTACCAGGCGACCGCCAAGCTGGCCGACGTGGGCGTTGTATTCTCGCCTCCGGACGATCCGGGTGTGGTCGTTGTTCTGGGTCGGGAGGGGCCGCTCAGCCAGATCGTTCGCAATCTGGTCGACAACGCTCGGTCTTTCAGTCCTCCGGGCAGTGCGGTGACGGTGAGCCTTGAGCGGGCGCGCGGCGAGGTCGTGTTATCCGTAGTCGATGAGGGACCGGGCATACCGCAGGAGAACCTGGAGACGGTGTTCGAGCGGTTCTATACGTCGCGGCCGCGCGGCGCGGCCTTCGGCGGCAACTCGGGCCTTGGCCTGTCCATCGCGCGCCAGATCGCCGAAGCCCACGGCGGTCGGCTGACAGCGGCCAATCGGTTGGATCCTGACGGCCGGATCATCGGGGCGATCTTCACCCTGGTGCTCCCCGAAGCTGTCGGATGATCCAGCACGCCGGCCTCATTGCACGGCGACAGGGCGGGCTGTGGCGGGGTGTGTTGATCGAGGCGCCATCGGGCGCGGGCAAGAGCGATCTGGCGATCCGCGCACTGGACCACGGCTTCCGGCTGGTCGCCGATGACCGCGTGCTGCTCTGGTCGGCGGGAGGTCGGCTTTACGGCCGGGCACCGGATATCCTGGCCGGACAGATCGAGGTGCGTGGCCAGGGAATCGTCCAGGTCGCCCCGTTGGCCTTCAGCGAGATTACGCTGCTGGTCCAGTTGGGGCCTGCGGAACGCCTGCCGGACCCTGAATGCGCGCCCTTCCTGGGCGTCCAAATCCCGCAAGTCCGGATCGACCCTTTCGAGGTAACGGCGCCACACAAGATCGTTCTCGCTCTCTCGGCCTTTGACGCGGCGCACAAGAGGCGTATTTAGCTCCGCGCGCGCCTGTCGTTCCGGCGCCATCGGGTGGGGATGCCCCTTGGAAGATAAGGCATGATCGGCCTTGTGATCGTCACGCACGGCCGACTGGCGCAGGAGTTTATCTCCGCGATGGAGCATGTGGTTGGCCCTCAATTGGCGGTCGAGGCCATCTGCATCGGTCCCGACGACAATATGGAGCGACGTCGCCAGGACATCCTGGCCGCCTGCGGTCGGGTGGAACAGGGCCAAGGCGTCGTGCTGCTCACCGACATGTTCGGCGGCACCCCTTCCAATCTGGCGATTTCGGTCATGGAGCAAACGAGGGCTGAGGTCATTGCCGGGCTCAATCTGCCCATGCTGATCAAGCTGGCCAGCGTGCGAAGCCGCGTAACGCTTGAAGAAGCGGTTGCCGCCGCTCAGGAAGCCGGGCGAAAGTACATCTCTGTCGCCTCCTATGTTCTGGCCGGAGAGAAGTGAGCGAAGCCGCCCGAACCGTCGAGATCGTCAACAAGCGCGGCCTGCACGCCCGCGCCTCGGCCAAGTTCGTCAAGCTGGCGGCTACCTTTGACGCCGAGGTTCGCGTCTCCCGCGAAGGCCAGACCGTCGACGCCCGCTCGATCATGGGCCTGATGATGCTGGCCGCCGCTACCGGCTGTACCATCGACATTGTGGCCGAAGGGGAAGAGGCCGTCGCCGCCATTGAGGCGCTGGCGGCTTTGGTCGCCGGACGGTTCGACGAGGACGAGTAGGCGAGGAATGATGGTCCGCGCAATCACGTCTTCAATCGCCACCCGGTTCGGAAGATCCAGGCCACCGCCGCCAGGCACACGACCAGGAACCCCAGCGTCGCCGCCAGGCTGACGCCGACGCCCACATCCGACACGCCGTAGAAGCTCCAGCGGAACCCGCTGACCAGGTAGACCACCGGGTTGAACAGGGCGATCGTCTTCCAGACGCCCGGCAGCATGTCGATGGAATAGAAGCTGCCGCCGAGGAAGGTCAGGGGCGTGATCACCAGGGTCGGGATGATCGACAGCTTCTCCCAGCCGTCGGCCCAGATCCCGATCAGGAAGCCGAACAGGCTGAAGGTCACCGAGGTCAGCGCCAGGAAGCCCAGCATTACGAACGGGTGGTTGATCTCGTAGGGCACGAAGATCCGCGCCGTCGCCAGGATCACCAGTCCCAGCACCATCGACTTGGTGGCGGCCGCACCCACATAGCCCAGCACCACTTCGGCCGAGGAGATCGGCGCCGACAGCACCTCATAGATCGTACCCGCAAACTTCGGCATGTAGATGCCGAAGCTGCCGTTCGACACGCTTTCGGTCAGGATCGACAACATCAGCAGGCCAGGTACGATGAAGGCACCGTAGCTCACGCCGTCCACCGAGGCCATGCGGGCCCCGATCACAGCGCCGAACACGACGAAATAGAGCGATGTCGAGATCACCGGCGCGGCCACTGACTGCACAATGGTGCGTATCCAGCGGTTCATCTCGAACTGATAGATGGCGCGGATGGCGTGCACGTTCATGACCGGCTCCGCACCAGGCTGACGAAGATATCTTCCAGACTGCTTTCGCGGGTCTGCAGATCCTTGAAGTCGATGCCGTGGCCGGCCAGCCGCCGGATCAGATCGGCTATACCGGTCTGCTCGGCCTGGGCGTCGAAAGTGTAAATCAGCTCCGCTCCGCTCGCCGCCAGTTCCAGTGGCTCGCTGGCCAGCCCGCCAGGTAACGCGGCCAGCGGTTCCTGAAGATGCAGGGTCAGCTGCTTGGTTCCCAGCTTGCGCATCAGGGCGGCCTTCTCCTCCACCAGGATCAGTTCGCCGCCAGATATCACCCCGATCCGATCGGCCATCTCCTCGGCCTCCTCGATGTAGTGGGTGGTCAGGATGATGGTGACGCCATCGTCGCGCAGCTTGCGAACCATCTCCCACATGTCCCGCCGTAGCTCGACGTCGACGCCGGCGGTGGGCTCATCCAGGAACAGGATCGTGGGCTCATGAGAAAGCGCCTTTGCGATCATCACGCGCCGCTTCATGCCGCCGGAGAGCGCCTGGATCTTGGCGTCCTTCTTGTCCCACAGACTGAGATCAGTGAGCACCTTCTGCAAATAGCCGTCGTTGCGCGGCTTGCCGAACAGTCCACGGCTGAACTTCACCGTGTCCCAGACGGTCTCGAAGGCGTCCGTGGAGATCTCCTGCGGCACCAGGCCGATCTTGGCCCGGGCGGCGCGGAAGTCGGTCTGGATATCGTGGCCATCCGCCACCACGGACCCCGACGTCAGCCGCACCAGACCGCAGACAATGCCGATCAGGGTGGTCTTGCCCGCACCATTGGGGCCCAGCAGGGCGAAAATCTCGCCACGCGAAATGGACAGGTCGACGGCCTTCAGGGCCTGAAAGCCCCCGGCATAGGTCTTCGACAGAGCCTGTATGGTGATGATGGGCGGCACGGGTTCTCCTGCAGTGCGGTCATAGCATCCTGCGACGGCTGGGCGATCAAAACTGCCCGCCGTGCCCCAAAATGGAACATAAGGATTTCTTTATATCCGATTGCTAGAAGATGGTTCGACGGCTATAGGGGCCGCCAATCACAGCCCTTCGACCTCAGGACAGACGATGACCGATTATATCGTGAAGGACCTTTCGCTGGCCGACTTCGGTCGCAAGGAAATCAATATCGCCGAAACCGAAATGCCGGGCCTGATGGCCACGCGCGCCGAGTTCGGCAAATCGCAGCCGCTGAAGGGCGCCCGGATCGCGGGCTCGCTGCACATGACCATCCAGACGGCCGTGCTGATCGAGACCCTGCAGGCTCTTGGCGCTGACGTGCGCTGGGCGTCGTGCAACATCTTCTCGACCCAGGATCACGCCGCCGCCGCCATCGCGGCCAAGGGCACCCCGGTGTTCGCCATCAAGGGCGAGACGCTGATCGAGTACTGGGAATATGCCCACAAGATCTTCGAGTGGTCAGATGGCGGCTATCCGAACATGATCCTCGACGACGGCGGCGACGCCACCCTGCTCTGCGTCCTGGGCCCCAAGGCCGAGAAGGACGCCAGCGTCCTCGACAAGCCGGAGAACGAGGAGGAAGAAGCCCTCTACACCGTGATGAAGCGCTACCTGAAGGAGAAGCCTGGCTTCTATTCGGCGATCCGCGACTCCATCAAGGGCGTGTCGGAAGAGACCACGACGGGCGTCCATCGCCTGTACCAGATGCATGAGCGCGGCGAACTGCCGTTCACCGCCATCAACGTCAATGACAGCGTCACCAAGTCCAAGTTCGACAACCTCTACGGCTGCCGCGAGAGCCTGGTGGACGCCATCCGCCGCGGAACGGACGTGATGCTTTCGGGCAAGGTCGCCGTGGTCCTGGGCTACGGCGACGTGGGCAAGGGTTCGGCGGCCTCGCTGCGCAACGGCGGCGCGCGCGTCATCGTCACCGAAGTGGATCCGATCTGCGCCTTGCAGGCGGCCATGGAAGGCTATGACGTCCAGACCATGGACGACGTCGCCGGCAAGGGCGACATCTTCGTCACCGCCACCGGCAACAAGGACGTGCTGACCGTCGACCACATGCGGGCGATGAAGAACAACGCCATCGTCTGTAACATCGGCCATTTCGATTCCGAGATCCAGATCTCCGGCCTGCGTAACTTCAAGTGGGAC
>NZ_JBILRO010000027.1:0-22565 GCF_044372605.1 Phenylobacterium sp.
GCCCCAGGTCCACCACGTGGAATTCCCTGACGGCAAGAAGATCATCGTGCTGTCGGAAGGCCGCCTCGTGAACCTGGGCAACGCCACCGGTCACCCCAGCTTTGTGATGAGCGCCTCCTTCACCAACCAGACCCTGGCCCAGATGGAACTCTGGCAGAACGGCGCCAACTACGAGATCGGTGTCCACGTCCTGCCCAAGCACCTCGACGAAAAGGTCGCCATGCTGCACCTGGAAAAGCTGGGCGCGAAACTCACCGTCCTGTCCAAGGAACAGGCCGACTACATCGGTGTGCCCACCCAGGGCCCGTTCAAGCCGAGCCACTACCGCTACTAGATCACACTGACGGCGTGGCGGGTCCGAAAGCGGCCGCCACGCCGGACATTTGGAGTGTGGCCCCGGCTCGCCTATATTCGCAGCCCTCTCAGCCAGGGATCATCCATTGGGCGTCACCCTCGATCTCAGCCGCCCGGCGGCCAAACCGCCGGCGACCGTGCGACCTAACCTCTGCGGGATGACGCGCGCTGAACTGGCGGCGGCGCTGGTCGCGGCCGACGTCGTCCCGGCGGCGAAGGCGAAGATGCGCGCCACCCAGCTCTGGCGCTGGATCCATCACTATGGCGTCACCGACTTCGAGCGGATGACCGACGTGGCCAAGGAGACCCGCGCCGTCCTGGCGCAGGCCTTCAACCTGGCCCGTCCCGAAATCGTCGAGCGCCAGGTGTCAAAGGACGGCACACGAAAATACCTGATCCGGCTGGCTCCCGGTATTGAGGTCGAGACTGTTTACATCCCGGACGTGGGCCGTGCTGGCGCGCTTTGTGTTTCCAGCCAGGTGGGCTGCACGCTGAACTGCACTTTCTGTCATACCGGCACCCAGGCGCTGGTGCGCAACCTGACCGCTGCCGAGATCGTGGCGCAGGTCCAGGTCGCCCGTGACGATCTGGAAGAGTGGCCAAGCCCGAAGGAAGATCGCCGGCTCACCAACATCGTCTTCATGGGCATGGGCGAGCCCCTCTACAATCTGGACCATGTGGCCGCGGCCATAGACATCATTGCTGACAACGAGGGCATTGCGATCTCGCGGCGAAGGATCACCGTCTCGACCTCCGGCGTTGTGCCCGAGTTGCACGACCTTGGGGAAAAGACCCAGGCCATGTTGGCCATCTCCCTGCACGCCACAAACGACGCCTTGCGCGACGTTCTGGTGCCGCTGAACAAGAAGTACCCGCTGGACCAGCTGATGGCCGGTATCCGCGCCTACCCGGGCCTGTCCAACGCCAGACGGGTGACGTTCGAGTACGTGATGCTGAAGGGCGTCAACGATACGCCGGCGGAGGCCAAGGCCTTGGTGCAAATGCTGAAGGGTATTCCGGCCAAGATCAATTTGATCCCGTTCAATCCATGGCCGGGCACGGCCTATGAGTGCTCATCCTGGTCCACCATCGAGGCGTTCGCCGCGATCCTGAACCGGGGTGGCTATGCCTCACCGATCCGGACACCGCGCGGGCGCGACATCCTCGCCGCCTGCGGTCAACTCAAGAGCGAGAGCGAGAAACTGCGCGCCAGCGCGCGGCGCAAGATCGCGGTGCCGGCGTCCGACGCCTGATCTCACACCGATACCTACGCCGTGCTATCGCTTGGCTACGCCGTTAAGGGAAAACCGCATGCCGACACCCTCACCCGAGATACAGGCCTTTGCCGCCGGATTTCCGGTCTTTCTGGCCCACTCTGGAGTCACCGTTGCGATCCTGTTTGCGGCCGCAGCGCTCTATGTGCTGCTCACGCCGCATAAGGAAATCACCCTTATTCGCGAAGGAAATACAGCGGCGGCCCTTTCGCTGGCAGGGGTGCTGGTGGGCCTCGCGATCCCGCTAGCCGCCTCGCTGAAGGCCTCGACCAATGTGATCGAGATCGGCCTGTGGGGCGCCGTCACGGTGGTTGTGCAGTTACTCGTCTTCCGGCTGACGGACCTGATCCTTCGAGGACTGCCCAAGCGTATTCAGGAGGGTGAGATCTCTGCCGCCGCCCTGCTGGTGGGCGCGAAGCTGGCCACCGCGCTCGTGATCGCTGCGGCGCGCAGCTAGAATGGCGTTGGGCTGAAATGCGGTTCCCACGACTGCCGGACTGGGTGGTCTATGCAGCGGTGGTCGTGGCGTTGCTGTTCGCAGCGCTCGGCCGCGACGAGCGTACGGACGCACCGCCGCCGCCGCCGCGCAGCAGCGACCCGCTGGGCGAGGCTTTGGGACCTGCTTCACCGTTCGATCCGGCCGTAGTGGTGGACGTGCCGGCCAAGGCGGGTCCCTCAGCCGGCACCGCGTTTTCCATCGCCCGCTCCGGTGTCTGGCTGACGGCACGGCATGTTGTGGATGGCTGCCAGCGCGTGGCGATCGTGGTTGGACCGGGCACCGGGGTTGCGGTGAAGGTGCGGGTCGATCCCAAAGGTGAGGCGGCCATGCTCTACACCGAAGGTGGCGCCGCCCCCTTGCCGCTGGCGCTCAGCGAGCCCCTTCGTCGAGGGCAGCGCGCCTTCCATCCGGGCTTCCCGCAGGGTGAGCCTGGCGAGGCCAGTTCACGGCTGCTGGGGCGGGAAAACCTTGTGGTGCGCGGCAACGGCGCCAGGACCGAGCCGGTGTTGGTCTGGGCCGAGACCGGACGGACCGAGGGCTTGAAGGGCACGCTTGGCGGCCTGTCCGGCGCTCCCGCGCTCGACGCCAGTGGCCGTGTACTGGGCGTAACCATTGCCGAAAGCCCGCGACGAGGCCGCATCTACACCACCGCCCCGGAAGTGGTGAGCGCGACCCTCGCCACAAGCGGCCGCCGCGCGGATAGCGGCGCTATCGGTGAGGCCATCACACCGCAGAACTATTTCTACGTCGCCGACGACCTGCGTCGTGAACTGCAGGTAGCCCAGGTCGTGTGTCTCGACGGAACCTGATCGCCTATTCGCTCTTTGGCGGCGTTCGGGCCGCCACCAGGAACGCCAGGAACACCGCCGCCACGCCCAGCACGGCCGAGTAGAGGAAAAACACCAGATATCCGGCGCCCAGCGCCGCCGGGGTCACCTGGGACTTCTCCAGGGCGCCCGCATAGGCCTGCGGAGGTAGCCCCGAGAAAAGCGTCTTGAGCACCGCCATCGGACCGCCCTGATCCGCCGCCGCCGCCGATCCCTCTACGAGCCGCCCTGATTGCGAGGCGATCAGCTTGCCGGGCAGGGCGTAGAGCGATGAAAACAGCGCGTACTGTGTGGCGGTGAATCCGGCTGAGGTCAGACTGGACATATAGGCGATCAGGCAAGTCCCCGAGATTCCGCCCGCCACATTGTCGATGCCGATGGCAACAAACAGGGCCCAGAGTTCCGGTCCCTGCACCGCCAGCCAGCCAAAGGCGAGATTACTGAGCGGCCCGGCAAAGGCGCCGATCACCAACGCGCGCATCAGGCCGAGCCGCGCCACCGCATAGCCGCCCAGGCCGACGCCGATCACGGTCATCACGACCCCGAACACCTTCCGCGCCTCCGCGATTTCGATCTTGCTGAAGCCCAGGTCCGCATAGAACGGGTTCATGATGTTCAGCACGAAGTCGGAGAGGCGATAGAGGCAGATCAGCGCCAGGATCAGGGCTGCCGTCCCGCGATAGCGCACGAAGAAATCGCGCAAGGGGTCGCCCAGCGCTGCAAACAGATAGACCCCCGGCCGGGTCCGGAATCCGGGGATAGGGCAGACGGCCAGGACGATCACCCCCAGCCCGGCGACGACGGCCAGAAGCTGAACGTAGATGCCTTCCGGCTTCAACGCCCATGCCTCGGTGATCGCGGTACCGGCGTCTGCCAGCCCGACACCTCGCAGGCCCGCCGCTAGAAGCGAAGCGTCAGCGGCAAGGCCACAGCCAAGCAATAGCGCACCCAGAGCAAAGATCGCCAGGCGCCCGGCCCACTCGGGTAGTTCCAGCGCGGGGCGTTTCGGAACGCCGTCGGCGTGGATCGGCCTGATGGCATGCTCCCGCTCCCTGGGCGCGAACAGGACACCGGCGACGCCCAGCAACATCAGTGCGGCCATGACGGCATAGGAGAAATTCCAGCTGTAGGCCTCGGCCAGCAAAAGCGGCGCAGCCCCCGCCACCACCATCGCGACCCGGAAGCCCCACTGATAAGCGGCCGCCATGGCGCCCTGCTTTTCGATGTCAGCCGCCTCGATCCGCCAGGCGTCAATGACGATGTCCTGGGTCGCCGAAACAAAGGCCACGAAGGCGGCAAAGGCGGCCATCACGGCGAGATCCCTGGCCGGATCGGTCCCTGAAATCAGCCAGAGCCCGATCATCAGCAACACCTGAAGGACGATCATCCAGCTGCGTCGGTGTCCGAGCAGATGTGTGAGGCCGGGAACCCGGGTGCGGTCGATCAGCGGCGCCCAGAGAAACTTGAGGGAGTAGGACAAGGTCGCCAGCGCGAAGATCGAAATCACCTTCAGCGACAGCCCAGCTTCGCGCAGCCAAAGCGACAGTGTGTCGAAGATCAACAGGTTTGGAAGCCCGGAGGCAAAGCCCAGCGCCAGCATCACCAGTGCGCGGCGCTCAATGAACACCGCCAGGGCCGCCAGCGCGCCGCGCTTGGTTTCGGAGGCCTCTGCGCTCATGACCTCTCCCGGCTGGCGATGACTTTAGCGCCGAACTTGGCCCGTGTCGGCAGTTCGGTAAAGGCGGCGCGTCAGGAGGTGCGCGCGGCCTTTGGAAAGCCGGGCATCCGGAACGGAGTATTGCGCGGCCTGGCCCATCGGGTGAGCGCCGCGCGCAGGGTGTCAGGCGAGACCGGCTTGACCATGAAGTCATCCATGCCCGCCGCCAGGCAAGCGTGGCGATCATCCTCAAAGGCATTGGCGGTCAGGGCGACAATCGGCGTCACAATTCCCTCGGCGCGCATCTGTCGCGCGGTCTGTTCTCCGGAGAGGCCAGGCATCCGCATATCCATGAGAACCAGATCAAAGGTGCACAGGCGGGCGGCCACCAGCGCTTCCTCGCCGCTGATGGCGTGTTCAACGTCGCAGCCTTCCCGCGTCAACAGGGCGCGAGCCAGCAGGGCGTTGATGGGGTTGTCCTCAACCAGCAGGATCCGGGCGCCGGGCGCGGCGGCGGCGGCAATGCGGTCATCCTCGCGCGGGGTGGCGTTGTCAGGGGCGGACCCTGCCGCCACCAGCACCCGCTCGGCGAGCGAGGCGCGACGCAGCGGCTTGATCAGATAGCCCTGAAACCCCGAACGCCGGTAGCGGGCGATCTGGTCCCGCTCTTCCGGCGCCAGCAGGACGATGGCGGCGCGTTGCAGTGGCGCGCGCAGAGTGGCGCCAGGTCCGGCCAGCCGCGCATCCACCAACACTACATCGCCGGGCCGTGTTCGCGAAATCGCCTCAGGCAAATCGTGAGTGACTATAGCCTCGCCGCCGCAAGCTTCGACCTGGCGTTTCGCGGCCTCGCGAACGATCGGGCTGGGCGATGCAATGCCGATCCGTCGGCCTTTCAAGGGCTGCTCCCGCGGCGTCCCGGGGAGCTCTGGCAGGGCGGCTTCAAACCAGAAGCGGGCCCCACCTGTTGAGGCCTCATCCACACCCACCTCCCCACCCATGGCGTGCGCCAGGCGCCGGGCGATGGCCAGTCCGAGACCTGTGCCTCCCAGGTCTGCGTGTGTGGGGTCCGCCTGGGCGAAGGCTTCGAAGATGTGATCGCGGTCATGCTGCGATACGCCGGGTCCGGTGTCTTCAACGACGAAGCGAATCACGCCGGGGTTTGCAAGGCAGACCGAGATCAACACGCCGCCGGTGCTTGTGAACTTCACCGCATTTCCGGCGAAGTTCAGCAGGATCTGCCGCAGGCGTCCTTCGTCGGCGTGGACCGTGTTCAGTGCGGCCGGGACCGTCCATGCGATCTCCAGGTCCTTCTCGCGCGCGCGGGGCGACAGCAGCTCGGCGACGCCTTGCAAAAGGCCCTCCAGGTTCGTGCGGTCAGCATGGAGTTCCACGCGACCCGCCCCGAGCTTGGCAAAGTCCAGCACGTCATTGACAAGGGTCAGCAGGTGCTGGCCGCTGTCGTGCAAGGCGTGAACATAGGTCTTTTGCTCGGCGGTGAGTCGGGTGCCTTCAAGCAGGCGCGCCATCCCCAATACGCCGTTAAGCGGCGTGCGAAATTCATGGCTTAGCGAGGCCAGTTGTTCGGCGCCGATCTGGGTGCGAGTGGGGCGGCGTTCCGACAGGGGGCGCATGGAGCGTCTGGGCATGGGATCGACGTCGTAATCGCCAATCGCTTAACGATGGGTCAAACGCAGGGTGGAACCGGCTGAAATATCAGCCCTATGGCGTCTGGGCGTAGACGAAACGATCCTGGCGCTGTTTATTGGGGCTGACCGAAGCAAAGGTGCCTCGAGGATCGGATGAAAGCACTGGAGCTTCTGACTCAGCGCGAGCGGGAATGCCTGAGCCTCGTGGACCGGCATTTCAGCTCCAAGCAGATCGCCCGTGAGCTGGGTATGTCCAAGACATCCGTGGATACCTATTGCGACCGCGCCCGCAAGAAACTGGGGGTGACCGATCGTTATACCGCCGCCCGATTGTTGCGCGACGCAGACCTCGATCCTGTCCTGATTGAATCAGGACAGGATACGGTCAGGACAGACGCACAACCTGGAAACTGGCTCGGTGACCCCGCAACAGGCGGAAGCTCCGATGGGTCGGCAACCGAATTTCGAGAACAAAGCTGTGATCGGCCGGGCGCTGCGCCTGCGTCGGGAAATCGACGACTTCGAGACCCGATGGCCAGCTTTGGCGAAGCGGGAAGAATTGCTCCCGGGCTTCTCCTGGTCCCAACTCGAACGGCAGCTGGTGGATCTCTCCGCGACGCCGGCGCAGGCGGACATGGCGCGACACCTGGTCTCGGCTACCCGCAAGCTTGCACCCTTCAAGCCGCCGGAGATGGTGCTTCGGGAAGTTTTGTGCCTGACCTGGGTTCTCCTGGACGAGAACTTCAAGGGCGAGGCCGAGGTTGGTTCCGCCGAAATGAGCTGACGCCGTCAGTTCGGCTTGGCGCCATTCTGGGAATAGCCGCCATCTCGGCGCTCGCGTTTGGCGGCATGCTGGTCGGTTTGCACGCTCTGAGCGACTTAGCACGAAATTTAGCACGCGCCTGAACGGGCTGGTAACGCGCCCCTGCGACCTTTCTCCTGCGACAGAGAATTGTCGCGAGTGGAGAGACTTCATGCTCAAAGAACGTCGCATTGTCGCCGAGCAAGTCGCTGTGGCCCTGTTCGAAGCCGAAGCTGCGATTGATGCCGCCCTCACCAAAACCGCGAGTCTCGCTGGCGCAATGCCCGCAGTGCGTCGCCAGGCCGGCGCTTCGGCTCTCATCGGCCAGGACGCCCTGGAACATGCAAGTCAGGCTCTGATGGCTCTGGCCGAGGCCCGCCGCGCCATTGTCGAGACCCACAAGGAACTCAGCATCGTCCAGGGCCAGATTGGCCTCGGCGCCATCACCATGGGTGGCGATAGCAGGAAGCCGCCGCTGCAAGCGGTGCACGCGGAGCGCATCCGCATGCGCGCTCTCAGGATCGCCTCCTGACGCACTAATCATTTCAACTGGCGCCAGCCTCTGTCAGACTGTGGCCCTCGGCGAAACCGGGGGCTATTTTCCTTGCGTGCTTACCAACTTCCAATCTGGGTCTGGCCTGCGGCCTTGATGATCGTTTGCGGCCTGGCGTTGTGGCGCGGCCGGGACGACGAGCGCCTGGCTGCGGCCGCCACGCTGGCGAACTGGTCGATCACACTTTTAGTGTCCAGGCCGCTGAGTGGGGAAACCCAGTGGCCTGTGTTGGCGGTAGACGCCGTACTTCTTGTTCTGATGGTCTGGCTGGCGCTTCGCAGCAACCGATACTGGCCGCTGTTTTCGGCGGCGTTTGCCTTGTTGATAGTCGTGACCCACATCACCCACGCTCTGGACACCGGGGTCAGCGTGTGGGCCTACCTCACTGCCACGCTGATCTGGAGCTACTTCATCCTCTTCACGATTGGCTACGGTGCGTGGACCGCGCCTTACGTGAGAGCGGCCGACGTGACTGCTGACGCTACGCCCGGCGCGACCCTCCGGTAGATCAACGCCTCCGCCACATGGACGCGACGGATCGCTTCGACGCCCTCGAGATCAGCTATGGTGCGCGCCAGCCGCAAGGTCCGGGTCCAGCCGCGCGCTGACAACCCCCCGGCCTCGGCGGCGCGAGACAGCAGGGCCCGAGCGGAAGCCTCCAGGTCGGCGATGGTTTCCAGCCAGTCACCCTCGGCCAGGCTGTTAATCACCGCAACACACTCGCGCCCTGAAGCCATGGCGCGATCCGACTGCAACCGCCGGGCCTGGGCCACCCGCGCCGCGGCCTCCGCTGTGCCTTCGGACGGCGCCGGCAAGGCCATGTCGGCGGCTGTGACGGGCGGCACCTCCACCTGCAGGTCGATGCGGTCCATCAAGGGGCCGGAAATACGGCCCTGGTAGTCGGTCTGGCAGCGGGGCGCGCGGCCGCAGGCTCCCTTGCCGGGACCACCGTGCCCGCACCGGCAAGGGTTCATGGCTGCCACCAGCTGGAACCGTGACGGATAGCGCACGTGAGCATTGGCGCGCGCCACGACCACCTCACCGGTTTCCAGCGGCTGGCGCAGACTGTCCAGCGCCTGGGTCCCGAACTCAGGTAGTTCATCCAGAAACAGCACGCCGTTGTGGGCCAGGCTTACCTCGCCAGGTTTGGCCTTCAGGCCGCCGCCAGTGAGTGCGGCCATGCTGGCGGAATGGTGGGGACTGCGGAACGGCCTGGCGCGGGTGAGCTGGCCTTTGGCGATGAGTCCCGCCACCGAATGGATCATCGAGGTCTGCAGCAACTCCTCCGCGGTCAGCGGCGGCAGCAGTCCTGGCAGGCGCGCCGCCATCATCGACTTGCCAGAACCCGGCGGTCCGATGAACGAAATGTTGTGTCCCCCGGCGGCGGCGATCTCCAGCGCGCGCTTGGCGTGCTCCTGACCCTTGACGTCGCGCAGATCGGGAACCCGTTCACCGTCCAGCATCTGCCCTGCTTCGGGGGGCGACAACACCTGGGTTCCGCGGAAGTGATTGACCAGGGCGATCAGCGACGGAGCCGCCAGGATCCGCGTCTCGCCCGCCCAGGCCGCCTCCGGCCCGCAGGCCTCGGGGCAGATGAGTCCGAGTCCCATACCTCCCGCCGCCACCGCCGCCGGCAAGGCGCCCGTGACCGCCGTGATCCGGCCATCCAGCGCCAGTTCACCCACCGCCGCCCAGCCCTCCAGCGCGTCGGGCGGGACGATTCCCATGGCCGCCATGATCGCCAGCGCGATCGGCAGGTCGTAGTGGCTACCCTCCTTGGGCAGGTCGGCCGGGGCCAGATTGGCGATGATGCGCCGGGCGGGTAGCGACAGCCCCATCCCCACAAAGGCCGCCCGCACCCGTTCACGACTTTCGGATATGGCCTTGTCGCCCATCCCCACGAGGAAGAACTTTGGATCACCGCGCGTGAACTGGACCTGCACATCGACGCGTACGGCTTCGACACCGCTGAACGCCAGGGTCACAACCCGCGCCGACATGCCTCAACCCCTTGTATCCAGACAAAACTTATCCACAAGACCAACACGAACGCCGGTCCGGATCAAGAACAAAAAAAGAACCTAGGGAGAAAGCGAGACGTTTCCGTGACTTCCCGGCGTCTCTTCCACAACAACCTACGCTCTTGCGCGCAGGTCTTCAATCCGGGCCCACATCACCTCGGTGGCGTCGATCCCCGAGAATCGCTTGAGCGACGGCGCGCCTGTGGGTGAGGTCACGTTGATTTCAGTGAGATACTCGCCGATCACATCGATGCCGACGAAGATCAGGCCGCGCGCCTTCAGCTCCGGGCCAATCGCCGCGCAGATCTCGCGGTCCCGCGCGGTCAAATCAACGGGCTGCGCGGTCCCGCCGACGGCGAGGTTCGATCTGATCTGCCCCTTGTCCGGAACCCGGTTGATGGCGCCCACCGGCTCACCGTCAACCAGCAGGATCCGCTTGTCGCCCTTGGTCACCATGGGCAGGAATTTCTGGACGATCACGGGTTCGCGGCCCAGTTCGGCATGCAACTCCAGCAGGGTGTCGAGATTCGGGTCATCCTTCAGATGCCGGGTCACGCCGGAGCCGCCGCGGCCGTTCAATGGCTTGAGCACGATGTCACCGTGCTTTGCGCGGAAATCCATCACTGCGGCCCTGTCCCAGGTGATCAGGGTCGGCGGCTGAAGCCCGGGGAACTTCGTGACGAACAGTTTTTCCGGGGCGTTGCGCACCTCAACCGGATTGTTCACCACGAGGGTTTTCGGGTGCACGGCCTCAAGAAAGAACGTGGTGTCGATGTAGTGCATGTCGAAGGGAGGGTCCTGGCGCAGCAGGATCACATCGAACTCGGTCAGCTCGACCTTTCGGAAGTCTCCCAGCACGGCGTGATCGCCCGCTGAGCGCTTTACCGTGACATCCCGGCCTCGCGCGAAGACCCGACCATCTTCCATCGCCAGAGTCTCGGCAACGTAGACGAAAAGCTGATGGCCGCGCGCCTGGGCGTTTTCCATCATAAGGAAGGTCGTATCGCTCTCGATGTTGATGCCCTCGATGGGGTCCATCTGGACGGCGACCTTCAGTGACATACGCAGCTCCCCCCTTTGGCAATCTCTCCGACATAGGCGTTCGTGCCGGCTAAGGCTACCCGGCCTCAGACGCCTTTCCATGCATCCGGAATGTGCAGCGGCAGGCGACCCGGCGCCAGGGCGATCAGGTCCAGCCGTACGGCGCAATCCCGAAGCGCCGGGCGGGCCAGGGCGAGCTGGACGCCAGCCCGCCGCAATCGCTCGCGCTGATCTGTACCAACGGCCTCAAGTGCGGTTTCCAGTTCGGTCCGGCTCTTCACCTCCACCACCGCCAGCACATCACCGCGCTTGGCCAGGATGTCGATCTCGCTGATGGGAGTCTTCAGGCGAAATCCCAGGATCCGGTAGCCCCGGACCATGAGCCAGACCGCCGCCCATACCTCAGCCCGCCGTCCCGACCGACGCGCGGCCAGACCACGGTCGGCGCGGCGCGTCACCGCTTCAGTTCCATGGCTCGGCGGTAGAGATCGCGGCGGGAGAGGCCCAGCGCCTTGGCCACCTCCGATGCGGCCTCGGCGGGTTTGAGGCGGGTCAGGGCGTCCGCCAGCGCGGCGTCGGCATCGGCGGCCGAGGCCTCGGTCTCGCGACCTGGGCCGACCAGGATGACGATCTCGCCCCTGGGCGCGTCCAGCCCAGGATCCGCCGCCAGGGCGGACAGCGGGCCGCGATAGATCGTTTCGTAGAGCTTGGTCAGTTCGCGACAGACCACGGCCTCGCGGTCTCCCAATACGGAAACCATGTCCGACAGGCTGTCGGCCAGCCGGGAGCCGCCCTCATAGAAGACGAGGGTGGTGCGGATGCCTGCGAGTTCTTCCAGGAACGTCCTGCGCGCGGCGCTTTTCGGCGGCGGGAACCCCGCGAACAGAAATCGGTCGGTGGGCAGCCCGGCCGCCGAAAGTCCGGCGATCAGCGCCGACGCCCCCGGTATGGGGATCACCGCATAGCCCTCGGCGGAAGCTTCGCGAACCAGCCTGTAGCCGGGATCGGAGATCAGGGGTGTGCCAGCGTCGCTTACCAGCACGACGCGCTTGCCCTCCGCAAGGGCGGCCAATGCCCTGGGTCTGGCGCGCTCCGCAGCGTGCTCGTCGTGTCGTTCCAGCTTTGCCGAAATCCCGTAAGCGTGCAGCAGTTTCCCGGTGACGCGGGTGTCTTCGCAGAGCACCAGGTCGGCCTGCGCCAGCACGTCCAGCGCGCGCAGCGTGATGTCGCGCAGATTCCCGATCGGTGTCGCCACCACATACAGGCCGGACGCCAGCGGGGTTTCATTCAGGGCCGGCAGGACAATCGGTGTAGCCATGAGCGCAGGGTTCGCCGGTTGGGCGGCGAAAGGCAAGCCGCGCTGTATCAGGCCGTCGCCAGCTCGGTGGTCAGCCGATCCAGCACCCGGCGACCACTCGCCGTGGCTCGCAGCCTGTCCGGGTCGGCGGCCAGGAGCCCCAGTTGAACGAAGTCGCGGACCCGGGGGTGATCCCGGGTGAGGCCCAGGATCGCGACCTCCTCGAAAGCCACGCCTTCAAGAATCCGCAGGCCGCTCAGCAGGCGCTCCTCGGCGGCGTCCTGTGCGGTGAGGGTGTCGCGCGCCGAGAACCCCAACCCGGTTTCGGCCACCAGGCGGAGGTAGTCGGCCGGGCGATCCGGCGCCACCGTGGCCACGCGAGCGCCATCCAGAGTCAGGCGACCGTGGGCGCCGGGCCCGACGCCGACATAGTCCAGACCCCTCCAGTACACGAGATTATGCCGCGATCTCGCCATAGCCCCCCGCGCATGGTTGGACACCTCATAGGCTTCAAACCCCTCGGCCTCGAGAACGCTTTGGGTGATGTCGTAAAGGTCGGCGGCGAGGTCTTCACCTGGCGGTCTGAACACCCCGCGTCGAACCGCCCGATCAAAGGCTGTCCCTGACTCTATGCTGAGCTGATAGGGCGATATGTGCTCACCGCCCAGGGCGATGGCGTGACGCAGGGTAGCGATCCAGCCCTCTGACGTTTGGCCCGGCAGGGCATAGATCAGGTCCAGCGAAAGGCGCGGGAAGGTCGCCCCCGCGACCTCCGCCGCCCGCCGGGCCTGTGCGGTGTCATGATTGCGCCCTAGGAATGTCAGGGCCGCGTCATCCAGCGCCTGCAGGCCCAGCGACAGGCGGCCCACACCGGCGTCGGCGAGCGCGCTGAAGCGCGCCGCCTCGGCATCCGTCGGATTAGCCTCAAGGCTGATCTCCAGATCGGCAGCCGGGGTCCACAGCGCTCGGGCCGCGGCGATGATGTCCGCAGCCTGGCCCGGGTCCATGAGCGAGGGTGTGCCGCCGCCAAAGAAGATCGATACAAGTTCACGCGGACCGGTCAGCGTCGCCTGGGCCTTAAGGTCCTCGATGATCGCGCGGGCAAGGTCAGACGCCTCGGTCTCACGGCCCCTGGCTCTGAAGACATTGAAGTCACAGTAGGGGCAGATGCGGGCGCAATAGGGCCAATGCACATAGACCCCGAGCGGCGGGGTCAAAGCAGGGCGGCCTTCAGTTTCACGAAGGCCCGCGCGCGGTGGCTCATGCCATCCTTGGTCCGGGGCGCCATCTCGCCAAAGGTCAGATCGTGGCCTTCCGGAATAAAGATCGGGTCGTAGCCAAACCCGAGATCGCCTCTGGGCGGAAAGGTCAGCGTCCCGTCCACCCGCCCCTCAACGACCACCGCGGGCCCCTCTGGCCAGGCCACAGCCAGCGCCGACGTGAACCAGGCGGACATGTCGGTAGCCCCGGTCTCCTCAAGGCGTGCGCGAACCTTTTCCATCGCGACGCCGAAATCCTTGCCCGGCCCGGCCCAGCGGGCCGAATAGACGCTAGGCGCCCCGCCCAGCGCCGTGACTGAAAGCCCGGAGTCGTCCGCCAGCGCGATCAGACCCGAGGCGTCTGCGGCGGCCCGCGCCTTCAGCATGGCGTTGCCCACAAAGGTGGCCTCGGTCTCCTCCGGCTCAGGCAGGCCCAGCTCGCCGGCGGCCACCAGGGTAAAGCGACCTTCCAGGATTTCTGCCAGCTCGCGCGCCTTGCCGGGATTGTGGGTCGCCACCACCAGCCGCGTGCCGGGCTCCAGAACTAACGACACTGATTCACTCCGCGTTGACCTCGCCGGGACCATAGCCTCCGCCGGTGATGTTGCATTGCAAAAGTTTAATATCGTTACTCGATGTTCATTTGATCGAAAAGCAATGCAGCCGTATCGATAAGCACATCGGGGCGCGAAGCTTCGAACATTAACTCGCTGCAATGCAGCATAGAAAACGGAGCTACCCCTATGTTCTCTCAAGCCATGTCCATCCTCGACCGCGTCGCCGTGACCTTCGTCGTCATCCTCGCTGGCGCGCCCATCCTGGCCATCGCGGCCAATGCGGCCTTCCTCTAAGTCGCGACCCTGATACTTATGGGCCTCGTCCGATCCGCCCCGGTTGCCGGCCTGACCCGGCGCGGCGGCGGATCCAGACGCACGAATGGGAGCCGTCGACATTGCGCGCCATGGGACCCGGCTCGGTTTCGAGCTTTCTGAAAGTCATCCTGGACGTCGTTTTCGCCGCCCTCTGGACCAGCCTCGCGATCCTCAGTGTTGTGACGTTGGTGGCGCTGCTGGTCAGGTTCAATCCTGATCTCGTGATCGGCCTTCGGGCTGGCGCCGATGGCGCTCCAAACGCCGACATCACAAAGCTTCTCGCCAACGGCGCAAACATTCTGCGCGCCCTGGCGTCCGCGGATCTTTATCTTGCCGCCATCCTTGTGATCGTGGGATCGCTTCGGCGCATCTTCACGACATTGACAGCCGGCGACCCTTTTCATCCCGACAATGTGGCGCGCCTGCGGCTGATCGGCCTGATGCTGGCCGCGCTTGAGCTGGGCCGCTACGCCTTCTGGGCGTTGAGCGTGTGGGTGTTTCCGGGCCTTGATCGCGTGGAGCCGTCGCTCAGCCTAACCGCCTGGTTTTCCGTTCTGGTCGTCTTCGTCCTGGCGGAGGTGTTCCGCGAGGGCGCACGCCTGCGCCGCGAAGCCGAACTGACCATCTAGCGGAGAACCTGGAGTATGCCGATCCGCGTCAATCTCGACCGCGTCCTGCTGGACCGCCGGATGTCTCTCACCGAACTGGCCGACCGGGTGGGGGTGACCATCGCCAATCTGTCGATCCTGAAGACCGGCAAGGCCCGCGCCGTTCGGTTTTCGACCCTGGCCGCGCTCTGCCGGGAACTGGACTGTCAGCCCGGCGATCTGCTGATCCATGAGGCCGGCCCAGAAGATGGTCCGCTGGACGACGAACCCGACTAGCGTGATGTTGCATTGCAGCAACTGTACCCTGCAATGCAGCGGTCACCACCGCAAATCTGGCAAAAAACCTTGATTTGCCAACATCTCGAGCCCATCTCGCCCCCATTGCAATGCACAACGGAGGCGTGACACACATGGTCGCCCTGATCGAAAAACTCCTGGATGCGATGTTCGCGCCGCTGGCGCGCGAACTGGAGCGCCTGCCGGCCTCGGCCATGCGCTTCTACGTATTCTTTTGAACCTGATGCGCGCGGTCGGGCTTAACCCCCGACCGCCGCCTTCTGCAGCGCGCACAATTCGCCGATACCCTTGCGGGCCAGTGAAAACAGTTCGTCAAACTCTCCCTGGCTGAACCCGCGCTTCTCGCCGGTCGCCTGAACCTCAACAATCGATCCCGAGCCGGTCAGCACGAAGTTGGAATCCGCCTCGGCGTTGGAATCCTCCTCGTAGTCGAGATCCAGCACCGGCGTTCCATTGAAGATCCCGCAGCTGACGGCCGCCACCTGGTCGAGGATCGGGTCGGTGGTGATCACGCCCTCATCCAGCAGGTATTTCGTTGCCAGCCTGAGCGCCACCCAGGCGCCGGTGATGGAGGCGGTGCGCGTGCCGCCGTCAGCCTGCAGCACATCGCAGTCAACGGTAATCTGGCGCTCGCCCAACGCCTTCATGTCGGTGACGGCCCGGAGCGATCGGCCGATCAGGCGCTGAATCTCCTGGGTGCGGCCTGACTGCTTGCCCTGCGCCGCCTCGCGTCGGCCTCGCGTGTGGGTCGCGCGCGGGAGCATGCCGTACTCTGCTGTCACCCAGCCCTGCCCCTTGCCGCGTAGAAATCCGGGAACGCCTTCCTCCAGACTGGCCGTCACCAGCACCTTGGTGTGCCCGGCTGTGATCAGACACGAGCCCTCCGCATAGCGGGTGACCGCCGTCTCCAGGGTGATGGGTCGCAGCAGTTCGGGAGTGCGTTCGGAGGGGCGCATGGCAAAGACTCTTGAGGGCGCAGCTTGCGCCGCTGAGGGTCGCGCTTATCCTGTATCAGGAAGGCCCCGTCCATGGGGGCCGCGAGGGACCCCTGCCGCATCCCGTGACTCCATCCCTGTTCGCCCGTGGCCCGTCGCTTGTCGATATGGACGCCCGCGCCCGCGACATATTCCGCCGCATTGTCGAAGGCTATCTGGAAACCGGCGAGCCGGTGGGCTCGCGCACCCTGTCGCGGGGCGGGGTGTCGCTGTCGCCCGCCTCGATCCGCAACACCATGCAGGATCTGACGCAATTGGGCCTGCTTGGCGCGCCGCACTCCAGCGCCGGACGTCTGCCGACACATGCTGGCCTGCGCCTTTTTGTCGACGGACTGCTGGAGGTGGGCGACATCGGCGGCGATGAGCGCCGCGAAATTGAGACCCGGCTGCTCGCCCATGGCCGCAACTACGAGGATGCGCTGAACGAGGCTTCGGTGATCCTGTCGGGGCTGGCGGGCGGCGCGGCGGTCGTGGTCACGCCCGTGCGTGATGCGGGCGTCAGCCACGTGGAATTCGTGCCGCTGTCCGGCGACCGGACGCTGGCGATCATGGTGTTTGACGACGGGGTGGTGGAGAACCGGCTGATCCGCCAGCCTGCCGGCGTCACACCGTCGGCCCTGCAGGAAGCCTCCAACTTCCTCAACGCCCGCATGCGTGGCCGCACACTCGGCGAAACCAAGGCCGATCTTCGCGGCGAACTGGATCTGGCCCGTCGCGAACTCAACGACACTGCCGCGCGGCTGGTCGAGGATGGCCTGGCGGCCTGGGGCGGCGGCGAGGCAGCTGACCGCGCCCTGATTGTTCGCGGACGGGCTAACCTGCTGGAAGATACCCAGGCCATCGATGACCTGGAACGCGTGCGTTCACTGTTCGAGGATCTGGAGCAGAAAGAACAGCTGATCGGCCTGCTGGATGGGGTGCGCGACGGTCAGGGCATGCGAATCTTCATCGGGGCTGAAACGCGGTTGTTCTCGCTTTCGGGTTCCGCTGTGATCGCAGCGCCCTATATGACGGGCTCACAACGGGTGGTCGGCGCGATCGGCGTGATCGGGCCCGCCCGCCTGAACTACGCCCGGGTCATCCCGCTGGTGGACTATACCGCCCGCGTTCTTGGCCAGGTGATGAACACATGAAGAATTGAGACGAGATGTCCGAGAACGATACCCCCGCAAACTGGGAAGCCGACACCCCCTCCATCGATGCTGAGGTCGAAGCGTTGCAGGTCGAGGTTCAGGCGCTGAAGGAACAGGTGCTGCGCTACGCCGCAGACGCCGAGAACACCAAGCGCCGCGCCGAGCGTGAGGCGAATGACGCCCGAGCCTATGCCATCCAGAAGTTCGCCACTGATCTGCTGCGCGTCGCCGACAACCTTGACCGCGCGACCTCCGCTGCCCCGACCGAGAGCGGCGATCCTGCGGTAAAGAACTACGTCATCGGCGTGGAGATGACCGCCAGGGAACTGCTGGCTGCCTTCGAGCGCAATGGCCTCAAGAAGATTGATCCGCCGCAGGGCGAGAAGTTTGATCCCCACAAGCACCAGGCCATGATGGAGCAGCCGGGCACCGATGTCTCGCCCGGCGGCGTCGTTCAGGTGATGCAGGCCGGCTACGAACTCCTGGGCCGGCTGGTTCGCCCGGCGATGGTGGTGGTGGCGGCCAAGGCGCCTGCGCCCGCTGCGCCGGCGAACCCCTATGCCGGGGATGAAGCCGAGGGCCGTGACGCCGGCGCTAGCTTCGATACCCGGGCCTGAACGGTCCCACCCATAGCCCGCGCGCCGCCTGTCCACAGGCGCCTGGAATCTCTGGGGCAGGGGGACTTCCCCGCTCCGGCGTTTCCGCTAATGTCGCAAGTCCCTTTCAGATCGGGGCGCGGGCGAGCCAAGGTGATTCGTTTGCGCGTGTAGGCGAGTCGGGACCGACATGAAGCTGACCATTGAACGCGCCGCCCTGCTTCGGGCGCTGGGCCACGTGCAGAGCGCCGTCGAACGGCGCAACACCATCCCGATCCTGTCGAACGTGCTGTTGTCGGCCAACCGCGACCGGTTGACCTTCTCGGCCACGGACCTGGACCTGGAGATCATCGACGAGGCCTTGGCCCAGGTGGACCAGCCCGGCCAGATCACTGCGCCGGCGCACACTCTCTATGAGATCGTGCGCAAACTGCCGGAGGGCGCCGACGTTTCTCTCAGCTTCACCGGCGAAGACCCGCGCCTGACGGTGGCTGCCGGGCGCAGTCGCTTCAACCTGCCGGTGCTTCCGGCCGGCGATTTCCCGGTGATGTCGTCCGAAGGGTTCACTGGCCGCATGTCGGTGGATGTGAACGACCTGATCCGGCTGATCGACAAGACCCGCTTCGCCATTTCCGGCGAGGAGACCCGCTACTATCTGAACGGCCTCTACCTCCACACCGTGATGATCGACGGGCAGGCCCGCCTGCGCGCCGTGGCCACCGACGGCTCGCGTCTGGCGCTTGCCGACATGCCCGCACCGGAAGGTGCCGTCGGCATGCCGGGCGTGATTGTGCCGCGCAAGACCATCAACGAGGCCCGTCGCCTGCTGGAGGACGCCGGCGAAAGCGTCGACGTCCAGATCAGCCCCCAGAAGATCCGGCTGGAGCTCAGCGGGGCCGCCCTGACCTCGAAGGTCATTGACGGCAACTTCCCGGACTATGGACGCGTCATCCCCAAGGACAACCAGCGCACGGTGATGGTTGACGCCAAGGTTTTCGCCCAGGCCGTCGACCGCGTCGCCACCATCTCGGCCGAGAAGAGCCGGTCCGTCCGCATGGCCATCGAAGCCGGTCGGGTCGTGCTCACCGTGCGCAACATGGAAGCCGGTCAGGCGGTCGAAGAGCTCGAGATCGACTATGACGGCGACCCCTTCGAGCTGTCCTTCAACGCTCGCTACCTGATGGACATCACCGACCAGATTTCCGGCGGGAGCATGGAGCTGCGGTTTGGCGGCCCGAATGACCCGGCCCTGGTGCTGGATCCGGGCGATGCGGATGTGCAGTACATTCTGATGCCGCTGCGGGTGTAGGGTCTGGATGACCTCGCGTATCTGACCAAGGACACCCGCTGGACTGCCCGGCCGGCGCCGCCAACTATTTCCACTTCAGCATCGAGCCTGAGACAATCCAGCTTGCGCGCGCCTGGTCCTGACGCGACGGACTCACGGCCCGTTGCAGACCCATTGGCTCAGTGCCCGCCGGATCCTTCGTAGACGCCGGGCGCCGTCTGTCCAGGGTCCGCGCTGGTCGCGGGCACGAAACGGCGATCGCAATAGGGGCACTCCACGTAGGCTCCCTCGCCCATCTCCAGCCACACGCGCGGATGGCCCAACGCCCCGCCGCCGCCATCGCAGGCGATCCGGTGGCTATGGACGGCGATCACCTCGGGCGCAGGCCCGAGGACCGATGTGGCCGGCTGAGCGGACGCCGGAGATTTTGCAGCAGCTTTGCGGGCCATGATCTTCGTACCTTGCGAGCCAACCGCTTGGCGCGGCGCAGGCTGGCCTCTAGGTATGCGACAGCGGCTTTCGTCGTCAACGCACCACGCCAAGTTCAGGACCGCCATGGACCTTCCGGAATACGCCATTGAGGCCAGGGGCCTGACGAAGACCTATGCGGCGACCAAGACGACGCCGGAGATGCAGGCCCTGAAAGGGATCGATCTTGCTATTCCACGTGGCTCGATCTTCGGACTTCTTGGACCGAACGGGGCGGGCAAGTCGACCTTCATCAACATATTGGCCGGCCTCTGCCAGAAGACGGCCGGCGAGGTCCTGATCTGGGGCCGAGATATCGATCACCGACCGCGCGACGCGCGGGCCGCCATCGGGGTGGTGCCGCAGGAGATCGCCGCCGACCCTTTCTTTACGCCGAAAGAATCCATGGAAGTGGCGGCTGGTATGTACGCGGTGCCGAAGTCCGAGCGGCGCACCGATGAACTGCTGGCCGCGCTGGGCCTGTCCGACAAGGCCAACGCCTATGTGCGCCAGCTTTCGGGCGGCATGAAGCGCCGGCTGATGGTGGCCAAGGCCATGGTGCATAACCCGCCGGTGCTGATCCTCGACGAGCCCACCGCGGGGGTGGATGTCGAACTGCGCAAGCAGCTCTGGAATTATGTGCTGGAGCTGAACCGCAAGGGTGTGACGATCGTGCTCACCACCCACTATCTGGAAGAGGCCCAGGAGCTTTGCGACCAGATCGCGATCGTCAACCGGGGCCAGGTCGTGGTCTGCGAACCCACGGCGACATTGCTCCAGCGGATGGACACTCGGATGGTGCTGGTCACACCCGATCAACCCCTGGCGGCCGCACCGGCTCTGGCGGGCTTCGAGACCAAACTGCTGAAGGCCGGCGGCTTCTCGGTGACCTACCGTACAGGGCAGTCCAGTGTGGAGCAGGTACTGGCCGCCGTCCGCGCCGCCGGGCTGCACATCAAGGACATCTCCACGGAAGATCCTGATCTGGAGGACGTGTTTGTGTCCCTGACCTCGGCCAACTCCGTCGCCGCCTGAGGCTCAGCCGGAACAATCAGAAATCGTGTATCGTTGGGTTCGCCGGGCATCCATCCACAGCTTGGCGTTCGACCGCGACGCTTCAAGGGGTGCGGGCCGCAGCGTCATCCTTTAGCGTCGGCTCGTTCATGAACGCCCAAACGCCCCCTTCGCCAGACGCCGCCGGCGCCACGCCTGTGATGGCCCAGTATTTCCAGGCCAAGGCCAGCCAGCCGGATGCGCTCGTATTCTTCCGCATGGGTGATTTCTACGAGCTCTTCTTCGAAGACGCCCAGAAGGCCGCCGCAACGCTCGGGATCACGCTTACGGCGCGCGGCCAGCATGGCGGATCGCCGATCCCCATGGCCGGCGTGCCCGCCCACGCCATGGAAGCCTACCTCGCCAAGCTGATCCGGGCGGGCTTCAAGGTGGCGGTCTGCGACCAGCTCGAGGACGCAGAGACCGCGAAACGGCGGGGCGGCTCCAAGGCCGTGGTGCGCCGCGATGTCGTGCGGGTCGTGACGCCTGGCACGCTCACCGAGGACGGTCTGCTGGATGCGCGAGGATCCAACCGGCTGGCGGCGGTGTCGGTGCGGGCCGGGTCGGCGGCGGTGGCCAGTGTCGAGCTTTCCACCGGCGAGGTAGAGTGTTTCGCCATCACGGTGGGGGGCCTCGCCTCGGCGCTGGCGGCGCTGGGGCCTTCTGAGATCCTGGTTCCGGACCGGCTGTTCGCGGATGCTGCCGTCTCCGACGCGCTCAAGGCGGCGGGTGGCTTCGTGCAACCCATGCCCGGCGCGCTCGCCGAGCCCGGAGCTTCCGAGGCACGGTTAATGCGGCTTTACGGCGTCGACACCCTCGATGGCTTCGGTACCTTTTCGGGCGCCGAGATTTCGGCTCTGGGTCTGATCGCAGCACATCTGGAGACCACCCAGGCGGGCCGCGTCCCGGTCCTGTCGGCCCCGCGCCGCGCGGGAGAGGCCGATGTGATGATCATCGACCCGGCCACCCGCACCAGCCTGGAGATCGAACGCGCGACCTCGGGCGCCCGCGAAGGCTCGTTGGCGGCGGCCATTGACCGGACGGTCACATCGCCAGGCGCACGGCTGTTGAGCGCGCGCCTGGCGCGGCCCCTGCTGGATCCTTCGGCGATCGATGTGCGGCTGGATTCCGTCGCCTGGTTCTGCGAACGGAGACCACAGCGTCAGCGCCTGCGTGAGACGCTAAGGGCCATGCCGGACATGGCCCGCGGCCTGTCCCGACTGGCGCTGGGCCGGGGTGGTCCCCGTGACCTTGGTGCGCTGCGCGACGGCCTTGGGATCGGTGAGGCGGTCTGTGGCCTGTTCGCCGATGCGCGTGAGCCCTTGGTCCAGCTGCCAGCCGAGATTGTCGCCGCGGTTGCGGGGCTTGACCTCAACCTTCTGTCCCAACTTGCGGCCTTCCGGGACCTGTTGGTCACCGGTCTGGGTGCGGATCTGCCGGCCTTGACCCGGGACGCGGGGTTTGTCGCGCCCGGGGTCCGGCCCGAGCTGGACCAGGCCCGCGCACTTCGCGACGACAGTCGACGTGTGATCGCCGCGCTCGAAGCGCAGCTGGCGGGCGAGAGCGGCGTTTCCCTCAAGATCCGCCACAACGCCGTCCTGGGCTATTTCGTCGAGACCACGGCCAGGGCGGCCGAGCCCCTGATGACTGCGCCGCTGAACGCGACCTTCATCCATCGGCAGACGCTGGCCAATCAGGTGCGCTTCACCACGGTCGAACTCGCTGAGCTCGACGCGAAGATCGCCCAGGCCGCAGAGCGGGCGCTGGCCATCGAACTCGAAACCTTCGAAGCCTGGAGATCGGCGGCGATCGACGTGGCCCGCCATATTCTGGGCGCAGCACAGGCTGCCGCGACGCTCGATGTCGGCGCGGCCCTCGCCGAGTGGGCCGACGATGTCGGCGCCACACGCCCGATCCTGGATCGATCCACCGCCTTCGAGGCCGAGGCGGCCCGCCATCCGGTGGTGGAGGCTGCAGTGCGAAGGGCAGGCGATGCGTTCACGCCCAACGATTGCCGACTGG
>NZ_JBILRO010000208.1:0-6228 GCF_044372605.1 Phenylobacterium sp.
GCCTGATCGATCAGGGCCGCGGCGCGGAGATTGACCGGTATTTCCACTTCAAGCCCGTCTATCAGCGGGCCATTATCGCTGCGGCCGGTCCAGCGGCGAACTTCCTGCTGGCGATCGCGATATTTGCCGTGTTCCTGTCGACGCTGGGGGAGTGGGTGGTGCCCGCCCGGATCGCCCAGGTTGAACCTGGTTCCCCTGCGGCCGCAGCCGGCCTGCGACCGGGCGACCTGATCCTCAAGGCTGATGGTCGTCGTGTCGTTCGGTTCGATGATGTGGCGGAAGTCGTCAGTGTGCGGGCCAACGTTCCGATCACCTTTGTTGTGGACCGGGGCGGGCGCGAGGTCGTGCTCACCGCGACGCCACGCTGGCAGCTGCGCGACGATCCCGTCGGAGGGCCGCAGAGGATAGGCGTGCTTGGCATCCGGCCGGAGCAGTCGAGCGACGACTTTATCAATGTCCGCTACAATCCGATCGAAGCCGTCCAGCGGGGCGCCCAGCGCACCTGGTACACCCTGGAGACCACGGTCTTCTATCTCGGGCGGATGATCACCGGCCAGGTGAGCGCCGACCAGCTTCGTGGCCCGTTGGGAATTGCGACCGTCACCAAGAACGTGGCGACCCTCGGTAACGACAGTTCTGACGGATTTCTTGAGAACCTTGGCCGTTCGGCTTTGAACCTTGCACAGCTGGTTGCAGTGCTGTCTGTCAGTATTGGCTTCATGAACCTGCTGCCCATCCCGGTTCTGGATGGTGGCCATTTGCTGTTTTATGCCTATGAAGCCGTCTTTCGTCGCCCTCTTGCCGCCAAGGTTCAGGCGGCAGGGTACCGCGTGGGCCTTGCGCTCGTTCTCGGATTGATGTTGTTCGCAACCTGGAACGATTTGCAGCGCCTGCATGTGTTCAAACTGATCGGCGGCCTATTCTCCTAGGCGCGTTCGTCCCTCAACCGGCTGATTCGATGTTCCAGACCCGCGCTTCTCGCGCCGCGCTTGTTTCCGGCCTCGCCCTGTTGTTGGGCTCCGCCGCAGTTGTTGCGCCCGGAATGGCCTTCGCCCAGGCGGAGCGCGCAGGTGTGATCCAGCGTATCCTCGTCCAGGGCAACGAGCGGATCGAGCAATCGACGGTCGTGTCTTACCTGCCTGTGGCACCGGGCGAGCCGGTGGACGCGGCCCGCATCGACCTGGCGCTGAAGGCGCTGTTCCGCACCGACCTTTTCTCGGATGTGAAGATCGATTTCCGGAACGGCGATCTGATTGTCACGGTGGTGGAAAACCCGATCATCAATCGCGTGATCTTTGAGGGCAACAAGGGCCTGAAGGAAGACAAGCTACGCGACGAGGTGACGGTCCGCCCACGCGGCATCTTCACCCGCTCGAAGGTCCAGGGTGACGTTCAAAGGATTGTGGAACTTTATCGGCGCTCGGGCCGGATCTCGGCCAATGTGACGCCGCAGATTATCGAATTGCCGCAAAAGCGGGTCGATCTGATCTTCAAGATCGAGGAGGGTCCGAAGAGCGGGATCCTGTCGGTGAATATTCTCGGGAACAAGGCGTTCTCCGATAACGACTTGCGCGACGTGGTGGTCACGGAAGAGACGCGCTGGTTCAAATTCTTCTCCAACAACGCCAACTACGATCCCGACCGGCTGGAGTACGACAAGGAACAGCTGCGCAAGCACTACCGCAACCGTGGCTACTACGATTTCCGGGTGACCTCGGCCGTGGCGGAACTGGCGCCGGACAAGAATGGCTTTGTCATCACCTATACGGTCGACGAAGGCCCCCGCTACAGGTTCGGCAAGGTCGAGGTGGAGACCGAGCTTCAGAAACTCGACAAGACGGTTCTGGAGTCGTTGCTGGTGGTGCGCTCGGGCCAGGTTTACCAGGACGAGCAGATCGAACAGGCGACGGACGCCCTGACCTTCGCTGCCGGCGCCGCAGGCTTCGCGTTTGTGGATGTACGTCCGCGTTATACGCCGGATCGCGACAAGGGGGTGGTCGATGTGACCTTCTCGGTCCGCGAGGGCCCGCGCGTTTACGTCGACCGGATCGACATCGTCGGCAACAATCAGACTCTGGATTACGTGATCCGTCGCGAGATGAGCGTGGTCGAGGGCGATGCCTACAACCGCGCCCTGGTGGATCGCTCGAAACGCCAGATCCGGTCATTGGGCTTCTTCAAGGAAGTCGACATCACCGAGGTGCCCGGAACCTCGCCGGACAGGACGTCGCTCCAGGTCAAGATCGAGGAACAGCCGACGGGCGAGCTTTCTTTCAGCGCCGGCTATTCGTCAGTGGACCAGCTGGTTCTGGATCTGGGCATCACCCAGCGAAACTTCCGGGGTCGCGGACAGGACGTCCGCGCGCGGGTGTCGGTGGGATCCCTGCGCCAGCAGCTGGATTTCTCGTTCACCGAGCCGCGGTTCCTCAGCCGCGATGTGGCTGCCGGTGTGGATGTCTACGGCTACCGGTATGATCTCTCGGAGTTCTCATCCTACAAGACCACCACCTTCGGGACGACCTTCCGCGCCAACTTCCCGCTGGGCATCGATAGCCGCGGGGCGGTGCGCTACACCCTTCGTCAGGACGACATCCAGATTGACGGCCTGCTTTGCGACCCCTCACAGGGCGTGGTGCTTTCGGCCTCGCTCTGCGAGCAGGTGGGTAAGCGCATCACCTCGCTGGTCGGCTACGGTGGACGCCTGGATCGCCGGAACGACTATCTGAACCCGACGCGGGGCTACTACGTCGACATCAACCAGGACCTTGCGGGTCTGGGTGGGGATGTGAGCTTCCTGCGCACGGATCTCGAGGCCGGGTGGTTCTACGGGATCACCAAGGACTTCATCTTCTCGGCGGTGGGTTCGGCGGGCTACGTCGTCGGTTGGGGCGGCGACAACGTCCGGATCAACGACCGCTACTACAAGGGCGGCCTGAACTTCCGGGGCTTCGAAACGGCGGGTATCGGTCCCCGGGACCTCTCCCTGCAGCGCGCCGACGCCCTGGGCGGCAAGGCCTTTGCCATTGGCACGGTCGAGTTGACGGTGCCGACCTTCCTGCCTGAGCAGTACGGTATCAAGGCGGCGGTCTTCAGCGACTTCGGCACCCTTGGCCTACTGGACAAGGCCGATCGCAACTATCGAGTGGGTGATCTGGATTGCCTCAATCCGCAGGTGATCGACCCGTCGGATCCCACCCGAACCATCAATAATCCCGCCATTCCCGGCACGCGGAACGCCTGTATCCGCGATGATCTGTCGCTTCGCGCCTCTGCCGGGGTGAGCATCTTCTGGAAGTCGCCCATGGGCCCGATCCGGTTCGATTTCAGCCGGGTTCTGGCCCAGGAAATCTATGACCGGAAGGAAACCTTCCGTTTCTCCACTTCAACCAGGTTCTAGAAAACATGACGTCAAAAACGATCCTCGCGGCCGGATATGCGGCAGCTCTTGTCCTCTCCGGCGCGACTTCGGCGCTGGCCCAGGCGCCCGCCGCCCCCGCACCATTGCCCCCGCCGCAGGTGACGCATGGCGCGGCGATCCCGGGTGTGTGCGTATTTTCTGGCGACCGCGCCATTGGCCAATCGACCGTGGGTCGCTTCGTCTTCACGCGGCTGCAGCAGTTGACCCAGCAGGCCAGCGCCGAGGTCAGCGCTGAGGAAACTACGCTGAACACGGACGCCAAGGCGCTCGACGGTCAGCGCGGCACGCTCGACCAGAGCGCATTTGAATCCCGCGCCGCGGCGATCCAGGTGCGGGCCAACGCCCTGCAGCGCAAGGTTCAGCAGCGTAACGCCGAAATGCAGCGCACGCAGGAGAAGGCGCTTGGCCGTCTCAGCGACGAGATCGCGCCGCTGGTGCGCGCCAGCTATCAGGCCAAGGGCTGTTCGATACTGGTCAACCGTGAAGCGCTCACGCTGGATCTGGCGAACCCCGCGATGGACATCACCCCGCAGGTGGTGACGGCGCTCAATGCCAAGATCACCCAGTTCACGTTTGATCGCGAGCGGCTGGATCAGGCGGCAGCGGGTCCGGTTGCGCCGCGTCCAGCTGCGCCCGCCGCCCCGGCCGCCGCGCCGCGCCGCTAAGCGCTGAATTGCAGGGTCGGGCCGGAGCTCGAGAGCCAACCATGCCCGACCCAAGATTCTTTGAAGACCTGGGGCCCATCACCCTGAGCGAACTGGTGGAGGCGACCGGCGCAAACCTGTCCGTCGCGGCTGCCGCCGTGACGCGTGTGGACAGGGTGGCCGTACTCTCCCACGCCGGTCCCGGCAGCGTGACTTTCCTGATAGATCGACGGTTTGGCGATACCCTCGCCGCCGCACGACCGAGCGCCTGCTTTCTCCCGCCGGATCTGGTGGATCATGTTCCGCCGGGTTGTGTGGCCCTCACGACGTCAAACCCGCAGGCTGCGTACGCGCTCGCGGCACAGCGGCTGCATCGTCCGCGGCCTGGCGCCGCCTCGCCCATCGCACCGGATGCCTTGATCGAAGCCGGGGTTGTGCTGGCGCCGGGCGTCGTCGTGGGACCGGGCGCGCAGATCGGTCGCAACACCCGGATCGGGGCCAACAGCGTGATCGGTCCGGGCGTCACGATCGGACGCGACTGCGAGATCGCGCCGAACGTCACCATAGGGTTTGCCCTGATTGGCGATCGTGTGCGGATTCTGGCCGGGGCGGTCATCGGCGAGCCCGGCTTCGGGGCGACAGCCGGCCCCAAAGGCCTGATAGATATTCCCCAGCTTGGGCGGGTGATCCTGCAGGACGGGGTCACCATCGGCGCCAACACCACTGTCGACCGCGGGGCCTATGACGACACGGTGATCGGCGAGAACACCAAGATCGACAACCTTGTGCAGATCGCCCACAACGTCCGGATGGGTCGCAACTGTGTGATGGCGGGGCAGGCGGGCATCGCGGGCAGTGTGAACATCGGGGATGGCGTCCAGTTTGGCGGTCATGCAGGTGTGGCGGATCATTTGACCATCGGCTCCGGCGCCCGGGTGGGCGCGGGGGCAGGGGTCATAAAGGATATTCCGCCGGGCGAAACCTGGGGCGGGACGCCCGCGCGACCGATCCGTCAATGGCTCAAGGAAACGGCATGGCTCGCCCGGATGGCGAGCCGTAGGGGCGGGGGACAGGCATGACACGCAGAGCGCCGGCGGCAGAGAATCCCACCGAGATCGACATCACCGAGATCCTGATGCGGATTCCGCATCGGTTTCCGTTCCTGCTCGTGGATCGCTGTGAGGACTACAAGCCTTCGGAGTCGATCGTTGGGATCAAGTGCGTGACGGTGAACGAGCCCTTTTTCCAGGGTCACTTTCCCACCTATCCGGTGATGCCGGCGGTGCTCCTGATCGAGGCCATGGCCCAGACCGGCGCGGTGCTGATGTCAAAGTCGCTGGACGTCGACACCGCTGGCAAGGCGATCTTCTTCATGTCGGCGGATAACTGCCGGTTCCGCTCGCCGGTGCGACCGGGCGATGTGGTGCGCATGCCGGTGCGTGTGGTTCGTCATCGGGGCGACGTGTTCAAGTTCGCCGGGCAGGCCATGGTCGGTGACAAGGTCGCCGCCGAGTGCGAGTTCGCGGCCATGGTGGTGGAGACCTGAGCGTTTGACCGTAGAGATTCATCCGACCGCAATCGTCGCAAAAGGGGCGGAACTGGCCGACGGTGTCAGCATCGGCCCGTTCTCGATCATCGGCGAGCATGTCCGCATCGGCGCGCGCACGCAGGTGCTGGCCCATGTGGTGATCGAAAACCGCACAACGATCGGCGAGGACTGCTCGGTCCGGAACTTCTCGAACCTGGGCGGGCCGCCGCACCATACGGGCTATCGGGGCGAGCCGACCGAGCTGGTGATCGGCGACCGCAACAGGATCTGGGAGCACGTGACCATGCATATCGCCGCCCCCGGCGGCGAGGGCGTGACGCGGATCGGGAACGACGGCTTCTATATGGCCACCAGCCATGTCGGTCATGACTGCGTGGTGGGCGACAATGTGGTTCTGGCCCATTCCGCCACCCTGGGCGGGCACGTGCAGGTGGGAGACTTCGTCACGGTCAGCGGCCTGGCGGCGGTGCATCAGTTCTGTCGGGTTGGACGCTATTCCTTCATCGGCGGCCTGGCGGCGGTGACCAAGGATGTCATCCCCTACGGCATGGTCTGGGGCAATCATGCCCATCTGGAGGGCCTGAATCTGGTGGGGCTGAAGCGGCGCGATTTCAGCC
>NZ_JBILRO010000174.1:0-7386 GCF_044372605.1 Phenylobacterium sp.
CGCGTCGACGATACAGTCGTGACGTTCGGCAAGAGCGCGCCCGTCATGGAGATCATCGACTTCATCCGCGCCGACGGCAGTCGTCCGCTTTGTCTCCCGGCGCGCGAGATCTGATGCAGAAGCTGGGCCTGATCGCCGGCGGCGGAACATTGCCGGTGGAGATCGCACGGCATTGCGAGCGGTCCGGTCGACCGCTGTTTGTTGTGCGACTGAAGGGTTTCGCAGGCGAGGCGCTCAAACCTTTTGTCGGCGCCGAAGTGGGGGTCGCGCAGTTCGGCAAGTGCGTGGACGTTCTGAAGCGCGCGGGTTGCACGACGATCTGCCTGGCCGGTGACGTGGCGCGGCCGGACTTCACCAGCCTGACGCCGGACGTTCGCGGCCTGATGTTGCTGCCCAAGGTCATAGCGGCGGCGCGCAAGGGGGATGACGCCCTGCTGCGCATGATGGTGGGAGCCTTCGAACAGGCCGGGTTCGTGGTGCTTGGCGCCCACGAGGTGATGGACGACCTCACGCTTCCGGCAGGCCTGCTGGGCGCGCGCGCGCCGGGCGCCGAGGACCTGGCCGACGCGACCCGCGCCCTGGAGGTCGCCCGGGCGATCGGAAGTCTCGACATCGGTCAGGCTGCGGTGGTCGCCCGCGGACTGGTGCTGGCCGTGGAAGCCCAGGAGGGTACGGACGCGGTTCTGAAGCGGGTGGCGGATCTTCCGGCACATCTGAGGGGGCGCCCCGGCAGCGGGATCGGTGTTCTGGCCAAGGCCCCCAAACCCATCCAGGAAACCCGTGTCGATCTTCCGACCATCGGACTGGAGACCGTGCGTGGCGTGGCGCGGGCGGGCCTTGCCGGGATCGCAGGGGAGGCGGGACGTCTGCTGGTGCTGGATCGCGAGGCGGTCATCGCCCTGGCCGATGAACTGGGGATCTTCATTCTGGGCGTGAAGTCGGGGACATCGTGAGCGCGCGGGTGCTCACCGTGATGCTGGTGGCCGCCGAGGCCTCAGGCGATGACCGGGGCGCAGGGCTGGCCCGGGCGCTGAAGCGGCGATTGGGCGATCGGGTTCGGTTTGTGGGCGTAGGTGGCTCCCGTCTGGCCGCAGAGGGTGTGGAAAGCCCGTTCGATATCACGCAACTCTCGATCTTTGGTCTCTGGGAGGGCCTGTTCGCCTATCCTCGCGTGATCCGTCGCGCCGACGAAACCGCAGCCCTGGCCGCGCGGGAGCGGCCGGATGTCGCCGTGTTGATCGATTCCTGGGGCTTCAACCTGCGGGTGGCGCATCGTCTGAAGAAGATGGGCGTGCCACTTGTAAAGTATGTGGCCCCCCAGGTCTGGGCCTCGCGTCCCGGTCGCGCCAGGACCACGGCGCAATGGTTTGATTTGCTCCTGACCATCCATAGCTTCGACGGACCCGCCTTCGAGGCCGAGGGGCTGGCCGTGGCTTTCGTGGGTGACGCCACCCTGGCCATCGATTTCTCCACCGCTGACCCGGGACGTTTGCGCCGTGGGATCGGCGCAGCGCCGGGAGACCAGATCCTGCTGGTGGCGCCCGGGAGCCGCCCCGTGGAGATTGATCGGGTCATGCCGGCGTTTGAAGACGCCGTGGCGCGTCTCAAGGCGGAGCGGCCCGGGCTGCACGTCGTGGTTCCCGCAGCGCCAACGGTCGCTGCAAGGGTGAAGGCGCAGGTCGCAGGCTGGCCGTTCCGCGCGCACGTCGTGGAGGGCGACCAGGCGAAGCGTGACGCCATGGTGGCCGCCGATGTCGCGCTGGCGTGCTCGGGAACGGTCACCACGGAGCTGGCGCTTGCGGGCTGTCCGATGGTGGTGGGCTATCGTCTGGCGCCGGCGACCCACGCCATTCTCAAACGACTGATCCGAACGAAGTGGGTGACGCTGTTCAATATCGCCGCGCGGGATTTCGTGGCGCCTGAACTGATCCAGGGCGACTGCAATGGCCCGGCATTGGCGCGTGAGATCGCGTTGCGACTGGATGACGCCGAGTTTCGCGCGACGCAGGTGGCCCGGCAAACCGAAGCCTTGCTGAAAATGGGTCGCGGCGGCCCCGATCCCAACGAGGCGGCCGCGACGGCAGTTCTTGGACTGATCGGCCGGGCCTAGACCACGTCGAGATTGGATTGGATCAATCCAATCTCGAAAACCGTGATCGCCCTCATATGTTTAGTGTGGGTTGCGGTCGGAAAACCGGTTCCCACTTCTCCTCAACCCGCTTTAGCGCTCGTCGACCGGCACAAAGCTGCGGGCAGGGGCGCCTGTATAGATCTGGCGCGGACGGCCGATCTTCTGCGACGGGTCCTCGATCATTTCCTTCCACTGGGCGATCCAGCCGACGGTGCGCGCGAGCGCGAACAGCACGGTGAACATCTCCGGCGGGAACCCGAGGGCGCGCAGGGTTATGCCGGAATAGAAATCGACGTTCGGGTAGAGTTTGCGTTCCACGAAGTAGGGGTCACTGAGGGCGACCTTCTCGAGCTCCATGGCGACCTGCAGGATCTGGTCATTTTCAGCGCCGACCTCCTTGAGCACCTCATGGCAGGTCTGTTGCATGACCGTCGCGCGCGGGTCGTAGTTCTTGTAGACCCGGTGACCGAAGCCCATCAGCAGGTAGCGGCGATCCTTAACGCCTTGAACAAATTCAGGAATCTTGTCGACTGTGCCGATCTCGGTCAGCATGTTTAGGCATTCTTCGTTCGCCCCGCCATGCTTCGGACCCCAGAGCGAGGCGATGCCAGCGGCGATACAGGCAAACGGATTGGCGCCTGACGAGCCAGCCAGTCGCACGGTCGAGGTGGACGCGTTCTGCTCGTGGTCGGCGTGCAGGATGAAGATCCGGTCCATCGCCTTCGTCAGGACCGGATTGGGGACCCAATCCTCCGCCGGCACCGAGAAGCACATGCGCAGGAAGTTCTCGGCGTAAGAAAGTTCGTTGCGCGGGAAAACGAACGGCTGACCGCGCGAGTATTTGAACGCCCGCGCCGCGATCGTAGGCATCTTGGCGATCATTCGGTGGGCGGAGATCATCCGCTGCGCGGGATCGTTCACATTAGTGCTGTCGTGATAGAATGCCGACAGGGCGCCAACAGCGCCGGTCATGATCGCCATGGGGTGGGCATCCCGCCGGAAGCCCATGAAAAACCGGTCAAACTGCTCGTGGATCATCGTGTGGTAGGTGATGTTGTGTTCGAACACCTCGAACTCCGGCGCGGTCGGCAGTTCACCGTGCAGGAGGAGGTAACAGACCTCCAGGAAGCTCGACTTTTCGGCCAGCTCCATGATCGGGTAGCCACGGTGCAGCAGGATGCCGGCATCCCCGTCGATGAAGGTGATCTTGCTCTCGCAGGACGCGGTGGACATGAAGCCGGGGTCGTAGGTGAACACGTCAGCTTCGGCGTAGAGCTTGCGGATATCCACGACGGCCGGGCCGTCGGTGCCTCGAAGCACCGGCAGCTCTACGGTCTTTCCGTCAATTTCAAACTTCGCCGTATTGGCCATGTGACCCCCCTTCGCGACTGCGAGATAGAACAACCGTTTGAGCGCTTATAACCCTTTACGCCGGGAGAGAAAGTGCATCGTCAATGCGGCCCAGGCTCTCGTCCCGGCCCAGCGCGGTCAGGGCTCCTGCGAGGTCGGGCGCGGGCGCCCCGCCGGACAATACCGAGCGCAAAGGTGCCCCGAATTTGCCGATGCCGACGCCGTCGGACTCCGCGAACGCCCGGATGGCCAGTTCCAGGGACGGCACGTTCCAGTCGGCCACTTGCGTCAGGGCGCCGCGCAACCTCCCCAGTCGGGCGCGGGTCTCATCGGTAAGTTGGCTCAGAGCCTTCTCGGGGAGCGCAAGAGGGCGCGATTTGAGGACGAACGCCACGGCATCCGTCAGTTCCAGGGTGGTTTTGGCGCCGTCGCGGACGAAGGGAATTGTGCGGGTGATGAGGGTTTCGTCTCCCTGACGTACGACCTCTCCACGGCGCTTGAGAATTTCGATGACAAGCCCCGCCAGTCGCGCAGGGTCGGCCTCGCGGATGTAGTGATTGTTGATGTGGTTGAGCTTGGCCCAATCCAGCCGGGCCGGCGCACTGACCACGTCCTTGATGTCGAACCAGGCGATTGCCTGGGCGTCGGAAAAAATCTCGTCGTCGCCGTGGCCCCAGCCGAGTTTGGCCAGATAGTTGCGCAGCGTTTCCGGCAGATAGCCCATCTCGTCGAACTCGCCGACCGCCTGGGATCCGTGCCGCTTTGACAGCTTCGCGCCATCGGGCCCGTGGATCATCGGCAGGTGCGCCCAGACCGGGATCTCCCAGTCCATTGCCTGATAGATGATGGTTTGCCGGGCTGCGTTGTTGAGGTGGTCGTCACCGCGGATCACATGGGTGATGGCCATGTCGTGGTCATCCACAACGACAGCCAGGTTGTAGGTCGGGTTGCCGTCGGAGCGCAGCAGGATCAGATCATCCAGGGTGCTGTTCTGGAAGCGCACATCGCCCTTGATGGCGTCGGCCACCACGGTGTCGCCTTCCAGCGGGCTCTTCAGCCGAACGGCGTAGGGACGGTCCGGCCAAGTGGAAGGGTCGGCGTCCCGCCAGGCGGAGCGCACGACGCGGCCCTCGGCGCGGGCGCGCTCGCGCTCGATCTCAAGCTCATCAGCGGTCATGTAATCGCGGTAGGCCTGACCCCGCGCCACCAGTTCTGCGACCACCTCGCGGTGGCGATCAGCGCGGGCGTACTGGAACACCGGCGGCTCGTCCGGCGTCATGCCCAGCCAGTTCAGGCCATCGAAAATCACCTGGACCGCAGCCTCGGTCGAGCGTTCGCGATCAGTGTCTTCCACTCGGACCAGAAATGCGCCACCCGTATGACGTGCAAAAAGCCAGTTGAAAAGCGCAGTGCGAGCCGTGCCAATGTGCATCATGCCAGTGGGGGATGGAGCAATCCGGGTGCGGACGGGGCGATCTGACATGAAGCTCGCAGGGGGTTACGTGGTCGCGGGGCGCGCGTCTTAGCATGGCGGCTGTGGCGCATCCTAGCCTTGCGCGGGCTATCGAGGCCCTGGCGGATCAGGTCGGTCGGCAGACCGACCGCTGGACGCTCTGGACCCCCGTGGCGCTGGGTCTGGGATGCGCGCTCTACTTCGGCCTGCCGCGGGAGCCGCAGGGCCTGGTGGCCTGGGGATTGCTGCCTGTCGTAGCCGGGCTGTTGATCACCACCCGGTGGAGCGCCTGGCGCGCGCTGACCATCGTGCTGGTGCTCAGCGCCTGCGCCCTTGGCGGGTTCGCCGTGGCGAAGTTGCGCGCAGAGAGCGTGAAGGCTCCGGTGGCGCCCGCCGGTGCGCGGCCCCAATGGGTTGAGGCCTGGGTGGTCGATGTGGCCTCGCCGGGGCAGGGTGGTCAGCGGCTGTTGCTGGCTCCCGTCAGGATTGGCGACTGGTCGCCGGCGGCCACGCCGATCCGGATGCGGGTGACCCTGCGGCCCGAGGCAGAACTGCCATCGCCCGGCGATCCGGTGCGGTTGCTGGCGATCCTGAACCCGCCGCCGCCTCCGGCCAGTCCTGGTTCCTACGATTTCGCACGCGACGCCTATTTCGAGAGCGTGGGCGCGGTTGGGCTGGCGCTTCGGGCTCCCCAGTGGGTCGCCGCAGATACGATCCCGCCCTGGAGATTGCGCCTGACCATGCGGATCAACGCGATCCGTTGGGCGCTGACGCAGCGCATTGTCGCGACCCTGGGGCCCGAGACCGGCGGGCTCGCGGCGGCGATGACCACGGGGCATGAAGCCTTCATCCCGCGTGAGCAGGTGGAAAATCTGCGGGCTGCGGGGCTGGCGCACATCATCTCGATCAGTGGCCTGCATATGGCGATCGTGGGCGGTTTCGCCTTTGCATCCGCGCGACTGGCCGTGGCGGCCTGGCCCTGGCTGGCTCTGCGCGTGTCCGGCAAGAAGATGGCCGCCCTTTTCGGTCTGGTCGCCGTGGGCGGTTATCTGGTGCTCTCAGGCGCGCCGCCGCCGGCCGAGCGTGCGGCGATCACAGCGGCGGTGGCCTTCGCCGCCATCCTCGCAGATCGTCAGGCCATCAGCCTGCACGCCCTGGCGATCGCGGCCATGGTCGTTCTGTTGATCCATCCCGAGGCGGTGACGGAACCCGGGTTTCAGATGTCCTTTGCCGCAACGGCAGCGTTGGTGGCGCTGGCTGAAATCTGGCCACGACCGGTGCGTGAGATCGATGTGCCCTGGCCCATCCGGCTGACACAAGCGGCGGCAACCTGGACCCTCGCCAGCATCGCGGTCAGTTTCATTGCGGGCCTGGCGACGGGGCCGTTCGCGATCCAGCATTTCAATCGCGTTTCGACCTTCGGCCTCTTCGCAAATCTGGCCGTCGCGCCCATCTCCTCTTTTCTGATGATGCCAGGGCTGGCGCTGGGCGCCGCATTGACCCCGTTCGGGCTGGGCCAGGCGCCCCTGGAGGTGGCGGGCTGGTCCATCAGTCTGATGAACCAGATTGCGGCGATCACGGCGGGAGCGCCGGCAGCTCAGGTTGTCGTGGCAAGCGCACCGGACTGGGTGTTGCCAGTCAGTTTTCTGGGACTGCTGTTCGCCTGCCTCTGGCAGGGCCAACTGCGCTGGATCGGCATTCCCGTGGCATGCGCGGTGCTCTGGGCGCCAAGACCGTCGCTGCCCGACATCTGGATCAGCGCTGATGGCGCGGCGGTGGCGGTTCGCGATGGCAAGGATGCGGTGCTCCTTCGTCCGGATGTGAAGCTCTTCGGCGCCGAGCTCTGGGCGCGCCGGCGCGGGCTGACACCGCTTGCATCGGAAGCCGATCGTGATTCCCGGTTTGCCTGTGACGCGTGGAGTTGTGCGCCGCTCGCCGCCGCGCCCGTGCAACTGGCTGCAGCCTGGAATGTCCGCAGGCCCCTCGCGGAAGGACGGCTTGAGGCCCTTTGCGCGTCGGCTGAGATTGTGGTGCTACGTAACGATTTCCGGCCGGAGACGTGTCGTGCGAAACTCGTCCTTACCGGCCTGGATTTCGCGCAGGGCGGCTCTGCCGAAATCTATCGCGCCGGCGCGGGCTGGCGGGTTGAATGGGCGCAGTCCCTGCGCGGACGCAGGCCCTGGACCTGGGGCTATGATCCCCGATGATGTTCGCCAGACATCTCCGCCCGCCACGGGGGCGGCGAGCGGGCGCCACGTGTCGCGTTCGTACTCAGTGGTAGCGGCGGATGAGTCCCACCAGCTTGCCCTGCACGGCGACCTGATCCGGTCCGAAGATACGGGTTTCGTAGGCCGGGTTGGCGGCTTCCAGCGCGATCGAGGCGCCCTTCTTGCGAAGCCGTTTCAGGGTGGCTTCCTCACCATCGATCAGGGCTACGACGATATCGCCGGAC
>NZ_JBILRO010000298.1:0-3619 GCF_044372605.1 Phenylobacterium sp.
AGGAGACGACGCGGACACAGACCTAACCGATACGACTGGCGACGCACTGGACATCCGTGCAGAGGCTGCGTTCGCTGACCTTTCGTTCGGAACAGCCAACGCCAATCTGCTGACCGACGTGATTGCGGTTCAGGCCCCGATTACCTCTCCCATAACGACTACTTCTCCCATCCCGACATCATCGCCGGCGCCATCGGCCGACGACACAGGCGTTGCCCCGCGCAGCTTAGCGCCGATCCTGACGGCAGGAACGCCCGCGGGGGCTTCTGCAACCCTGGCGCCGACGGCGGAGGCCGACGCCTCGGCAGAACAGCTGGCATCCGGCCTGCCGACTGATGGGGCAAAGCAGGACCCAGCCACAGGTAAAGCGCCTGGCCCTGAAAAATCCGAGCAGTCGCCTCTCACGCCGGCTGCCTCTGCCATCCGGGGCCCGGTCGCATCGATCCCGGAGCAAGCGCTCGCACCTCGCGCCAATACCCAGGCGGCGTCCTCGGCTCCTGTCCCCACAACAACTGAATCGTTAGCAGCGGTGGCGCCCGGCACGCCCGAGACTTCCCTGCCGGTCGCAGGGCTGCAAGGTCGCCCGGAACAGTCGGCGTCGGCGCCAGCACCAGCAACAATAACAGCACCATCACCAGCACCATCACCAGCACCCGTACCCGCGGCGGGGAACTCCAGAGCCGAGCGCGCCAGGGCTACGTCGGAGGCAGCTCCAACAACGACGACACCGGCGCCGCCTCAATCCGGCGACCAACCTGAGGTGGTGAAACCGGTTCAGGCACTCGCAGCCGCCACGCCGGATCGGATCGAGGCCGATGAGTCCACGGCCAGCGACGAGATCGTCAGCGCCGACTCGCCAGATGGCGTTCTGCAGAGCGAAAGCCGCGCCGCCAGCCAGTCCCTGGCCCCAGCAACGCTGGCCGGGCATGCCGTGCGCGGCTCGCCGGAAACCGTCGCCACGCTTGCAGCTCAGATCATCAAAAAGCTGGAAGGCCAGTCGACCCGCTTCGACCTGGAGCTCAATCCCGGCGGGCTCGGCAAGGTCGATGTCCGCATAGACATCGGAGCCCACGGCCAGATCACGGCGGCCATGACCTTCGATAATCCCCAGGCCGCTTCAGATCTGAAGGCGCGCGCCAACGAACTTCAGCGGGCGATGGAACAGGCTGGTTTCGACATGTCGGGCGGGATGTCCTTTGACGTCGCCGGCGACCGCGGCCAGCAACAGCGCCAGGCCTGGCAGGAGCAAACCGATAGCAATGGTCAGGCCTTCCGGGGCCAGGCTTTCCGTGCGGCCCTCGATACAGCAGGCGCCGCGACTGACGCCGCCGTGAACGGCGCGCTGCGACTTCGCCGGGGCGTCAGCGCCGGCCTGGACCTCAGGATCTGATCATGACCGTCGCCGCAACCACCGCAGCCGCCGCCACCACCGCCAAGAGCGACGCGACCGGAATCGGCCGGGCGCGGCTGGCCGAGAACTTCGACACCTTCCTTTCGCTGCTGACCACGCAGTTGAAGAACCAGGATCCGCTGTCGCCGATGGATTCCAACCAGTTCACCCAGCAGATGGTGCAGATGACCGGAGTGGAGCAGCAGCTCGCCACAAACGATCTGCTGAAGAAGCTGGTGGCGAACACAACCTCGGGCGTCGCCACGGCCGTGAGCCTGATCGGCAAGGAAGTACGCGCCGAGGCCGACGTCGCAGCCCTCAAGAACCAAAAGGCCGACTGGACGTACAAGCTCGATCGCGTCGCCAGCGACGTAAAACTCGAAGTGCTGGATTCCAAGGGCAGGATCGTCGCCACCAAGGCGGTGGCCGACGCCAAGGCCGGCGAGAACAAGTTCACCTGGGACGGCAAGACTTCGGGCGGCGCCGTTCTCGCGGACGGCATCTACAGCCTGCGGGTTACAGCCAAGGATGGCTTCGGAACGGTCGTGCCTTCGAAGATTTTCGCCGATGGTCTGGTGACCGGGGTGGAACAGGCCGACGGGAGCACCCTCCTGACCATCAACGGCACGCGGATCCCCTGGGAGAAGCTCGTCAACATCCGCCAACCGGATCCACCGGCCGACAAGGCCAAGACCATCGCGTCTCCGATCACCGGTTCAAACACCAACAACCTGGACGACAAAACGTCGTCTCCAGCGGCGGCCTGATGGCCGAACTCACGCAGTACGCGCACCCGCCCAAGGAGAACGGAACCTAAGCCATGTCTATCAATTCAGCCTTGCTCGCCGGTGTTTCGGGGTTGGTCGCCAACTCCTCCGCCCTTGCGGCCATCTCGGACAACATCTCCAACGTAAACAGCATCGCGTATAAGCGAAACGAAATCAGCTTCGGCAATGTCGTGACCTCACAGAGCGTTGAGGGCCGCTACTCCGCCGGCGGTGTCCAGGGCATCACACGTCAGTTTGTCAGCCAGCAGGGCCTGCTCCAGGCGTCGAGCTCATCGACAGACCTGGCAATTTCCGGCGACGGCTTCTTCGTGGTGACCAACAAGGGTGAGGGACTAACCGCAGCTGACGCGCGGGCCTTTACCCGCTCCGGCTCGTTCACGGTCGATCGCGACGGCTTTCTGGTCAACAAGTCAAACTTCTATCTGCAAGGCTGGCCCGTACAGCCGGACGGCAGCTTCGACGTGAGTGGGGCTGATCTGGGGAAGATGAGCTCAATCAACGTCAAGAACCTCGGCTCGTCCGTGGAGCCGACTAGCAGCATCGGGATCAGCGCCAACCTCAACAAGCAGGGCGTCGTTTCAGCCGGAGAAGCGACCTACAATAACAACACTGTGGCTTCCATGACGGACTATGCCACGGACCCTTTGACCGGCACCAAGCCAGATTTCGTCATCGAAGCCAACGTTATCGACTCGACGGGTGGATCGCGGAAAGTAGCGATCGCCCTGCTCAAGGATGACAGCGCCAATCCCAATACTTGGCACGCGGAGATATATACTATTCCGACGTCCCATGTGACCACGGGTGGTCGCCCAGGTCAGTTGGCCAGGGGCGCTCTGCAATTCACCCAGAACGGCGCGGTCGACCTCGCGAACTCGACGTTGTTCGGCGCGCCGGGCGCGCCGGCGGAGTTGGTGCTCGGCGCTTCAGGGACTGCGGGAACACCGCGCTGGGCAAACTCGCTGGGTATCGCGGCCCAGACCCTGGAACTCGATCTCTCAAAGGTTACGCAATACTCGGCCGCCTCGACGGTCAATGCGGTCACATCCAATGGCGCCGGCGTCGGCAACGTGGTCAGCATTCAAGTCGACAAAGAGGGCATCATTTCGGCGATTTACGACAACAGCCAGACTTATCGTATCGCCAAGGTTGGCCTTGCCACATTCCCCAATTCGGACGGCTTGCAAGCCATCAGTGGCAATGCCTACCGCGCGAGCGCGCCGGCCGGGCAGCTGACCTTGAAGGAAGCCGGCGTCGGCGGCGCGGGTCAAATCGCATCATCAAACCTCGAAGCCTCGACAGTCGATCTCTCTGCAGAATTCACCGCACTGATCCAGACTCAAAAAGCCTATTCTGCTTCATCAAAGATAATCACGACCGCAGATCAAATGTTGGAAGAATTACTTAACATCAAGAGATAGAAACGGTTTGTAATTAGAAG
>NZ_JBILRO010000072.1:0-13600 GCF_044372605.1 Phenylobacterium sp.
GGGGCGCTCCTCGAAGCGGCGGCTCATCTTATGGACGAGATCCTCCAGCATATGGACCTCGTCGGTCAGTTCGGCGCTGCGGGTCAGGTCAGTATCGATCGCCCGGGCCACGATGGTCACCCGGCCATCGATACGTTCCACCTGCTCCAGCAGGATCTTGTGAGCCTCGCGCACGGCGCCGACCTCGGCGCGCATGTCGCGCATCTCCAGAAAACGCATGATCATGCCGTGCGACGCCAGGCACACGCCCAGGCCGCCCATGAGGGCAGAGACCGCTACGCCCCAGCCCGTCCCGTTGCGCCACAGAGTGAGCGCAACGATGAGCGAGAGGCAAAGGTAGGTCGCAATGAGGAGCCCGAGGGTCAGCCGCCGCATGGATCCTGTTCCGAATCACCCGGAGTATCCACTGCGCGCACCCGGTTAGTCGAATTCATTAACCACCGCCGGGTTTGGGAGGGATTAATGCAGGATCCGCACCTACCGCCCCAGCACCATATCCGCCGCCTTTTCTGCGATCATGATAGTCGGCGCATTGGTGTTGCCGGACACCAGGCGCGGCATCACCGAGGCGTCGACCACTCTCAGGCCTTCCACGCCATGTACCCGCAGCTGCGCGTCGACCACAGCCCGCGGCCCATGGCCCATCTGGCAGGTGCCCACCGGGTGATAAATGGTCGATCCGGCCATGCGGGCGTAGCCCAGCAGGGCTTCGTCGTCGGTCAAGTCGGGCCCCGGCAGCATCTCGTGATCGATATAGGGGGCCAGCGCCGGCTGGCTGGCGATTTTGCGGCCCCACTTCAGTCCCGCCACCGCCACTTCCTGGTCCAGAGGATCGGCGAGATAGTTGGGCGCGATGGCCGGATAGACCGTGGGATCGGCGGACTTGATCCGGATGGTTCCCCGGCTCTCCGGGCGCACCTGGCAAGGGGCGATGGTGAGGCCAGGCGCACTGTCCAGCTCCATCTTGCCTTCCGACACAGCCTTTTCCAGATTCTGTGAAGCCGGCAGGATATGGAACTGGATGTCGGGGCCCGCCAGGTCAGGCCGGGACTTGCAGAACGCCGCCACGTGGGCCGCCGAAAGGGTCAGCAAGCCCTTGCGCTGAAACGCGTACTTCAGCACCTCGCCCACGAAGCGCGGACCCTTGGTCAGCTCATTGACCGACACTGTCCCGGCCTTCAGGCGATAGGTGACCGCCATGACATAGTGGTCCTGCAGATTTTCACCCACCCCCGGCAGGTCGGCGATCACCTCGATGCCGTGGTCGCGCAGCAGGTCGCCGGGCCCGATCCCGGAGAGTTGCAGCAGCTGCGGCGAATTGATCGCGCCGCCGGCCAGGATAACCTCGCGGCGGGCCTTGGCGACCTTGCGGACGCCGTTTTGCTGATACTCCACCCCGACCGCGCGCTTGCCCTCGAAGATCACCCGCGTGGTCAGGGCGCGGGTTTCCACGGCCAGGTTGGCGCGGCCCATGGCCGGGTGCAGGTAGGCCACGGCGGCCGAGCAGCGTTGGCCGTTCTTCACGGTGAGCTGATAGTAGCTGACGCCTTCCTGGTCCTCGCCGTTCACGTCGGCGTTGCGGGGGATTCCGGCCTCGACACAGGCCTCCACCACCGCATCGGATACCTCATGGCGGGTGGTGACGTCTGAGACATTCAGCGGGCCGCCGACCCCGTGATGGGCGCTGGCGCCGCGTTCCTGATGTTCGGAGCGCTTGAAGTAGGGTTCCACATCGTCCCAGCCCCAGCCCTCGCAGCCCAGCTGGCGCCAGCCGTCATAGTCGGCCTGCTGGCCACGGATGTAGAGCAGGCCGTTGATGGATGATGACCCACCCAGAACCTTGCCCCGTGGCCAGACATGCACCCGCCCGCCGGTGCCGGGATCTGGCTCGGTGGGGTAGAGCCAATTGACCTTGGGATCCTTCAACGTCTGCGCATAGCCCACCGGGACATGGATCATCACGTTCGACATGAACTGACCCAGTTCCCGGGTCGGGCGGTCATCGCCGCCGGCTTCCAGCAGGAGCACCTTGTTGGCGGGGTCGGCGGACAGCCGGTTGGCCAGCACGCAGCCGGCGGATCCAGCGCCTACGATGATGTAGTCGGCGGTGATGTCGTCAGACATGAGCAGAATTCCGGTTACCGTTGACGCCAAGGCCGACGGCAATAAGAAGGTGACTTTGCGGAAGTCTCCAGTCCGTTTCGATCCTGGCCGGGATTAACGGGTCGGAACGGGCACAGCGCCGCGATAATCATAGAAGCCGCGACCCGATTTGCGGCCCAGCCAGCCGGCCTCAACGTACTTGGTCAGCAACGGGCAGGGACGGTACTTGGAGTCCGCGAGGCCTTCGTAGAGCACGTTCATGATCGAAAGGACGGTATCCAGGCCGATGAAATCCCCCAGTTCCAGGGGCCCCATCGGATGGTTGGCGCCCAGCTTCATGGCGGTGTCGATGGCATCGACCGTGCCGACGCCTTCATAGAGCGTGTAGATCGCCTCGTTGATCATCGGCACCAGCACGCGGTTGACGATGAAGGCCGGGAAATCCTCGGCGTTGGAGGTGGTCTTGCCCAGCGACTGGGCGAAACTGACGGCGGTCTCGTAGGTGGCTGGGCCCGTGGCGATGCCGCGGATGATTTCCACCAGCTTCATCACCGGCACCGGGTTCATGAAGTGCAGGCCGATGAACCGGTCCGGCCGGTCGGTCACCGAGGCCAGGCGGGTGATCGAGATCGAGGAGGTGTTGGAGGCCAGGATGGTGTCAGCGCCCAGGTGGGGGCCGAGCGCACGGAAGATGGTCTTCTTGGTCTCTTCGTTTTCCGTGGCCGCTTCGATGGCGAGGTCCGTGGTCCCGATGGACTGGAGTTCCGGCGCGGCCTTGATCCGGCCCATCGCCGCGTCCATGGCGGTATGCTCGATGATGTTGCGGCTGACCTGACGGGTCATGTTCTTCTCGATCAGGGCGAGGCCCTGGGCGATGCGTTCGGCGCTGACGTCGTGGAGCAGGACGTCGTACCCGGCCAGGGCCACCACGTGGGCGATCCCGGACCCCATCTGACCTGCGCCGATGACGCCGACTGTCCTGATGTCAACCATACTGCCTTGGCCTCGATGCCTTCGGGCGAGCACCGCCCAAACTCAGGGCAGGCGTTCTAGCACGTGAATGGCGCATTGCGGCAAGCGGTTTGCTGCGGCGCAACAGGTCGGTGAACCGGAGGGCGGTGGTGCAACGGGCTTGCCGGGCGGGCGCCGGGCACGAAAAAGGGGGGCGGCTTCGCGACGAAGCCACCCCCCGATCCAATCTACGTCCGACTGCGCCTAGACGCCGGCAGTGGTGAGTGCGGTCATCAGTTCCGGCACCGCAGTCTTGTAGTCGGCTACCAGACCAAAGTCGGCGACCTGGAAGATCGGCGCATCGCCGTCCTTGTTGATCGCAACGATGATCTTGGAATCCTTCATGCCGGCCAGGTGCTGGATGGCGCCCGAGATGCCGATGGCGATGTAGAGTTCCGGCGCCACGACCTTGCCGGTCTGGCCCACCTGGTAGTCGTTGGGCGCATAGCCCGCGTCAACGGCGGCGCGACTGGCGCCCACGGCGGCACCCAGCTTGTCGGCCAGGGGGTCTATCACCTTCTGGAACTCTTCGGCAGAGCCCATGGCGCGGCCGCCGGAAACCACGATCTTGGCGGCGCCGAGGTCCGGGCGGGCCGACTTGACGATCTGCTGATCGATGAAATGCACCTTGGCCTGCGCGCCCGGTGCCGCGACAGCCTCGACCTTGGCCGAGCCGTCGGTGGCCGCCGCCTTGAAGGCGGTGGGGCGCACGGTCAGCACCTTCTTGGCGTCGGCCGACTGGACAGTTTCCAGCGCATTGCCGGCGTAGATCGGACGCACGAAGGTGTCGGCGGAGACCACCTCGATCACTTCGGAGATCTGGGCCACGTCCAGCTTGGCGGCGATGCGGGGGCTGAAGCTCTTGCCCTGCGAAGTGGCGGGGATCAGGACGGCGTCATAGCCCCCCATCAGGCCCACGATCAGGTCACCCACAGCCTCGGCGATGCCCTGGCCAAGTTCGGCGCTTTCCGACGTCAGCACCTTGCGCACGCCGCTGATCTTTGCGGCGTCGGCGCCCAGGGCAGCCGTATTGGTCCCGGCCACCAGAACGTCTACGTCGCCGGAAATGGAAAGGGCGGCGGTCACAACCTTGTGGGTGTTGTCCTTGAGCGTCGCGTTATCGTGATCGGCGATTACGAGAACAGCCATCTAGAAAACTCCCGAAGTCTTGAGGTTGCTGACGATGTCGGCGGCGGCTTCCACCTTGATGCCGGCCGAGCGCTTGGCCGGTTCAGTGACCTTGATCACCTTCAGCCGCGGCGCGGTATCAACGCCGAGAGAGGCCAGTTCCTTGACGTCCAGTGGCTTCTTCTTGGCCTTCATGATGTTGGGCAGGCTGGCGTATCGCGGCTCATTGAGGCGCAGATCCGCCGTCACAACTGCCGGCAGGTTCACTTCCAGGGTTTGAAGGCCGCCGTCGACCTCGCGGGTCACCTTGGCCTTGCCACCCTCGACGGCCATTTCCGAGGCGAAGGTCGCCTGGGGCCAATCGAGCAGCGTCGAGAGCATCTGGCCGGTGGCGTTGTTGTCGCCGTCGATGGCCTGCTTGCCCATCAGAACGAGGTCGGGATTTTCTTCGGCGATGATCGCCTTCAGCACCTTGGCCACCGCCAGTGGCTCCAGATCCTGGTCGGTCTGGATCAGGATGGCGCGATCTGCACCCATGGCCAGCGAGGTCCGCAGGGTTTCCTGAGCCTGGGCCGGACCGATAGAAACAGCCACGACTTCCGTCACCACGCCTTTCTCCTTGAGTCGTACGGCCTCTTCGACCGCGATCTCGCAGAAGGGATTCATCGACATTTTTACGTTTGCGAGGTCGACGCCCGTCTGATCGGCCTTTACGCGGGCCTTGACGTTATAATCGATCACCCGCTTGACCGGGACCAACACCTTCATGGGTTGCTAGCGCCTCAAATTGGGGTTTCTGAAAGAAATAAGCGGGAGGGCAATAACGGTTCCGCCAAGCATTGCAAGCTTGAGAGGCCGGATTCCCGTTGTGACCGGACACTAGCCAGACCCCCCTCTCCTTACGTAAAAGGCTCCCATGAACCCGAACATTGAGCGCCTCAAGCTCGTCTTTATCGCCCTCTTCGCCGTGATCGTCGCGGGCGTTCTGGTATGGCAGGTGGGCTGGATTATCCCGCAAAAGAAGTGCGAGGCCGCCCGCAAGTGGTGGGATGCCGAGCAGCGGGTCTGCGCCCAGCCGGTTCTGATCTCCGACATCACCGGCCGTACCATCGACGACAAGGCCGCCGAGGCCGAGGCGAAGGCCGCCCTTGGCCGACCCGCGCCGCCCGCGCCTGCAAAACCCTAACGCGTCGCCCCGGAAACCCAGAACACCTCGGCCGCGCCGCAGCCATTGGCCCAGCGGGCGGCGACGAAAAGAAAATCGGAGAGCCGATTGATGTAACAAAGCGCCGGACCGCCGACCGGCTCGCCGGCCTCGACCAGCCTTACAGCTTCCCGCTCGGCGCGCCGGCAGACGGTGCGGGCCAGGTGCAGCGCTGCAGCAGCCGGTGTCCCGCCGGGAAGCACGAAGGACTTCAGATCGGGCAGCTTCGCATTGAGTTCATCAATCTCGGTCTCAAGCCGGCCGACCTGGCTGTCGAGAATGCGCAGCTTTGAGCCTACAACCTCATCGGGAGCAGCCGGGGTCGACAGATCCGCGCCAAGGTCGAAAAGTTCATTCTGGATCCGCGCCAGCATAGCGTCGAGCTGGGCGTCCTCCGAGGTATGGATACGGGCAAGGCCAAGACAGGCATTGGTCTCATCAATTGCACCATAGGCTTCGACGCGCATGTCGGCCTTGCTGACCGCTGCGCCCGTTGCCAGACGTGTCGTACCCGCATCACCTGTGCGGGTATAGATACGGTTGAGCGTGACCATCAGCCCTGGCCCCGATACCACGCTGCGGCCACGAGCACTGCAATGGCGACCGCCTGCATCAGAACGCGCAGACGCATCAGCTTGTTGGAATAGGAACGTCCGAAATCACCGCCGCGGAACAGGGCGAACAGACCAGCCAGCAACACCAGGCTGACCGCCGCGAGCGCGGCGTAGATGAGATAGTCGAAGATATCCATTCCCTGATCTTAGGCCGAGAGGGCCAGGTCCCGCCACATCAATCCCTAAGGATCACGGTTGACCTCGTGAGTTGGCAGGGATGACTCCGATCACCGAACATCGTTTCGCGAAATTTCGACCATTCCGTGTAACCAAGCCGCTCAAAGTACAGCACTACACTATTCCAGGTCGTAAAGATGGGCGAAAGCGCGTGAGAGTGGCGAAATGTCACAGTCGACAGGTTTCAACGAACACCCTACGGGAGTGCTCAAGACCTAGACCACTGATCATGATCATTCCGGTTTTCAGCGTCGTCAGTGCTGGCAACTATTGAAAGTACAGGCTGGAAGACAATTGGTCGGGGACAACCACTGAGCCAGATGAACCGAAGCACCGCGACCCTATCAGAAGTCGAAACACCGAAACGCGCGCCGACGCGACGCGCGCTTGCGAAGCGCCAGACGCGACTGAAGGTGCTCAACGCCGCCCGCAATCTGTTCAGCGAGGAGGGCTACGAGGGCGCCACGATCCGGGATATCGCCGCGGCCGCCGGTATGTCTACCGGCGCGGTCTTCGCAAATTTCCGGGATAAGGCAGATCTGTTCCGCGAAATCATGACCGAGGATCTCGACGCTTTGCTTGGCGTCATGCGCGCCGCAGCCATCCAGAACGGCAAAATCGAGGAGAGCTTGTTGAAGGTCTTGATGGCGGGCTATGCCTTTTGCAAGGCCCGCCTGCAGCTGGCGCGCGCCGCCTTCAGCGTTGCTTGGGATGTCGATGGCGGGCCGGCGCTTCGCGACCTTGCCTCAAGTTGCGGCTTTCAAGACGTCTTCACCGATCAACTGACCTCGGCCGTCGAACGTGGGGAACTGTCCCAGCAATCCGAGGTCAAACTACGCAGCCAGATGCTCATGGACTGCTTCCTGGCCAACTTCTCCCAGGCGATCTTCGAGGGGTGGAGCCTGGACGCGCTGCAGGCCCGCGCCAAGGACCAGATCCGGATAGTGCTCGCCGGGGCACGTCGCGGCTGATAAATCGTCCTAGACGAAAGCCGATACCGGATCCATTGCTGGTGCGTCTCCGGTGCGCGCCTCTCAGAAGGAAGCGACCCGGCAACATGTGCTTGCGTCCGCCAGGAGCCTGTTCGCCCGGCACGGATTTCAGGGCACCACCATACGCGACATCGCCGCAGCCCATGACTGGACCCTGTCGTCAGACGCCAAGCCCTTCGGCCGGAATGCACGGCTGAAAGGCGGGGTCTCAGACTGCCTCGCCAAGGGCGTCGCAGACGGCGACATTCGCGCGGACGTCATTCTTGACGAGGTTGTGGCCTTGATCATTTCGGCCTTCGCCTGGACATTTCGATTAGCGATAACCCAGAACGCTGACGCCAAAGCCATGATCACAGTCATGGATCGACAGATCGGCCTGATCGTCGAAGGTCTCAAGCCGAAGTCCTGAAAGGCAGTTCCAAGCCAGACGGGTCAGTTCGCGCCTTCCAGCAGGCGCCGCGCGATCACCTGGGCCTGAATTTCGCCGGCACCTTCGAAGATGTTGAGGATGCGCGCGTCAGCAAGCACGCGGCTGACCGGTTGCTCGACGGCAAAGCCGGTTCCGCCGTGAATCTGCACCGCATTGTCCGCCGCCGCCCAGGCGATGCGAGCCGCCGTTAGTTTGGCCATCCCGGCCTCGAGATCGCAGCGACGGCCCTCGTCCTTGGCCCGCGCGGCGAACCACGTCAGCCGTCGCGCCCCCAGGATCTCTGCGGCCATCATGGCCAGCTTGTTGGCGACACGCGGGAAGTCCGCGATAGGTCCGCCGAACTGCCGCCGCTGGAGCGCGTAGTCCAGCGCCAGATCGAGGGCGTTCTGCGCCACCCCGATGGCCCGGGCGGCCGTCTGGATCCGGGCGCTTTCGAAGGTGGCCATCAACTGGACAAACCCCTGCCCCGTCTGACCACCCAGAAGATTGTGGTCTGCGATCTCAAAGCCATCGAAGGCCAGTTCATACTCTTTCATGCCGCGATAGCCGATGACCGCGATCTCGCCGCCGCTCATGCCGGTCGCGGGGAAGGGATCCGCCGGGGTCCCGCGTGGCTTTTCGGCCAGGAACATTGAAAGCCCCCGGTGGTCCTTTGAGGCGGGCTCGGTGCGGACCAAAAGGGTCATCACATCGGCCCGTGCAGCATGGGTTATCCAGGTCTTGGCCCCATACACCCGCCAGCTTTCGCCGTCGCGGATAGCCCGGGTGCGCAGGGATCCCAGGTCCGATCCGGCCTCCGGCTCGCTGAACACCGCAGTGGGAATGGTCCGGCCCGAGGTGATTCCCGGCAGCCATCGCGCCTTCTGGTCATCCGTGCCGTGGGCCAGGATCAGCTCAGCGGCGATCTCGGACCGGGTGCCCAGCGAGCCGGCGCCGATCCAGCCGCGCGATAGCGCTTCGGAAACCACGCACATCGCTACCTTGCCCATGCCCGCCCCGCCCCAGACCTCAGGCGCGGTCAGGCCGAATACGCCCAGGTCGCCCAACTCCTCCAGCAGGCTCATAGGAATCAGCTCGTCACGCAGGTGCCAGCCCTGGGCGTGTGGGGTGATTTTCTCGGCGGTGAAGGCATGGAACTGGTCCCGAACCGCCTCGAGCGTTTCGTCCAGCCCGCTTGTTTCCAGCGAGGGCCGCCCGCGGGCCGCGTCCAGAAGTTCGACGATCCGGAGCTTCACCGCCTGTGAGGCGCCGGCTCTCAGCCGTCCGATCACATGGCCCAGCCGATCCGCCGGAGCGAACACGTCGGCCGGCCGGAAGATCTCGCCCTGGTTCATGGGCAGGCCGCCGGCAAGCTGGCTCAGATACTCGTGAGCAAGGAGTTGTGCCGGCAGGGCTTCAGCCTCGCCGAAGTCATCGCCCAGAGCCCGCGCCCAGACCGCCGTTTGCCGCAGGGTCTCGGCATAGGCCGCCGCCCAGGCCAGGCCGTGGGCAGCATGTTGCTCGGCGTCGAGGGCGTTCCGGTCGAGCCGGCCGCTCTTCTGGACACGGCCGAGCACGGTGGATTGCAGAGAGGCCACGAGAGCTGCGGCCTCAAGCGCCGCCTCGTCCAGAAGGTCCGGCAGATGGGGAAGGATCAGGGTCATGGCATCACTATACGCGGCTTGCGTTGCGTAAGGGGAATGGGCGATGCATGGGTGAAGTCAAATACGGGAACCGCGCCCATGCTCACCGTCCATCACCTGAACGACTCACGCTCGCAGCGCATCCTGTGGCTCCTGGAGGAGCTGGGCGCACCCTACGAGATCAAGCACTATGCCCGCGATGCGACCACCCGCCTGGCGCCGCCCGAGTTGATGGCGGTTCATCGCCTGGGCAAGTCGCCGGTGGTGACGGAGGATGGGCACACGATCATCGAATCCGGGGCCATCATCGACTACATCGTGCGCAAGCACGGCGGCGGCAAATTGGTCCCAGCGGCGGGCAGCGCCGACTATGAGACCTGGAACCAGTGGCTGCATTATGCCGAGGGCTCGGCGATGCTGCCGCTCATGCTGGCCATGTACACGGGTCGCCTGGGTGAGGCGGCCGCACCGCTGAAGCCCCGCATCGACAGCGAGACAGCTAATCACCTGGGCTACGTCGAGGCCTCGCTGGCCGGTCGCGACTGGTTGGTGGGTGACACCCTGTCCGCCGCCGACATCCAGATGAGCTTTGTCGGCGAGATCGTGAAGTCGACGGGTCGCGGCGGCGAATACCCGAAGATCGCAGCCTGGGTTGACCGCTTCCAGGCGCGTCCGGCCTACAAGACCGCGCTGGCCAAGGGCGGCCCCTACAATATGGGACCGAAAACCTAGAGCGGATTGAGGAAAAGTGGGAACCGGTTTTCCGCCTGCAACCCACTCTAAACATATGAGGGCGATCACGTTTTTCGATTTTGGATTGATTCAATCCACTCTCGACGTGATCTAGCGGTAGTTGTCCGGGAAGTCGTCGTCGAGCATCCCATCGAGGAAGTCGAAAACGGTCGCCTTCAACAGGCCGTGCGGGATCGCCGAGAAGTGGTCGCAGCCTGGCAGGGTGACGCCCTTGCCGCGTGGAAACACGGCCGCCAGTTCATCAGGGTCGCCCGCCAGTTCGTCATGACGGCCCGCAACCACCAGTACCGGCATGGTCAATGTTCCCAGCGCGTCGCGCGCCAGCGGCGCGCTGTCAGCCGCGGAGCAGGCGGCCAGCGCCATCCGGTCCTCGCCCTGCTCGTCGGCGAACTGGCGGAAGCTCTTCAGCATCTCGGTCTTGATGTTGGCCGGATCCTCGGCCGACATGGCTTCGGCCATGGCTTCCACGGAACCGGCCGGGCGCGGGTCAAACAGCTTGCTCCCGATCCCGCCCAGCATGAGGTTGGAGACCCGGTCAGGGGCATCGAGCGCCACCTGCATGGCCGTACGCGTGCCCATCGAATAGCCGAACACATCGCAGCGTCCGACGCCCAGATGATCCAGCAACGCCAGGGCGTCGGCGGCCATGTGCTCGCGACCATAGTCGGCGGAATCATGGGATTTCATGCTCTCGCCATGGCCGCGCTGATCCAGTGCAAGAGTTCGGATGCCGCGTCGTTCGAAGGCGGAGTACCAGCCTGTGCGCTTCCAGCCCTCGTTGCGGTTTGAGGCGAAGCCGTGGAGCAACAGGATCGTCCGCTGCGCGGGCCCCGCCGGCGGAATATCGTCAAAGGCGATGGAGACGCCGTTCAGGATTGCATTTGCCATACTGGGAGATTGGATCAGGGAGTCTCGCCCGTCCATTCCCAATGCCAGGGTTCGAAGGCGTAATTGACGAAACCAAATCGGATCGCGTTCGCCACCAGCCACCGGTATGTTGCCGTCCGCGTCATGAACAGGCGGTTCTCGTCGGCGGTGGAGTCCGCCGAATAACCCTGCGCGTGACCCACATAGAGGTCCGCGGCCAGCCCCGTGCGGTGCGCCGAACAGCGGGCGCGGACGACACCATCGCAATTGCCCTCGGCCAGACAGCGGGCGGCATCGAGGCTGGGGCTGCGATAACCGGAGAAGATGGTGAGTGCGTCGGGATCGGCGGCGATCCCGGGGACCTCCGCCCGTGCTGCGGCCGCCATCGCCCGCCAGGCCCGCAGGGCCCCCGGCTGCATCCAGACGGTCTTGCCGCCTGTGCCCTCGCTGCGCGCGGCCTCGGTGATCAGGTCCGGCGTTTCCGGGCAAATCCCGGCGGTGATGGCCGCGACAAACGGCCGTCGCGCCTGCGTCTGGGCCTTGAACTGCAGGAGTGTGGCTTCGCTGAGCACGCCGTCGCCAGGAAGGTTCCTCGTCGACTGCCAGGCGGCCAGCGCGGCGGCAAAGCCTTCGCTGGTCACGGGACATGTCGTGGCGATTTCGCGCTGGATGAGCGGCGCGTAGATCTCCCAGCCCACCTCCTCCCGGCCGAATGGCCTCCAGAGGAGTGTGGTCAGAGACGCCGCATTGGCCTCTGAAGCTACGGTCCAGCCTTCAATGCGGCAAGCCGGCGACGGCGCCAGGTCGGGCGCGGGCTGGGCTGTCGAAGCGCCTGCCGCGTCGCCCAGGCCGACGACCAGGGCGACCCCGACAAGGCTCCCCAGGAACCCTAGCTTCGCCACGTCAGCGTCGCGGCCTCAACGGGATTGACGAAGGCTCGGCCCTCGCGCCGACTGGCGACCCATTCGCGCTTCAGCGCCTGGTACCACTTGGCCTGACGATCCGCGTCGTCGATCCAAAGCAGAGTCGGATCGTACTTCAGTCCGTTTTTCTGCAGGTTCACCATGTCGCCGTCCTGGCGCAGGAAGGTCCGGGCCCACGCCGCGATCACAGGTTTCAGCAGCAGGAACGCCGGGTGGTCCGACCAGGCGATCTGGGTCACCCGGGTCCGGGTGGCGTCGATCGGCGTCAGGCAGGTCAGCGACAGCACCTGGCGTTTGCCGACCGTTACATGCTCCCAGCGCAGGCCCGGCAGCCGGAAGGTGATCTCCGTCAGCGGCTGTCCACCCAGCACCGCATAGGCGCGGCTGTTCTTCGAAGGTTCATGACGGACCATGGCAAAGCCGTGCTCGCGCGGTTCAAAGCGTTTGCGCTTGTCGTGTTCGCTGCCCGAGGCGCGCCACCACCATTGGCGATGCACGTAAGGCCCGTGAGCCGGGTCCATCAGGCCCACCACCGCCTGGTCGATATGGGCATCAAACACCACATGATCGACCAGCTTGGGCGACCCTCCCACGACGCCCGGAAAATTCGGCGGCGGCCCGTCGGGCTCGCTGGCCGGCGCAGACCCCATCCAGACGAAGACAATGCCCTGGCTCTCCACCACCGGATAACGCCGCACCCCGATCTTCGAGACATCAAGGCTCTGATCAGCCGTCAGGGAGGGGATCGCCGCACAGGCGCCGTCGCGGCCAAACCGCCAGCCATGGTAGGGGCACTGCACGGTTTCGACACCGCTTGCGTCCAGATGAAACGACCCCGCCGACAGCGGCGCGGCGCGGTGCGGACAGACGTCGCGCAGCGCGAAGACGTCACCCCGGCGCGAGCGCCCCAGCATAACGGGTTCGCCCAGCATCTCGATCCGGGTTAGCCGACCGGGCTTAAGGTCGCGCGATAGCGCGCCAAGATACCAGGTGTCCGTCAGGAAGCCCTGACCGAACCGGGTGTCGTCTTTTGAAGTCCGGGGCGCAGCGTCGGCCATCCAGCGCTTGTAGCCGCCTAGGGCAGTCGCAGGAAGACCGCCGCGTAGGGCGCCAGCCCGATCGAGGCACCGCGAATGTCGGCGTCGCCAGCCCTGACGGGCAAAAGGCTAGCTGTCTCCAGGGTCGGGTGCTCCACAAACCGGGGGCCGTCCGAAAGGTTGAACAGGCAGACAATGCGCTCCCCGGCATGCTCCCGCACGAAGCCCAGCACGGGATCGGCGGTCTGGATGAAGCTGATTTCGCCCAGCCGCATGGCGTCCGAGCCTTTCCGGAAGGCGATCATGGCGCGGGAGAACGCCAGGCTCGACTCCGGGTCTGCCGCCTGTTCCTCGACGCTCAGGCCCCGATGCTCGGCAGCCAGCGGCAGCCAGGGCACGCCGGTGGTGAACCCCATCTGCGGACCGGCTGTCCAGGGCATTGGCGTACGGCATCCATCGCGACCGCCGTCATAGGGCCAGTAAAGGTCTCCCACTGGATCGCGCAAAAGGTCTCGCGGCAGGGCGGCCTGCGGCAGGCCGAGCTCCTCGCCCTGATAGATAAGGGTGGTGCCCTTCAACGCGACCAGCAGGGCGAACAGCATCCTGGCCAACTCCGGCGAGGCCGCCTTGCCGCCGAACCGGCTGACGGTGCGCGGGACATCGTGGTTGGAGAAACTGATCGTCGGCCAATGGTCGGGATGGGCGGCCAGGGTTGCGTAGTGGTCGGTGACAAAGCTCG
>NZ_JBILRO010000299.1:0-3570 GCF_044372605.1 Phenylobacterium sp.
GGCGACGCCGAACTGGCCGCTCATGCTGCTCTGGGCCTGCGGCTGGCCGGCTACCGGTTCGACAAGTACCGGACCAAGGAAAAGGCCGAAAAGAAGCCCTCGATCGTCAAGGCCGAGGTCGCGACCAGCGCGCCTGACGCCGCCCTGACGGCGTTCGGGCCGCTGTCGGCGCTGGCCGACGGGATCAGCTTCACCCGCGATCTGGTCTCGGAGCCGCCGAACGTGCTGTTCCCGGCCGAGTTTGCAGCGCGGGTCAAGGCGCTGGAGAGCCTGGGTCTGGAGGTCGAGATCCTGGGTGAGCCCGAGATGACCAGGCTGGGCATGGGATCCCTGCTGGCCGTCGGCCAGGGCAGCATTCGCGAGAGCCGCCTGGCGATCATCAAGTGGTACGGCGCCGACGACAAGACGGCCCAACCTGTGGCCTTTGTCGGTAAGGGCGTGTGCTTCGACACGGGCGGTATATCGATCAAGCCGGCCGAAAACATGGAGGACATGAAGTGGGACATGGGCGGCGCCGGCGCCGTTTCAGGTCTCATGCACACCCTGGCCGGCCGCAAGGCCAAGGTGAACGCCATCGGCATTCTGGGGCTGGTGGAGAACATGCCCGATGGCAACGCCTATCGCCCGGGCGATGTGCTGACCAGCATGTCGGGCCAGACCATCGAGGTGGTCAATACCGACGCGGAGGGCCGTCTCGTGTTGGCCGATGCCCTTTGGTACTGCCAGGACCGCTTCAAGCCGAAGTTCATGGTGGATCTGGCGACCCTGACCGGGGCGATCATCATTGCGCTGGGCAATGACTACGCCGGCTGCTTCTCCAACAATGACGAGCTGAGCGCCAATCTGCTGGCGGCGGCGTCGGCTGAGAACGAGGGGCTGTGGCGCATGCCGCTGCCGGAGGCCTACAACAAGCAGATCGACTCCATGATCGCCGACATGAAGAACACCGGCGGCCGGCCGGGTGGCTCGATCACCGCGGCGCTGTTCCTGCAGCGATATGTGAACGGCCTGCCCTGGGCGCACCTGGACATCGCGTCCACGGCCTGGAGCAAGCCGTCGTCCACGCCCACCAGCCCTGACGGCGCCACCGGCTATGGCGTGCGCTTGCTCAATCGAATGGTCCAGGACCGGTACGAGGGCTGATACCGCCGTGCCCACGCCCCTTGCCCTGTTGCATAGCCCCCTGCTGGGCGACCTGAGCTGGCGGGGCGTGGCGCAGGGTCTGCGGGCGCGCGGCCGGGAGGTCACGGCTCCGGCCTGGCCGAAACTGGGCGACCTGAGCGGCGATTTCTATCGCAGTCTGGCGCTGGGCATGGCCGCAGAGCTGGGCGAGACGCCGACCATCGTGGTGCTGCACAGTGGGGCAGGGGCCTTGGCGCCGGCGCTGGAGGCGGCGTCCGGCGCCGTTCAGGGCTTCATTTTCGTGGACGCCATCCTGCCGCATCCCGGGCGCAGCTGGTTCGACACAGCGCCGCCCCCCTTGGCCAAAAGCCTGCGTGACGGCGCCGAGTTCGGGATGCTGCCGGCCTGGGACGCCTGGTGGCCGCCCGGCGCGCTGCAACGCCTGTTGCCGGACGAGGCCGTGCGCGAGGCGCTCACGTCGGAACTGGAACCTCTGCCGCTGGCCTACTTCGAGGAGGCGGCGCCTGACACGCAGATCTCGCGGCCTGCAGCCTATCTCCAGCTGAGCGGGGCCTACGACGAGGAGGGGCGGCTGGCGACCCGGCAGGGCTGGCCCCTTGTGCGCCTGCCGATGCACCATCTGGCGATGCTGACCCATGTGGAGGCGGTGGCCACGGCGATCGAGGGTCTGGCCGGGCGCCTGGAGCCGCGCCTTGGCTGACGCAGGCGTTTGCGAGGTCTGGTTCTATCACCTGGAGCAGACCGGGCTGGATCAGGCGCTGCCCGAGCTTCTGGAAAAGACCCTTCAGAAGGGCTGGAAAGCCGTGGTCCGCACCGCAACCTCGTCGCGGATCGACCATTTCGACGCCTGGCTCTGGAGCTATCGCGACGACAGCTTCCTGCCGCATGCCCCGGCGGAGGAGCCGGACCCGGCGCGTCAGCCCATCCTGCTGACCACGGGAGAGGAACGACCCAACGCGGCCGAGGCGCTGTTTCTGGTGGATGGCGCCGAGCCCGGCGATCTCTCCGGATACCAGCGGTGCGTGGTGCTGTTCGACGGCGCGGACGAGACGCAACTGCAGATCGCGCGGGGGCAGTGGAAGTCCATTCAGGCGCGGGGCCTTCCGGCGACCTACTGGCGGCAGGGGGCGCGGGGTTGGGAAAAGCAGGGGTAAGAGGCCTTGCGGCTGTGGTGTTGATGGCGGCCCTGATCGCCTGCTCGACCCCACCGGCTCCTGCGGCGCCGCCTGTCGCCACGACCGCAAAGTCTCCGCCGACGGTGGCCGCGGCACTGGACACCTGCGGGGCCGCAGAGCTGCAGCATCTGGTGGGTCGTCCGCGCGCAGAGGTTCCGGTGCCGATCCGGCCTGAACATCATCGGGTGACCTGCGCGACCTGTCCGGTGGCCACGGACGCGGACGAGACCCGTCTCAACTTCATCTTCGACGCGGCGACGGGGCTGATCAGCGCGGTGCGGTGCGGCTAAGCTGCGGGGATTGAGAGGCCCTGTTCGGCGAGCAGGGCCAGCCAGGCGGCCCGGCCACTGGCGGCGCTGAACCGCTCCACCGCTGTCCGCCGCGCGGCCATTCGCATCGCCATCGAAACTGCCGGATTCCGGCAGGCATGGATCAGGGCCTCGGAGAGCGCTGCGACGTCAAAGAACGGCAGGAGGCGGCCGTTGACGCCATCGGTGATGGCGTCATGTAACGGCGCTGTGTCAGATCCAATCACATAACAGCCAGCCGCCATCGCCTCGACCAGCGACCAGGAGAGGACGAAGGGATAGCTGTAGTAGACGTGGGCGGTTCCCAGGCGCAGCGCCTGGAGCATGGCCGCGTGCGGCAGGGCGCCGAGGAAGTGAACCCGTGCCGGGTCGTAGTCCACGCCCTCGAAACAGACATCCCTCCAGGTTTTCCCCTCAGGCGGATTGCCGCCATAGGCGCGTCGACCGGGATTTCCGATCAGCAGGACCTGGGCGTCCGGGACCTCCGCCAGCAGCCGGGGCAGGGCGCGGGCGACGATGTGCAGGCCGCGCAGGGGCTCCATGGCGTTGTTGACGTGGGTGATGACCGGTGTTCCCGGCAAGATCCGCCGCCCATCGGGCAGCTCGAAGGGCTCTGGCGGCCCGGGGCGGATCGCCTCGACGTCGACGCCTTCATGGATCACCCGGGCGCGAGGCCGGAACGCGGGCGGCAGGGAGTCAGCCTGAAACCGGGTAGGGGCCACGATGGCGTCCGCCTCGCTGTAGGTCAGCGACATGATCGCGTTCTTGGCCTTGGTCCGGAACGGCGCCTCGGCGTCCAGCGGAATGAACTCGGTGTCGAAGCCGACGTCGTATCCGTGGGCGTGGTAGAAGAACTCGGCGAAGGCCACCTGGCGGGCGTTCGGAAAGACCTCCTTGAGGAACACCATCTCGCCCCACCCGGGGTGGCCCACGATCACGGCAGG
>NZ_JBILRO010000016.1:0-28938 GCF_044372605.1 Phenylobacterium sp.
CGCCGGCCGCCGGCAGGTGCGCCACATACCTCTGGAAATACCACTGGCTGCGCTCGCGCTCCGTGGGTTTGGGCAGGGCCACCACGCGGGTGTTGCGGACCGAGAGATACTCATTGATCCGCTTGATCGCCCCGTCCTTGCCGGCGGTGTCGCGGCCTTCGAAGACCACAAGGTCGCGGCGCCCCTGGGCGATGGCGTCCACCTGATATCGCACCAGGGCGATCTGCAGGGCTTCCAGCTCGTCGTCGTCGGAATTGGCCATGGCCCATTTAGACGGCTCGGAGTGATTTCGCCCAGCCCCAACCGTTGGTAGGGATGCGGGATGATCCGTCTCTATGTGCCGCATGATCTGGCGCCGGGCGCCCAGCTCACCCTCGATGAGGGCCAGAGCCGCTATCTGTCGGCGGTCATGCGCCAGACGGTGGGCGACACACTGGCGGTGTTCAACGGCCGTGACGGTGAGTGGCGGGCTTCCGTCGCCACGGTGGGCAAGCGGGCGGTCACGCTCACGGCGCTCTCCTGCGCGCGGCCCCAGGACGTGGGGCCCGACCTCGATCTGGTGATCGCCCTGGTCAAGCGTGGCCGGCTGGAAACCATCATCGAAAAGGCTGCGGAGCTGGGCGCGCGTCGCGTACGTCTGGTGACCACCGAACGCACCAACGCCGACCACATCCGCGTCGAGCGCCTGCGCGCCATCGCCATGGAAGCCGCCGAACAAACCGGGCGGCTGGATGTGCCGCAGATTGCGGAGCCCGTGAAACTCGACCGCCTGCTGGCTGATTGGGATGTGACGAGACGCCTGCTGTTCTGCGACGAGGCCGGCGATGCGCCAACCGTGCTGGAGGCCGTCACCACGCCTGGCCCGTGGGCCATTCTGATCGGGCCGGAGGGGGGCTTTTCCCCCGGCGAACGCGACCGGTTGCGGGCCTTGCCCTATGCTGCCGCCGCCACCCTGGGCCCCAGGATCCTCCGCGCCGACACCGCCGCCATCAGCGCACTGACGCTCTGGCAGGCGGCGGTGGGGGATTGGCGCTAATCCTCCCCGAACACGCTGTCCTCGGGCGCATCGGTGGGGCTTTCGAATTCCAGCCGGTAGCCGTCGGGGTCGTCGAAGCCGGCCAGCCACATGCCGTTGCCCACTTCCGGCGGCGGGGCGTCCAGGCCGCGCGCGGTCGCCTCGGTCCAGACCGCCGTGGCGTCCTCGCAAGGGAAATAGATCGTCACGCCTTCGCCCACCGGCCCGGCGGCGATCCAGGCGTCCTGGCCCTTGGGTTTGAACTGCTGGAGCCGGAGCGTAGCTCCGCCCAGCTTCAGGCTGCACCAGCGCAGCACGCCGCGGTCATCCCAGCGCTTGTCGATCTCGAAGCCGAGACCCTCTACGTAGAAGGCCAGCGAGGCCTTCATGTCCCGGACCCTGAAATACGGGACGGCCTCCTTCACGTTCGCGGCGGCCATCATGTCTCCAGACTGTCGTTGCAAAGACCCTATAGCCCGCCCTTGAGCTTCACGGAATTGCGCCCACCTAACCTAACAGCGTAAAGACGCGACCGCGTGAGCCTCTTTGAGTGTTGCCGCGTTATCTCGGGGGAGGATTTGCGAATGGCCGACGTGGTGAGCGATGATCGCCCCCTTGTCTTTGAAGACCTGGTGGGCTGGATGGCCGAGGGCGGCAAGCCCGCCAGCGCCTGGCGCGTAGGTGCCGAGCACGAGAAGTTCGTCTACCGCCTGGCCGACAATTCGCCAGTGGCCTACGAGCCCCGCGGCATCAAGGCGCTGTTGGACGGCCTGACCCGCTTCGGCTGGACGCCGTTGATGGAAGGCGAGAACGTCATCGCCCTGGAACGTGGGCTTGCCAATGTCAGCCTGGAGCCGGGCGGTCAGTTCGAGCTCTCGGGTGCGCCGCTGGAGACCGTCCACGACATCTGCGAGGAGACCGGCAACCACCTCACTGAGGTCAAACAGGTGGCCGACGAACTTGGCCTGGGGTTCCTGGGTTTGGGCTACAGCCCGATCTGGCGGCGCGACCAGGTGCCGGTGATGCCCAAGGGCCGCTACAAGATCATGCGGGAATACATGCCCAAGGTGGGCAATCTCGGCCTCGACATGATGTTCCGCACCTGCACGGTACAGGCCAACCTCGACTTCGCCGACGAAGCCGACATGGTGGCCAAGTTCCGTACGTCGCTGGCGCTACAGCCGATCTGCACGGCGCTGTTCGCCAACTCGCCGTTCATCGAAGGCAAGCCGTCAGGCTTTGTTTCGGCCCGGGCCAACGTCTGGACAGATACCGATCCCGATCGGACCGGCATGCTGGATTTCGTATTCCGGGACGGGTTCAACTTCGAGTCCTACGCCCGCTATGCGCTGAAGGTGCCGATGTATTTCGTCAAGCGCGGCGATCGCTACATCGACGTAGCCGGGCGCTCCTTCGTGGACTTCATGGAGGGCAAGCTGCCGGAGTTGCCGGGAGAGCGGCCGACCATCAAGGACTGGGCCGACCACATGACCACCATCTTCCCGGAGGTGCGGCTCAAGAAGTACCTGGAGATGCGCGGCGCCGATGCAGGACCCTGGAGCCGTCTCTGCGCCCTGCCGGCGCTGTGGATGGGGATCTTCTACGATGCGCCCGCGCTGGCGGCGGCCTGGGACCTCTGCAAGGACTGGAACATCGAGGACCATGAGCGCCTGCGCGCCGACGTGGCCCGGGTGGGTCTGAAGGCGCAGATCGCCGGGCGCAGCGTGCAGGACGTGGCGAAGGACATGCTGTCGATCTCGCGATCGGGCCTGAAGAACCGCAACCGCCTGTCCGGCGGCATGGTGGACGAGACCGGCTACCTCTCCGAACTGGACCAGATCGCCGATAGCGGGATCACGCCTGCCGAGCGTCTGCTGGAGCTCTACAACACCCGCTGGGAAGGCGACGCCAGCCGCGTGTTTGCGGATTTCGCCTACTAGGCGACCGCATAAGAGAGATTAATTCTTTCCTTCTCTGGATAGAGAGAAAAATTCTGGATCCATCATCATCCGGAGAGTGAATTTCTCTGATTTCCCTCGGTGCGTGGAAATTTGGGAGAAGATTTTCTCCGGTCACCCCGGCATCCTGTCGCCGTATTCAGGATGACAGGCGGCCCCATGCTCAAGGCGTTTACCCAGCACCCCGAAACGGTCGGCGAGACCTATTTCGAGCATCTGGTTTCGGCGAGCGGCTATGCGGCGACGATGGCCGCGGGTGCCGTGGCCTGCCTGCTGCACGGCATCTTTCCGTTTGCGTTTCAGGCCTCGGGCAGCCGACGTATTCGCGAACTGCACCACCGGATGGTGACGCATCGCACCGCCGGCAAGACCCGGGGGGAGCCGGGCCTAACGGGCTGGTGTCCCGAGATCTGAGGTCTCGCTACCAGATGTTTACGCGCTGCTCCGGCGGGATGTAGAGCTTGTCGCCGGGCTTGATATCCCAGGCGTCGTACCAGGCCTGGATGTTTCGAAGTGGGCCCATCACCCGGTAGAACGACGGCGCGTGCGGACCGGTGGCGATCTGAGCGCGGGTGAAGTCCTCGCGGGCCTTCTCGCGCCAGGCCTGGGCGTAACCCAGGAACACCCGCTGATCGCCGGTGAACCCGTCGATCACGGGCGCCGGGGCGCCCTTCAGTGAGGCGTGATAGGCGTCCAGCGCCAGCTTCAGTCCACCCAGATCGGCGATGTTCTCGCCAAGGCTCAGGGCGCCCTGCACCTTCACGCCAGGAAAGGGCTCAAAGGCGTCAAACTGCGCGGTGAGCCGACCAGCCTGCGCCTTGAACTTGGCGTCGTCCTCCGGTTGCCACCAGTCGGTCAGGACGCCGCGGGCGTCGGCCTTGCGGCCCTGATCGTCGAAGCCGTGGGTGATCTCATGGCCGATGGTCGCGCCGACGGCGCCGTAGTTCACCGCCGGGTCCGCATCCGGATCAAAGAAGGGCGGTTGCAGGTAGGCGGCGGGGAAGGCGATCTCGATATTGAACAGGTGGTAGTAGGCGTTGACGGTCTGCGGCGTCAGTCCCCACTCGGTCCGATCCACCGGCTGGTCAAAGCGTGCGACCTGGCGTCGCCACTCGAAGACACTGGATCGCATGACGTTGCCGTAGAGGTCGTCCGGCTTCATCTCCAGCGCGGAATAGTCCAGCCACTGGTCCGGATAGCCGATCTTCAAACCCAGGCGGTCCAGCTTCTCCAGCGCCTTGGCCTTGGTGGCGGGGCCCATCCACGCCAGGTTCTCGATCCGGCCGCGCATGGCGCTACGGACGTTTGTCACCAACTCCAAGGCCTTGGCCTTGGTCTCCGGCGGGAAGTAGCGGGCGACATAGACCTTGCCGACCGACTCGCCGAGCGCGCCGTCCATCCAGCGAGCGGCCCGCTTCCAGCGCGGCGCCAATTCCTTCTGACCGGCCAGTTCCTTGCCCTTGAACTCAAAGCGCGCGTCGACGAACCGCTTGGAGAGATAGGGCGCGGCGCCATCGGTCAGGTGGAACGCCTGCCAGGCCTTCAGCGTGTCCACCGGCGTGGCCGCATAGATCGCGGTGATCTTCGGGAAGGCCGGCTTGCTCCAGACAATGATCTTGTCGGCTTTCGGCAGGTCGGCCGCGGCCAGATAGGACTTCCAGTCGAAGTCGGGCGTATAGGCGGCCAGCTCGGCCGGGGTCATCGGATTGTAGGTCTTGTCCCGGTCTCGCTGCTCGACGCGGGTCATGCTGACCTCGGCCATTTTCGTCTCGAAAGCGACGATGGCCCTGGCGTTCTCGGCCGGCTTATCCCAGCCGATCATCGTCAGCATCCGGGCGATATAGGCCTCGTACTTGACCTTCTTGTCGGCGAAGCTGGCCTGCAGGTAGTAGTCGCGGTCAGGCAGGCCCAGCCCCGAATTCGACGTCAGCAGCACGTAGCGGTCCGGCGCCTTGGAATCGAGGAAGATCTGGACCGGCAGGACCGAGGTAAATCCCGTGGTGTTCGACTTCGCCATCAGGGCGGTGAAGTCGGCCCTGCTCTTCACCTTGCGGATCATCGCCAGCTCCGGCGCCAACGGCCTGGCGTCCAGCGCTTCGACGCGAGCTTCATCCATGAAAGCGCCATAGGCAGCGGCGATCTTGGCCGCGTCGGGGTGGTCCAGCTTGCCGGCGACGGCGTCGTCCAGAATGGCGCGGACGCGCGCCTCCGACAGTGCCTGCAGCGCATCGCCAGACCCATACCGGACGCGGTCGGCGGGGATTTCCGTGCGCTCGGCCCATTTGCCGTTGACGAAGGCATAGAAGTCATCGCCGGGCTTCACCGAGCGATCCATCCCGCTCAGGTCAAAGCCCCAGGTTCCGAATTTCGGTGAGGCGAGCGACTCGGCGGTCGCGCCGCCCGTCGGGCTGGCAGCCGCCGCGGCTTGCGCGTCGGGCGCATGGTCGTGCCCTTCATGGGCCCGGGCGACGCCAACCGAAAGGGCCAGAAGCGCGGCGGCGCTGGTCGCCATCAGGCGGGTGCGGAACATCTGGGCCATAGGTCTTCTCATTGAGGTCGCAGCGAATATGATTCCGGCGTCACCGCGAATTAAGACAAATCTGCGGCTTTACCAGTCCAGCGTGCATTACAGTTCTGTCAGACTTGACCTGTCAGCCTGCGCCGGTGATGGGTCAGGCGATCGGGGGAGATCAATATGGTCCGGTTTTTCGTTGCGCTTTTCGCCTTGGCTTTGGCCCTGCCTGCGGCTGCCGCCCAGCCGCCGCGCGTCAGCATCAGTGACTACGGCCAGCTCAAGACACCGCTGCCCTATCCGTATGATGAAGCCGCCAATGCTTCGGCCCAGACGGACAAGGCCCTGGCGAAGGCCAAGGCGGGCAAGAAGCTTTTGATGATCAAGATGGGCGGAAACTGGTGCGGCGACTGCCGGATCCTGCAGGCCACCATGGACCTGCCCGAGATGAAAGCCTTCCTGGGCCGCCACTACGAGATGATCAGCATTGACGTGGGCCGCATGGACAAGAACCTGCAGGTGCCCGCCCGCTTCGGCGTGAAGGACAAGCTGGAAGGCGTGCCCGCGATCCTGATCGTCGACCCGGCCAGCGGCAAGCAACTGGTCGCGCGCGCCGATGTCGCCGCCCTGGCCGACGCGCGCCACATGACCCCCCAGGCGCTGGCCAACTGGCTGGCGAAGTATACGCGGTAGGAAACAATGACCGATTCTCAGTTGCAGCCCGTCACCGCCCTGCACTGGGGGGTGAAGACGAGCTTCCGGGGTTACGTGGCGATGATGGGCGGGGTGACCGAGGTTGGCGGCGGCGCCGAACTCGCCACAGACGGGGGCTTCACCTTTGCCGCTGCTCCGGACAGCGACCTTGCGCTGGCCGCGGATGGGTTACTGACAGGTCAGGGGCGGTTCCTGGGTGAGGTGCGGTTCGAGGCGCACGGCGGCATGCTGAAGGTGTTCCTGGCCGATCCGGCCATAGAGATCACAGCGACCGGCGCAGTCCTGACCGTGGCCGACAGCACCGCGCGGACCCGCCGCGTGGAGATCGCCAAGCTCGATCTGGCCGCAATCACGGGGGGCGAGCCAGGCGAGACCTCGATACCAACCTCGCTGACGATGGACGGGAGTTTCGTGCTCGGGGACCATTATCCACCCACGACGGCGCTGGATCCCGCCAGGCTCACTGTCGCGGCGCGCTGATCGCTGCGCTCAGTCCGCCCGGTAGACCACCTTGCCGTCCACCACGGTCAGGACCGCCCGGCCCTTGGGGATCTCGGCTTCCGGCGCGGTCATCAGGTCGACGGAAAAGGCCGACAGGTCGGCGATCCTGCCCACCTCGATCGTGCCCAGTTCGTTCTCGGCGAAGCTGGCCCAGGCGGCCTCCGAGGTGAACAGTTTCAGCGCTTCGGCGCGGGAGAGTTTCTGTTCCGGTTGCCAGTCGGGCGCCGAGAACCCGCTGAGGTCCTTGCGGGCCACGGCGGCATAGAACTCGATCAGCGGATCGCCACGCTCCACCGGCGCGTCGGATCCACCCACCACGCGGGCCCCGGCTTTCAGCATGTCCTTCCAGGCGTAGGCGCCGGCCAGCCGGGCCTCGCCCAGGCGCGCGGGGGCAAAGTGCAGGTCACCGATAGCGTGGCTGGGCTGCATCGAGGCGATGACCCCCATGGCCGCGAAGCGCGGGATGTCGGCGGGCCGCACGATCTGGGAATGCTCGATCCGCCAGCGCAGTTTCGATGCGTCCTGACCGGCGTAGAGGTCCAGCACATTGGCGTTGCCGCGGTCGCCGATGGCGTGTGTGGCGACCTGTATGCCGGCAGCCCTGGCCTTTGCCATGGAGGCGCGCATGGTCTCGGGCGACGTCACCACCAGGCCGCTGGTGGTGGGCGCGTCGGCATAGGGGGCGAACAGCGCCGCACCGCGGGACCCCAGAGCCCCGTCCTCGTAGAGCTTGATCGCCCGGGTGGTGATCCGTCCGGATCTGGAGGCGCGCGGGCCTGTGGTGAACAGTGGCCCGGCCTGGTCGCCGTCCACGGCGTTGTACACCCGCAAGGCGGCCTTGCCCTCGGCGTCCATGGCCTCCAGCAGCGACACATCGGCCCAGTCGACGCTCATGGAATGGACGCCGGTCCAGCCGTAGGCCGCTTCCACCTTGAAGGCCGCCTCGAAGGCTGCCCGACGATCAGCCTCGGTCGGGGCGGTCCGGAGCTTGCGGATCAGACCCATGGCGTTATCGACGAACACGCCGGTCAGGCGACCCTGGGCGTCCTTCAGGATCGCACCGCCGTCGGGCGCCGGCGTAGCCTCGGTGATCCCGGCGGCCTTCAGCGCGGCGGTATTGGCGGTGAGCGCGTGGCCATCCGCGCGGACTAAAATAACAGGCTGATCGGGCGCGATCGGGTCCAGATCGTCGCGGTTGAGGAACCGGCCCTCGGGCCATCCGGTTTCGATCCAGCCGCGCCCGAACACGGGTCCCGCCGGCTTGCGCTGGGCCAGGTAGGCCTTCACCCGCGCCGTAGCCTCTGCGGCGGATTTCGAGCCTTCCAGGTTCAGGCTCAGCTCGCGCTCCCCGATCCCGCGCAGGTGGGCGTGTCCATCGGTAAAGCCCGGAAACAGCGCTGCGCCCTTCAGGTCGATCACCTGGGTGTTCGGGCCCAGCTTCGCCTGGGCGCCAGCCTTCGACCCCACATAGACGATCTTGCCGCCAGCGACCGCGACCGCGTCCACGGCCTTCGGCGCAACCCCGGTATAGACCGGCCCGCCCCAGATCATCAGGTCGGCCGGCTGGGCGGCGGCGGGGGTGGCCAGGAGGGTGGCGAGGAGGAAAAGACGGCGGTTCATCCCGTCAGGCTAAGGCCTCCGGCACACCTGCGCCAGCCGCCTGGCGCGCAGAATTGTCGGCAAGACCGACTTGACGCAAAAGCATGCAGGGTCTTCGAAAGCTGTCTGATCAGGAGCGCTTGCCGTGACACCCGACGAGATGAAAGCCATCGTGATGTCGTTCCCCGGCGCCGAGGAGGGGATGAGCTACGGCAGCCCCGCCTTCAAGGTGAACGGCAAGTTCTTCACCCGTCTGCGGCGTGAGGACGCCAGTGTGGTGCTGGTGGATATCAGCGCCGACGAGCGCGACATGCTGATGGAGGCCGAACCCGCTACCTTCCACATTACGCCGCACTACAAGGACTATCCCAGCGTGCTCGCCCGCATCGAGACCCTGCACCCCGGCTCGTTCCGGAATTTCCTGGAGCGGCGGTTCCGGAAGGTGGCGAAGAAGAGCGTGGTGAAGGCGTGGGAGGCGGAGCAGGCCGCCTGAAGGATAGAAGGCGACGCTCGGCGCCATCAAGTAGAGCTGCGGCCTCCGCGCACGAAAACGCCGCCGATCCTGCGACCGGCGGCGCATATGCGTCGGGCTCCTGGGGTTACGCCGCCAGCGTACGGCGACGGCGGATCACAGAACCGGCAGCGCCGAAGCCGATGATCATCATGGCCCAGGTGGCGGGCTCGGGAATGGCGGCCGATGAGACGGTCGCCGTGTACTCTACAGAGTCATACAGATTGAAGCGGGTCAGAGGGACACATCCAGGACAGGTCCGGGCGCCATTGTGATCGACCGAAAAATCGATCGTGCCACCCGCCGCCAGGGTGAATGTCTGGGTCAGCGTCTGGTAGGTGAATGATTGAGCCTGCAGTTCCGGAGTCCAGGTCGGCAAATCCTTGGTATCAGTATTCAGCAACATCCTCACGCCGTCCCGGCGATAATCTGGAAAGCCGCCGGTAGCTATCTGGCATCCGTTGCAGGTGAAGGGATTGCTGGCCGGGTCTATCAGCCTGACCTGGAATGTCGCTGTGTAATCGCCCGCAGTCGGAGCGGTGAAGCGAAGGTTGGCGAACGCCTGATCCGCGACGCAGGTATTTGCGCCGGCATCAACGCAGCCCGGGTGCATGGAGCCCGCGCCGACCAAAAGATACACTCCGCCATCTGGCCCTTGATACCGCGTGCCATTCCAGGCGCCTTCGGTAAACGTTCCCCCGGCCCCATCCAGTCGACCGTATCGCCAGACGCCGGTGGTCCCACCCTGAACGCTGCTGAACTCGGCGCCGGCGACATAGACCGCTGCGGAGGCGCCGCCAGCTGCGCTGAAGAGGGCGAATGCCGCGGCTAGGGCGGTCGCCGTGGTTTTCAAAACATTCATGCTTTTATCTTTCGCCCGAGTTTCAACTGTAAGCAGGCCGAATCCCAACAGCTTCAGGAAATGCAATCGATAGACAGACCCTGCAGTATTGGGAGTCAAGTAGACTCGCCTCTCAGGGGAATAACCGGAAAATCCCCGGTTGAGCCAGAGCCCGCTCACCATGTTCCGGTCACCGGCGAGCCCAAGTCTCCATTGGTTCAGACCCGGGAATTCGTCGACGATCCAACGGCGAATGACGGAAATCGCCCAAGAGGCGCGCAGGCCGATCATCAAAGGGGCGGCGTCGCTCTTTTCCTCTGCTGAGGGCGTTTCATCGGAACTGGATCGACGTGATCTGCTTCATCAATGCCTCCAACTCAGCGCCCAAATTGGAGACCTTGTTCGAGTCGGACTTCCTGCAGTTCATGGATGGAACCGGCTCAGTTCAGGGACTGACGTCAGGACTCATCCACATCTGACGGAACCCTCAGTTTCCGCAGCCCAGTGCAACGCGATTTGACCGTTTTTGGCGCTGCGAAGTCCTCTGTTGTCCCTTTCGAATCACACGCCCTTCGTTCATCCAAGTAATACTACGGATTTTGGGGCTCATGAACGTGATTGCGACCTATAAAGGCGGATCCACCGAGCTTATTGGGATAAAGAGACACGAATTCCGAAAAACTCTGATAGTAAAAATTTCCGAATTTACTATCTCATACCGAGCCGAAAAAGTCAGTTCGTATTTCGAATAGTTGCGGTCATACAGAATGGCGTATGACTCAATATCCAAATCAATGCGTTACGACCGGATCAACGTGCTGGTCGTCGATGACAATCGCCACATGAGATTGATCATTGTTACGATTCTACGGTCCTTTGGTGTCCAGAAAATATTTGAGTGTCGTGATGGAACAGAAGGACTCCTCGCGATGCAACGTCACTCGATCGACGTTGTCATGACCGACCTAAAGATGTGGCCGATGGATGGCATTGAGTTTGTCCGCAAGCTACGCAGCGGGACCTGCAGTCGCAGCAGGGAGGTGCCGGTTGTCATGATCAGTGCGGATGCTACCCTGGCACGAATTACGGAAGCCCGCGACGCCAGCGTCGATCAGTTCCTAGCGAAGCCCTTTTCGCCACGTCGCCTTGTCCAGGCGTTGCATCATGCGATCCTCTATCCGCGACCCAACGTGGTTTACGTGGAGGTTGTGATTGATTGAATGGCCAATTCCATTTGATGTATCGTATTGGTGCCAGTTCGCGTGGTGGAGACAAACGGAATACTGTTTATCATGAATATTTGGTCTAAGTATCAAATATACTAGGTCATTTTCTGCACGCCATCCATTATGACGGAGAATATATCCTTTCCATCTGCATTTCGCTCAGCACTATGGAGCTTTCGATATTCATGTGGAGTGCATCCGACTGACCCCTGAAAAAAGCGGCGGAAGGCACGCTCGTCTGACAATCCTATTTCCGTAGCAATTTCGCCCATAGATTTATCAGTCGTCGATATAAGCAATATTGCGTTCGCAGCTTTGATATTGCGTTTCAGATCACGAAGGCTAACATTACTTTCTTCAAGCGCGATACGGCGCTTTTGTCGGACTCCAATATTACGTGAAATGGCTCGTTTCTCAATTCTTTGCAGAATTACCTCGGCTTCTATCCGCAGTTTCCCGTCGGTATTGCCGCGGGCCGCACCTTTTTCGATAAACAATCCCCAACGGATCGCATTGCTAAGGGCCGAAGTCTCGAATGTTGAACGCCGAGGTAGATCCAGTAAATTGATATCAAGCTGAAATCCAGTCAATTTACCATATTCTACAGGACAATTGCCATCCTGGTTGTAATCCATGAAACCAGTATAAATTGTAGATCTAGAGTAAAGCTTTTTTATCTGAAACTTTTGTCCTACAAAGGCCTGCATTGCAAATAAAAATATTAGAATACCATTAAGTTCAACAGCAGCAGAATGCTCTTCATCTATACCATTAACTATTATTGAAAATATACAATCATCATCGACATACTTTATATCAACCCATTGTTGAGGGGAAATTTTTGTAGAAATATCCTTTAATATATTCATTGCATCTCGAAGATTATGACCAGAATGCATAATACTCAAAAGGAGATTCATAGAACCAATTGGTAGAGATAAATTTGAATGACCATAGTATTCGTCTTGCAATAAGAGAACGGCTCTCACAAGAAGGACTTTAAGCTCGGTCGGAGCATAGTGAGATTTATCAGGATCTAGTCCCGCATCCACCAGGAGTGCATGGAAATTTTCCGGCGTCGGCGCGGCCATGCTCATCTGGAATTCGACCCATTGTCTGGGAATTAGTCCCAGGCTCATGATCTTTTACCTCTGCGGTCTTCGCGAGGTTTAGGGAGCCAAGTGAGCGTCTCCGATTGCACGTCGTTCATGCCGAGATTGCGGCAGATAACGGGAAGGCTGAGATTTTCGTGCGGTCTACGCCAGGATCGCAATAAAATCAGCATGGTCCTACCGAACTCTCGAGGATTGACGACGCCGCCAGACTTACGGCCATAACCGCATAAGCCACCGGCCCGATCACATGAGACGGTCACAATGACGGTTCAGCGTTTCGTCATCGTGAAGTTTTCGAACCGAGGTTCGAGGCGGGCTGAAGCGGTGCCAGACCGGTCATCAATGTCAGGCCGCGACTGAAACCGACCGCAGGCGGCACACGGTATTGCCGCCCTTGCCGCTGATGGTAGCGGTTGGCAGTCCGCGTCGCGTGACGCCATCGACGGAGCCGAGTGCAGCGCGGGGGACCCCTGAGACGGTGGGTGCTGGAAACTACTTCCATCAGACCGGACATGCCGTCGATTCGATGACCGACGGCGTTTCATCGTCCGTCGTGATATTCAGGCCGTGATCACCGCGCGGCGCCGCCGGAGCGCCGCGCCAGCCAGGCCGAATCCGCAGATCATCAGCGCCCAGGACGTAGGTTCCGGAACCGCGCCGAAGCCCGCCTTGAAATAGGCGTCGCTCGTGTCGGTCGTAGGGATCCACGCTTGTGTATACAGGTTCCCAAAATCCAGTGCGGACCTATTATATACGAAGTTCCCAGCGATATTTGTATTCGCAATAGGCATGTAGTACTTGCTCTTGGGCTGTCTTGACAGTTCCGAGATACTGATGAATGCCACATAGGTCACGCCTTGTGTGACGGTGATGCCGCCTGTATCAAAAACGAATTCAACGAGGTTGTCATCATTTACGCTGCGCGTGCCGCTTGTATAAAGAAGCGATCCCAGCTTATCGCCGGTCCAGGTTCCGACATAGCCCGTCAAGTCCAGCGAGCCATTGCCTTCGGAACGATTGCCGAGAAAGAGCGAGAAGTTGTTCATCGTCGAACCGCCGGCCACGAAGGTCTGGCCAAGGGAGGTCGATCCGCCTGGCAAACCGAATTCGACGCCACTGTAGTTGCTGATACCGCCGGGCGTGTTGTCAATATCCAGGGCGAATGCGGAGCCTGCCATGAGCATGCTGGCTGCCAGGGCCGCGGCGGCCGAACGGCCGATGTTCGACGTCATTAGACTAGATCCGTTGCAAAAAACTCACTTCGGACAAGGGGTCATAGACAGGGACCTTGATCGAGGACCATTTCGGCCAATGTCGAGGACCCAAATACTGAAAGTACGGTGAATCCTCACGCAACTCCGGAATCAGGGGCATCCCTTGGGTGCTGTGCCGTGAGATTCTCCGCGGCGTCTCGACTGTGACAAACGCCTCCGATAGCCCGCCGTCCCAAGCTCGGTAATCCGTTCCGCTGGGGCTCGAAAGCGGCCACCAGCCCGAGGCCGACAGGCCGACCCTGGCCAAGGCTCCGCAGGACGCCAGTGTCTGGACCTATCAACCCGGCCCTGGAACTCATCGGCGATCGCCGGGCGGAAGGTCTCGAACACCTCGCGCATCTGCTGCTCGGGCGGCGCCTCCGGCTCAGGGGCGATCAGCTCAGGCGAAATGCTCGCCGTCAGCCACCCTTCCACGGCGCCGTGCTGTACCAGCAACAGCTCCTCACCGTCGCCAAGGGTGCTCAGCAGGTCCGCAATCTTCGGCGGCAGGTCGTCAAGATCGAGGTGGGTATGTCGCCATCCTAGACCGCTTCCGGCGAGACGGGTACACCGCCGCATGGCCTATAAATCCCTGCGCGAATTCCTGGACAAGCTGGAGGCGGCCGGCGAACTGGTCCGCGTGACCGAGCCGGTCTCCACCGTCCTTGAGATGACCGAGATCCAGCGGCGACTGCTGCGCGATGGCGGACCCGCCGTGCTGTTCGAGAATGTGATCCGGGCCGACGGCGAGCCCTCGTCGATGCCCTGCCTCGTGAACCTGTTCGGCACGGTGAAACGCGTGGCCATGGGCGTGACGCTCGAGGGGCGCGAACGCACCACCGCTGAGGAACTGCGCGAGGTGGGTGAACTGCTGGCCTTCCTGCGTCAGCCCGAACCGCCGCGCGGGATCAAGGACGCCATGGAGATGTTGCCGCTGGCCCGCACCGTGATGTCCATGAGGCCAGCCACAGTGAAGAAGGCCCCGGTGCAGGAGATCGTGCTCAAGGGCGACGACATCGACCTGACGAAACTGCCGATCCAGACCTGCTGGCCGGGGGAGCCCGCGCCCCTGATCACCTGGCCGCTGGTGGTCACCAAGGGTCCGTCGGACAAGCGCGAGGACAACTATAACCTTGGTATCTATCGCATGCAGGTGCTGGACAAGAACCGCACCGTCATGCGCTGGCTGGCCCATCGCGGCGGCGCCCAGCATCACCGGCGCTGGAAGGCCGAGGGCAAGCGCGAGCCGCTGCCCGCCTGCGCGGTGATCGGCGCCGATCCCGGGACCATCCTGGCCGCCGTGACGCCCGTGCCGGACACGCTGTCGGAGTACCAGTTCGCGGGCCTGCTGCGCGGCTCGAAGCTGGACCTCGTGCCCGCCAAGACCGTGCCGCTGATGGTGCCGGCACAGGCCGAGATCGTGCTGGAAGGCCATGTGCTGCTGGATGACTACGCCGATGAGGGGCCCTACGGCGACCACACCGGCTACTATAACTCCGTCGAGAAGTTCCCGATCTTCCAGGTGACCGCGATCACCATGCGGAAGAACCCGATCTATCTGACCACTTTCACGGGCCGCCCGCCGGATGAGCCCAGCGTGCTGGGCGAGGCGTTGAACGAGGTGTTCATTCCGCTGCTCCAGCAGCAGTTCCCGGAGATCGTCGACTTCTGGCTGCCCCCGGAAGGCTGCAGCTACCGCATCGCCGTCGTCTCGATGAAGAAGGGCTACCCGGGGCACGCCAAGCGCGTGATGATGGGCGTCTGGAGCTATCTGCGGCAGTTCATGTACACCAAGTGGGTCATCGTCGTGGACGACGACATCAACGCCCGCGACTGGAAGGACGTTATGTGGGCGCTGTCCACCCGTATGGATCCGGCCCGCGACATCACCGTGATCGAGAACACCCCCATCGACTATCTGGACTTTGCCTCGCCGGAGAGCGGCCTGGGTTCCAAGATCGGGCTGGACGCCACCAACAAATGGCCGCCCGAGACCCATCGCGAGTGGGGCGAGAAGCTCGGCATGGACGACGCCACCATCGCGGCGGTCACGGAGAAGTGGTCCAGATTGGGCCTGCCGGGGGATGGACGACCGGTGGAATGAGGTAAGGAGGCAAAATGGACCCCCAAGCTTCAGCACACGCCGCCGCCCTCTGGACCGGCCTGCATCTGATCCTTCTGCTTGTGCTCTCGGTGCTGGTGACCCGCCAGCGGCGCAAGCATCATATCGAGATCGGCGACGGCGGCGTTCCGGCGCTGAACCAGGCCATTCGTGCGTTTGGAAATGCGACGGAGTATGTTCCCGCCGCGCTGATCGGCCTGGCCGTTCTGGCTCTGGCCAGCGCCATGCCGCTGTTGATCCACCTGATCGGGTTTATGCTGCTGACGGGACGGGTGATGCACGCCGCCGGCCTGTCTCGCAGCACGGGCGTCTCCTGGCTGAGGACAGCGGGCGTGCTGGCGACGTGGATCGCCTACATCGCGCTGGCTGCGGCATTGTTGTTCTACGCGGTGCCATAGGGTTGTTCCGGAGAGCCCGGTCGGCCATATCCCCAGGATGAACGAGACTCTTCTGAACGACGTCGTGGCTGCCGCTTTGAAGGCGGGCGCCGACGCCGCCGAAGCTGTGGGCGCTGAGCGACGCAGCCTTTCCATCGGGGTGCGCAACGGGGCGCTTGAGGAAGTGGAGCGCGAGGAATCGCGGGATCTGGGTCTGCGCGTTTTCATCGGCCAGCGGCAGGCGACCGTGTCCGGCTCCGACATTTCGGCGGAAGCGCGCGCCAAACTGGTCGCCCGCGCCGTGGCCATGGCGCGGCTGGCCCCCGAGGATCCCTATGGCGGACTGGCCGATCCGGACCGTTTGGCGCGGGGACCCTTGCCTGACCTTGACCTATATGACCCCACCGAGCCCTCGCCGCTGGAGCTCGAGGACCGGGCCCGCGCGGCCGAAGCGGCGGCCCGCGCCGTGCCCAAGGTGACCAACTCCGACGGCGGCAGTGGATCCTGGTCGTCTTCGCAATGGACCATGGTCACCAGCGGCGGGTTTGCCGGCGTGCATCGCGCCTCGGGATTTTCTATCGGGGCCTCCGCCATCGCCGGCGATGCCGACGGCATGGAGACCGGCTACGACGGCCGATCGGTCCGCTGGCAGGCCGACCTGCCATCGCCCGAGAGCCTGGGCGCCGAGGCCGGCCGCCGCGCGGCCTCAAGACTGGGCGCACGCAAGATCGCCTCGACGACCGCGCCGGTGATCTTCGAGAACCGCCTCGCCGGATCCCTGTTGAGTCCGCTGATCGGTGGAATTTCCGGGCCTTCCATTGCCCGTGGCACATCGTTCCTGAAGGACAAGCTTGGCCAGCAACTGTTCGCCAAAGGCGTCGTGATCTCGGACGACCCGCACCGTCTGCGCGGTCTCGGCTCCTCGCCGTTCGATGACGAAGGTGTGGCCAATGGCATGCGCAACCTGATCGACGACGGGGTCCTGACCACCTGGCTACTAAATTCCTCCTCGGCGCGGCAGCTGGGGCTCGCCACTACCGGCCACGCCTCGCGCGGCCTGGCCGGACCGCCGGGCGTCTCGACATCGAACCTGACTTTCCATCCGGGCGATCGCGATCTTGCCGGTCTGATGCAGGACGCCAAGGCGGGCCTGCTGGTGACCTCGATGTTCGGTCCCTCGCTCAATGGCAACACCGGCGACTGGTCGGTGGGGTGTTCGGGCTTCTGGTTCGAGGCTGGTGAGATCGCCTATCCGGTCAACGAGATCACTGTCGCGGGTAACCTGCTGGATATCTTTGCGCGCGTTGTACCCGGCGCGGATCTCGAGATCCGGGGGTCTGCCAATTCGCCGTCCCTGCTGGTCGATGGGCTGGCCATCGCGGGGCTATGACCCTCGATCTGGCACTGATCACCGAGGCCGCACATGCCGCCGGCGCACTGGCGCGGGATATGCGCAGGAAGGGTCTGCAGGTTGAGTACAAGGATGACCGCAGCCCGGTCACCGATGCCGACCTGGCCACGGACGCCCTGCTGACCGAACGCCTGCGCGCGGCGCGGCCGGACTACGGCTGGCTGTCGGAAGAGACCGCAGACGCCACTCACCGTCTGGATTGTCGCCGCATCTTCGTGGTCGATCCCATCGACGGCACGCGGGCCTTCCTGAACGACCGGCCCTGGTGGTCAGTAGCGATCGCCATCGTCGAGGACGGTGTGGCGGTGGCCGGTGTGGTCTATGCGCCGGAGTTTGAGCAGACCTTTGTGGCCACCGCCGGCGGCGGCGCCTGGTTGAACGGCGAACGGATCCAACCCAGCTCCGCCCTGTTGCTGGAGGACTGCCGGATGGCGGGTGATCCGGCGCTTTTCCGGCACCCGGCATGGCCGCAGCCCTGGCCAAACATGAGGGTCGAGCCGCGAAACTCCACGGCCTATCGCATGTGCCTGGTAGCCTCCGGCGATTTCGACGCGGCGGTCGCGCCGGTGCGGAAAAGTGACTGGGATGTCGCCGCCGGCGACCTTATTGCCCGGGAGGCCGGCTGTTTTGTTGGCGATCACCGGGGCGCCGCATTTCGCTACAATCGCCCACGGCCGTCGCAGGCCAGCCTGATCTGCGCCACCCCGGCGTTGGCCCCATTGATCCTGGACCGCGTTCGGCATATTGGCGCATCCAGATGATTTCATTTGAAACGGCCTGACCATGCCGCACAGACAATTGCTCCACCTCGTCATCGGCGGGGAACTGAAATCCCTTGAGGGAACGCCGGAGTTCAGCGACCTGACCAAGGTCGATCTGGTCGGCGCCTATCCGACCTATGACGACGCGGTTCGCGCTTGGCGTGCCAAGGCCCAGCAGACCGTCGACAACGCCCTGATGCGCTACTTCATCATTCACGCGCACAAGCTTCTGGCGCCGGACGCCGACGAAGACGAAGACTGAGCCTAACGCCCTTGCGCGGCCAGCGATCCGGTGTCCTGGCCGGCGTCGGTCGCCGCAGGGTCATCGGCTCCTGTTGACCAACGACCCAGCATGTTCAACAGCCGCTCCGGACTGATCGGTTTGCCCAGATGATCGTCCATCCCGGCTTCGCGGCAGCGTGCGACCTGTTCCGGAAGCACATTTGCCGTAAGGGCGATGATTGGCACACGCACGCCATCCACGGCCTCGGCGGCCCGAATGCGGCGTGTCGCGGTCAGGCCGTCCATATTGGGCATCTGGACGTCCATCAGGATCAGATCGTAGGTCGTCCTTGCGGCTGCCTCCACAGCCTCGACGCCGTCGCTGGCGGTCTCGATGTCCACGTCAAAGGGCTGGAGGAGGGCGCAGACCAGCTCGCGGTTCACCGGATTGTCGTCGACCAGCAACAGCCGGAGCGCCTGACCGGTATCCATCCCGGGCATGGCTTCCGACTCGTCCATGTGCACGGCCTCGACCGCGGGCATGATAACCTCAAACCAGAAGGTAGAACCCTTTCCGGGCTCGCTATCCACGGCGATCTGTCCGCCCAGCGCTTCGATGATCCGCCGCGAGATCGCCAGACCCAGGCCCGTGCCGCCATACTGGCGTGACACCGAAGCATCGGCCTGGGTGAAACGTCCAAAGATGCTGTCGATCTGGTCGGAAGGAATTCCGATACCGGTGTCTCGTACCGATACGCGCAGCCTGCGCTGATCGCCCGCTGCGCCCTGCTGGACCACAACCTTGATCTCGCCCGAAGCCGTGAACTTCACGGCGTTGGACAACAGATTGGTCAACACCTGCCGAAGACGGGTACCGTCGCCCAGCAATGCGCCCTCCATACCGTCGGCCTCCACCGAGAGATAGAGGTCCTTGGCGGCGGCCTGGTTGGCCAACAGCGCGACGGTGGATTGGGCCATGGTCAGTGGGTCGAAAGGATGGGCGTCGAGCTCCACAGCTCCGGCTTCCAGCCGCGAGAAATCCAGCACATCGTTGACTACGCTCAACAGGTTCTCGCTGGCGTCGCAGATGATGCGCACCTGGTGAGCGTGGAGGGGGTTGAGATCCTGGGCACCCTTAAGAAGGCTGGAGAAGCCGACAATGGCGGTGAGCGGCGTCCGCAGTTCGTGGGTCATGTTGGCGAGGAAGTCGGACTTGGCCTTCAGCGCCGCCTTCGCATCATCCAGTGCGCGGTGCAGTTCCCGTTCCAGCTGCTTGCGTTCGGTCGCCACACGGCCCGTGGAGAGCATGCGGCCGCTTCCGTCATTCAACCGCTGGAACGTGCCTTCCACCCAGACGACGGAACCATCCCGGTGAGATACGCGATAGTCGGCGTTGCGCGGTCCGTCCTCCGGCGCAAGATTCTGAAAGATCGACTGGATCATCTCGGCATCGTCGGGATGAGGATCCACGAAATTCGGGAGCTTGGCCCGCTCCTCGAGTGTGTAGCCAAAGGCGCGAACAACCGAAGGCGTGCTATAGATTGGAGCTCCGCCGGGGGCCCACAGTGCGATCATGTCGCTTTGGTTGTCGGCCAGCAACCGGTAGAGGTTTTCGCTCTCCCTTGATCGCGCCAGAGCATCGTCCGCCTCGACCTTGTGCCGGATCAGATCTTCGAATGCTCCGGCGTTCCCCATCTGTAGAAATCGGGCGTTGGCGATGAACACAAGCCCGAGCGACACAAAGAGCCACTGCGTTCCGCCTTCGCCCAGCATGTAGAGATTCAGCAGCAGGGCTATCGCGCCGACCGGGGCCGTGACCAGAAACATATGCCGGTGCAGGCTATGCTGGGCTCCGATGATCAGCAGGATTCCGGAGGCGACGGTCAAGCCGATGATCTGGGTTGAGAGATCGCCGTAAGCCGTGAAAAAGCAGGGGATAGCGGCATAGGAGCTAAGGATTGCGGACATCGCGATCAGCTGGTGTTGAAGCCGGACCAGATCCCGTTGCGCCGCCGAGGCCATCGTCCTCTGGGCATGTCGCCACCAGGCAACAAGGGCCATTTCGCCGCCAAGATAGCCCATCGCCCAAAGCGCCGCCCAGGCCATGGGCCAAGCGTTCAGATAGACTGTTACGCCGCTGAGCAGGAAGATACTGGTCAGCCGAACCGCCAACTGGTCGCCGTATGTCCGGCGATAGTAGGTAACGAGGGTCGCGCTGTAGACCGAGTTTAAGGTGTTGGTGCTTTCCACAGCTTTTTCATGACGCGAACGCGTAAAGGTTTTCTGAAAACGCTAGCTCTCGGACCGGTTGCAGTCACTCGTCAGATTGGTGTTTTCTCTATAGACCTGCGTGATGTCCAGCCTCACCGAACCGCTTCGCCGCCTGATCGATCTGCCCGGCGTGAAAGACCTTGAGTTCCGGGCCGTGATGAAACGCGACTTCGCCGAACCGGAAGCCCGGACGGAGTTCCCGGAGATTGACGCCTGCGCCCGGGCCCTGTTCGGCCTGACCAATGACGATGCCGAAAGCACTGTCCGGCCCGCTGGCTGGGATGATATCGAGCTCAAGACCGTGGCCGTTCAGGTGGCGGCGTTCGAGGAAGCCGGCTGGGACGTCACCGATGACAAACGCCGCCCCTTGCGCGTATTGGGCCATTTCAATCAGCCGCTCTGGTTGGCGATAAGAGGTGTGGCCGGGGCCTTGCCGTTCCAGGCCGAAAGCAGAGAGCCGGAGGCCTGGGTTTCGAAGCTGGAGGCCGAGGCCAAGCGGTTCCGGAAGCGGTAGGGGGCGGTCGAGGCCCTTGATCTGGATCAAGGCGGCGCGGCGGCTGGATGGGATGGTCCGCACTCCCGACCTGGAGCGATGACGTCGCATGGACCGCCGCTTCGCTATTATGGTTCTGACGCTGGGCCTGAGTGCTTGCGCGACGTCGGATGCGCGGATGCTGGATGAACCGGTCGTGCGCGGCCTTCACATCGCTCAGCGGGCATGCGCCACCTGTCATGCGATCGAGGCGGGCGACGCCACCAGCCGCGCCAGACGCGCAGCGCCGTTTGCAAGCCTGGAGATGCGGCACACGGTCGGACTGGAAGGTCGATTGGCCGTCCTGACCAGCAAGGGCCACTACAGCATGGCGCCTGTCGCGCTCACGATCGGAGAACTGGCAGATCTACGGGCCTACATCGAGAGCCTGCACACTCACTGATGGGTGTGGAACCCTATCTGGCGGCGCGGCGAGCCCGGCGGACGGCGGCGGACAAGGCACGGTCTTCGAGGCCTCCCTGGATGAGGAACGGACCAACCAGATAGGCCGGCGTTCCCTGCAGGCCCAGGCCGAACGCCTGCAGATTGTGGCGGCCCAGCTGGGCGTCAATGTCGGCGGCGTGGGCGGCCTGATCGGCCCGGAGTCGGGTGACGTCCAGCCCGGCGCCGGCGGCGATCGCGTCAATCCTGGGTGGATCCAGAGGGCCCCGGCTGGCCATCAGCGCCCGGTGAAATGCAAGATAGCGGTTCTGGTAGCGCGCAGCCAGCGCCGCATGAGCTGCGGCCGTGGAGTCCGGGCCGCGAACAGGCCAGTCCTTGAAGGTCACCCGGACCTTTGGATCGGTCGCGAGAAGGCGATCCAGCGCCGGCGCCGTCGACTGGCAGATCCCGCAGCGATAGTCGGTGAACACCACGATCGTGACATCGGCATCTGCAGGTCCTGCACGTGGCGAACCTGGATCGTCCAGAACCGAGGCGACGACCGGAGTCCGCGTCAGCGGCTGCGGCGACTGCGGCAGGTTCTGCAGCACCCAGGATGCGGCGAACCCCAGGAGCAGCACGCCGGCCAGCATCAGCCCTGAGTGTCGAGGGGCGGGCGCTCCGGCCACCTCAGTTCCCCACAGCCGTGCGCTCGGCCAGGCGGGCGCCGGCCAGGATGCCGGGCAGCGCATAGTTGCCCTCGTGACAGGCGAATTCATAGACCTGTCCGGCCAAGGCGCTCAGGCTCATTTCGGCGCGCCAGGGTCGACTATAGTAGACAGGGTCCTCGACCTGGAACTCGTAGAATATCTCGCTGGCCGCGACGCGTGTGAAGCGCTCGGTCACCTTTCCGCTCGATGACAGGAAGATGGGGCCGAACGTGCCCTGTTGCTGGCTCACGTTCACCGTTTCGACGATCAGGGTATCGCCGCTCCACCACCCTGCGGAATCGCCGAGCCAACGGTTGAGCGCCGCCGGACCATGCGCCGCCTGCGCGGCCTCTGCGTTCGCCCGGATGGGGATGATGCGGGCATCGTGGATCATCTCCGACACGATCACCACGGCGTCCGGCGGCTGCACGATCTGGTAGTTGCTGTTGTAGATGTTGTTGAGCATGCCCGGGCCGCCGGTGCCCCGTGAGGCGATCAGACAGCGGTCATTGGGCGCCAGATGCTCGGGCCCGTCAGGGTCTTCACGCGCGCTGTTCACGGTCGCCGAACCCTCCCGAGCCTCAGCCTAGCCCCCGCATTCATCTTCGGGCACCAGCTGGAACATGGCCGCTGTCCGCCAGCAGGCGGCGGTCTCCCGTTCATGGGTCCATGCCCAGGCAAGACCGGCGCACATTGCGGCCAGTGCGACGCAGAGGCCTGCCAGAATGCGTGCAGCGCCTGCTGATCGGTCCTTCCGGGGGTCCTTCGACATATTGCAGCCTTTGGCTGAACCGCAGCAGCAGGGCAAGACCTGCGGGGCCCGGGGCCGGCTGTACCGGCGGCGATGTCAGGAAATGATGCGATTGTTGCCCTTGCGGTCGATCGCCGCAGATAGGCGGGTCATGGCGTCACGAAGCTGGCTGCGCAGCTCGCTGGCGGTGGCCAGAACTGGCGTAGCGACACCCCAGAACATCATCAGGGCCAGCATGGACCCCTTCTGAGCTACGCCGTCGGGGCTGAGAAACAGCTCGTAGCCCAGCAAACCGCCGCCCAGCATCACCAGCCCACCACACAGCGGCCCTCGCACCAGCCCTGCTACCAGCACAGCGGCGATGTACAGCATGAACGGGGAGAGGCCGCCAAGGTAGGGTATCAAGGCCATCCGCACCCAGGTGGTGACAGCCAGCAGCAAGCCCGCCACGATCATGGTGATCGCAAACTGCAGGAGGCGCCAACTGGGTCGCTTTTCAGGCCTGACCATCTCTGTCATTTGATCAAAGCCTGCGGCAAACGCAACCTGACGGTGCCCATAGAATGGGTTGGGAGGGGTTATGGGACTGATGACGGGTGCTCCGGCGCCGCTCTTCAAGGCATTGTCTCCGGTCAATCCCCAGTTCGCGCTTTCGAGCGTCGGGGGTCGGTATGTGGTTCTGGCGTTCCTGCCGGAGCCAGGGCCGGAACGTGATGCAGCCCTTACGCTGGTTGGGCGTTACCGGCATCTCTTCAACGACGAGAATTGCCTGTTCTTCGGGGTGTTGCCGGATCAGGCCTCGTTCGACAGGGCCCGAAACTCCGGCCTGACGCGTTGGTTCGCGGACTTCGACGGGACGCTGCGGCGGCTCTATGATGCGGAGGGTCCGGATGGTCGCGTCGCGCCGCGTTGGGTGGCGATTGATCCCTCGCAGCGCGTGCTGGCCTGGACGGATCCAAATCAGGCGCCCGCGCTCCTGGACCATCTGGTGCGCATGGGGCCGCCTGAGGATCACGCTGCGGTGCCCCTGCATGCGCCGGTGATGATCGTGCCCCGGGTGCTGGAACCCCAGCTTTGCCGGCAACTGATTGATCTGTACCTGGCTGATGGAGGCGCCCCCTCCGGGGTGATGCGGGAAAAGGACGGCAAGACCATTGGTGTGCTGGACGATTTTAAACGTCGCCGGGACACCACGATCACCGATGAGCCGCTGATGGCCGCCCTGCGCCACCGGGTGGACAAGCGGCTGGTTCCGGAGATCTTCAAGGCCTTCCAGTTTCAGGTGACAAGGATCGAACGCTATATCGTCGCCTGCTACGACGCCTCGGACGGGGGGTATTTCAAGGCGCACCGGGACAACACGACCTCGGCCACCGCTCATCGCAAGTTCGCCGTCTCCATCAATCTGAATGCCGAGGAATTTGAGGGTGGCGACCTGCGCTTTCCGGAGTTTGGATCCCGTACCTACCGCCCGCCCACCGGCGGTGCGGTGGTGTTTTCCTGCTCGCTGCTGCATGAGGCGACCCCGGTGACACGCGGCACGCGGTACGCCTTTTTGCCGTTCCTGTTCGATGAGGCCGGGGCGCGGCTCCGGGAGCAGAACCAGCATCTTCTGGTGACGGGGGCTGCACCCCCCTCCTAGCGTGCGCGATCCAAGTGCGCAGTCATGCCCCGGGTACGCAATGAAGGCGGTCAGCGACCGTTGGTGTGCTGCGCCAGATGAACCAAACGCGCTTCGCCGGGTTGGTGCTGTGGGGACCACCCCTCAGAGGAATTCCCATGAAGTCCGTATTGATCTTGCTGCTGGCCCTGTCGACGTCACTGACACCTGTCGTCGTCGAAGCGGCTCAACCAGGTCGAGAACAGCGTGAGGATCGGCAGGAGCGCCGCGAAAACCGCCAGGCGTTGAAGGCAGACCAACGCGACGCTTGCCGCGACGGCGTAGTTACCCAACAGGAGCAGCGTGAGCTGGCCCGCGATCGCGCCGACGTGCGCGAGAGCCTGCGCGAGCTACGCTACGACCGCAGTCGGCAGGAGACGTGGCGGGAGCGGACGGAGTGGAAATCCTACCGCGGTCAGCGCTCCGGATATTGGTTCGCGCCCGGCTATGGATACCAAACCAGCGTGCGTGGCCGCACCTGGCGCCGTGGCGCCTATGTGCCACGCGCCTATCGCCGCTTCTATGTCCAGGAACCCCACTACTATGGCCTGCCGCAGGCCCCCCGAGGCCAGCGCTGGATCTATGCCGATGGCAATTTTGTCCGTTTGATTGTGGCGACCGGCCTGATCGCCAGCGTGGTGGTCAACGGCTATTGAGTGCGAAATCCCGGGCTGCAGGCCAAATTTGCAGCCCGGCTTGACCGCCCTTGCGTGACGCAGGGAACCTGGTCGACAAGGGGCTATGAACGATCGTGACGTCTATCTGAAGCTGGCGGCCGTGGCCGAGGAACTGATGGCGCTTTCAGACGCAGCGGAAACCTACGTGGGTGAGACGGCGCTACGCACCGCTGCCAGCACCATCGCGGGAACGGCGAAGGCGGTTTACGAGCACGTCATGGACTCCGACAGCACCCACTGAACCTTGCCTCCGCCGTCGCGTCAGAGGTCGAAGCGATCCAGGTTCATCACCTTGGTCCAGGCCTTCACGAAGTCGGCCACGAAGGCTGCCTCGGCGTCGTCACTGGCATAGACCTCGGCAATGGCGCGCAGCTGGGAGTTCGAGCCGAACACCAGATCTGCCCTGGTGGCGATCCACGTCAGCGCCCCGGAGGCTCGATCGCGCCCTTCGAAGACGCCGGCCGCCACCACGGGCCGCCACTCGGTGGCCATGTCGGTCAGATTGACGAAGACGTCGTTGGTCAGCACGCCGGGGCGGGCTGTCAGAATGCCATGCGCCGCCTCGCCGGATGTAACGCCCAGGGCGCGCAGGCCACCCACCAGCACTGTCATTTCCGGCGCCGACAAGGTCAGAAGCTGCGCGCGATCAAGCAGCAACTCCTCGGCGGAGATCGCCAGGTCAGGCTTCAGATAGTTCCTGAACCCGTCAGCGGCCGGCTCAAGAACGGCGAAGGAGTCCACGTCCGTCTGGTCCTGCGACGCGTCGGTGCGTCCGGGCGTGAAGCCGATGGTGACGTCGTGTCCCGCGGCCCTGGCGGCGGCTTCCACCGCCGCGTCGCCGCCTAGCACGATCAGATCTGCCAGCGAGACCCGCTTGCGATCGGTGCGCCCGATATTGAATTCGGCCTGAACGGTCTCCAGCGCCGCCAGCACCCGCGCCAGTTGTTCCGGCTTGTTGACGGCCCAGTCCTTCTGCGGCGCCAGTCGAACGCGCGCGCCGTTGGCTCCGCCGCGCTTGTCGGACCCCCGGAAGGTCGATGCCGAGGCCCAGGCCGTTTCAACCAGCTCGGTGATGCTCGGGCCGGCGGCCAGGATCCCGGCCTTCAAGGCCGCGACATCCGCAGCGTCGATCAGGGCGTGGTCCACGGCCGGAACCGGATCCTGCCAGATCAGCACTTCGGCGGGGACCTGCGGGCCCAGGTAACGGGCGCGGGGGCCCATGTCGCGGTGGGTCAGCTTGAACCAGGCGCGGGCGAAGGCGTCGGCGAAAGCCTGGGGGTTTTCGTGGAAGTGTTTCGAGATGCGCAGATAGTCGGGGTCGGCCCGCAGCGCCAGGTCAGTGGTGGCCATCATCGGGGCGTGCCGGCGCGACGGATCATGGGCGTCCGGCACCGCGTCGGCCGCGGCGCCAGCCTTTGGCGTCCACTGCTGGGCGCCGGCCGGACTCCTGGTCAGTTCCCATTCATGGCCGAACAGGGTGTCGAAGTAACTGTTGTCCCAGGTGATCGGCGTGGGCGTCCAGGCGCCCTCCAGTCCGCTGGTGATGGTGTGCACGCCCTTGCCGCTGCCGAACCTGTTGGCCCAGCCGAAGCCTTGTTCCTCCATGGCGGCGGCTTCCGGCTCGGGACCCACATACTGATCCGGATCGGCCGCGCCGTGTGCCTTGCCGAAGGTGTGGCCGCCGGCGATTAGGGCCACGGTTTCCTCATCGTCCATGGCCATGCGTGCGAAGGTCTCGCGTATGTCGCGGGCCGAGGCCAGCGGGTCAGGGTTGCCGTTCGGTCCCTGCGGGTTGACGTAGATCAGCCCCATCTGGACCGCCGCCAGCGGCGCTTCCAGGTCGCGGTCGCCGCTGTAACGCTCATCTGCCAGCCACTTGCCCTCGGGACCCCAGTAGATGTCTTCCTCTGGCTCCCAGACGTCGACGCGTCCGCCGCCAAAGCCAAAGGTCCTGAAGCCCATGGACTCCAGCGCGACGTTGCCGGCCAGGATCATCAGATCGGCCCAGGATAGCTTGCGGCCGTACTTCTGCTTGATCGGCCACAGCAGGCGCCGCGCCTTGTCGAGGTTGCCGTTGTCCGGCCAGCTGTTGAGCGGTGCGAACCTCTGCGTGCCCGAGCCCGCGCCGCCGCGACCATCGCCCGTGCGATAGGTGCCGGCGCTGTGCCAGGCCATACGGATGAAGAAGGGGCCATAGTGGCCATAGTCGGCGGGCCACCAGTCCTGGGAGTCGGTCATCAGGGCGTGGAGGTCGGCCACCACCGCATCGAGGTCGAGCGTCTTGAACTCTGCTGCGTAGTCAAAAGCCGGGCCCATCGGGTCGGACACGGGCGAGTGCTGGTGCAGGACCCTGAGGTTGAGCTGGTTCGGCCACCAGGTCGCGTTGCCAGACGCGCCAGCGGTGGTGGCTCGGCGTGCGCCCGCCATAGGGCATTTGGACTCGGTGGACATGAGCGGCTCCTGCTAGCGTCTGATCTTCGCAGACGGATGTAGGCAACATATTGATATCGATCCAATCGATAGTTCTTATATTCAAAATAGAGCGATACGATGGCGACGCTCTGCGCGGCGGCCGGCAGGAGTAGGGCATTGGGATTGGCATCGGCGATGCGTGAGGTCGGCGGGACTATTTTACGCCTTGTGCTCTCTGCGGCCGGACCACGCCTGGACAAGGCCTATCTGGCGGCTGATGTACCGGGTCCGACCCGCCTGACCGCTCACGCGACTTTTGCCGACCGCGTGGTGGAGGCAGGCGACAAGCCTGGCTTCCGCATCCTCGAGATCGGCAGCCGCGAGGTGGCGGGTGGTCCGCCCATGCGGGGTCGACTGTCGCACGCGGAGTATGTCGGGTTCGACTATTACCCGGGTCCGAACGTCGACGTGGCCGGCGACGCGCATCGCTTGTCTGACCTCGTTGAGGGCTTGTTCGATGTGGTCTACTCGACGGCGGTCTTCGAACACCTGGCCATGCCGTGGGTGGTTGCCGAGGAGATCGCCCAGGTGCTGAAGCCGGGCGGGCTGGTGTTCGTCGAGACCCACTTTTCCTATTCGTCGCACGAACGGCCCTGGCACTTCTTCCAGTTCAGCGACATGGGTCTGAGGGCTCTGTTTTCGCCGGCGCTGGGCTTCGAGTGCGTGGAGGCCGCGATGCAGAACCCGATCGTCGGGCGCTTCTCCGCCTACGCCGATCGTTACCTGCGGTTCCAGCCCGTGAGGGCGCTCTACTGCCACAGCAACATCGTCGCGCAGAAAGTGCGCGACGTAGAAGGCTTTGACTGGCGCCGGGCGGCGCTCGGGTCGATCGCAGGCGATACCGCCTATCCGGCGCCGGTCAGTCCCGAAGCAGCTCGTTGATCGAGGTCTTCGAACGGGTGCGCTCGTCCACCGTCTTCATGATCACGGCGCAATAGGTCGAGGGCAGTGACGGGTCCATGGCGTTGGGGCGCGATCCGGACATCAGCACCGAATAGGGCGGCACCTCGCCGGTGAAGACCGCGCCGGTCTTGCGGTCGACGATGGGGGTGGTCGAGGTCAGGTAGACGCCCATCGACAGCACGCTGCCTTCCCGCACGATCACACCCTCGGCGACCTCGGAGCGCGCGCCGATGAAGCAGTTGTCCTCGATGATCGTGGGATTGGCCTGCAGCGGCTCCAGCACCCCGCCAATGCCTGCGCCGCCTGAGAGGTGCACGTTCTTGCCGATCTGGGCGCAGGACCCGACCGTGGCCCAGCCATCGACCATGGTCCCCTCGTCCACATAGGCGCCGATGTTCACGAACGACGGCATCAGCACCACATTGCGCGCGATGAACGCCCCT